>NZ_CP015027.1:1032500-1347205 GCF_002077155.1 Sporosarcina sp. P33 | reverse complement strand
ATTGGGATTACTTTATATGCACTTTCGTTATTTACGTATTTAATTAAGACTCGGACTCAATTTGTCCGATTAGGCAGAAAAGAAGAATTCGATCATAATGTGAAGGAACGCCTTCAAAAGATCTGGGTCTATGTGTTCGGACAAAAGAAATTATTAAAAGATAAAAAAAGCGGTACAATTCATGTATTGTTTTTCTATGGCTTTCTGCTTGTGCAGTTTGGCGCGATAGATCTGATTTGGAAAGGGCTAAAACCAGGGTCTCACCTTCCGCTGGGATCTATATATAACGGTTTTACATTCTTTCAGGAAATTGTAGTATTTCTAATTCTGGTTGCAGTAGTCTGGGCATTTCACCGCCGATATATCGAGAAGCTCGTCAGGCTGAAAAGAGGGTGGAAATCAGGTCTTGTTCTCATCTTCATTGGCGGTCTGATGCTTTCGACAATTATGGCGAATGGGATGAATATGATTTGGCAAGGAAATCCTGCATCAGTGACAGAGCCAATGGCGTCGCTGGTCGCTACAGTGTTTGGATTTATGTCTCCAACTGCAGCTGCAGCCGTGTTTTTTGTTAACTGGTGGATTCATCTGCTTATTTTATTGACGTTCCTTGTCTATGTTCCGCAATCCAAACATGCTCACTTGATTGCCGGACCGGTAAATACGTATTTCCATCGGCTGGATCATGCGGGCAGACTAAAGCCGATTGATTTTGAAGCGATGGAGAATGCAGAAAGTGAAGAAGACATGCCTGCGCTCGGTGTAGGGAAAATTACTGATTTCAATCAATTACAGATGATTGACTTTTACGCTTGTGTAGAGTGCGGACGCTGTACGAATATGTGTCCTGCAGCAGGCACAGGGAAAATGTTGTCTCCCATGGACCTGATCACGAAGCTGCGCGATCACTTGACGGAAACAGGTGCTTTAGTGACAAAGCAAAAACCGTGGGTGCCTGCATTTGCGTTTACTAATTCCAAAGCTAATCAAATTGCTGTCGCGGCTGGCCTGGAAGGGGCTGTGGCGGAAGATATCTATAGCCCGTCACTGATTGGCGATGTGATTACGGAGGAAGAAATTTGGGCTTGTACTACTTGCAGAAACTGTGAAGATCAATGTCCAGTTATGAACGAGCACGTCGACAAAATAATCGATCTGCGCCGTCATCTTGTAATGACAGAAGGTAAGATGAACCCGGATGCAAAACGGGCGATGACAAACATAGAGCGTCAAGGCAATCCTTGGGGACTCAACCGAAAAGAGAAGGAAAAATGGAGAGAGGCACGTCCGGATCTTTATGTTCCTACAGTAAAGGAATTGAATAAAGCAGGAGAAGAGTTTGAATATTTGTTATGGGTAGGTTCAATGGGAGCTTTCGATAACCGCGCACAAAAGATTATAGAATCATTCGTGCATCTTATGAACAAAGCTAACATCAAATTCGCTATCCTTGGAAATAAAGAAAAGAACTCCGGCGATACACCAAGACGTCTGGGGAACGAATTTTTGTTCCAGGAGTTGGCGGAAGCGAATATTAAAGAATTTGAAAAGGCCGGTATTACTAAAATCGTCACCGTTGATCCGCATGCCTATAATATCTTTAAAAATGAATATCCGGATTTTGGATTCCAGGCAGAAGTGATTCATCATACCGAAATGCTATATGACTTGGTGAAAAAAGGGATCTTACAGCCAGTTCATCCGATCAATGAAACGATAACATTCCATGATTCATGCTACTTGGGACGTTATAATGACGTGTATGACCCGCCGCGTGAGATCTTGAAGGCCATTCCAGGCGTAAATCTGGTTGAAATGAAGCGAAACCGTGAAAATGGAATGTGCTGTGGAGCAGGCGGAGGAATGATGTGGATGGAGGAAGATACAGGCCAGCGTGTAAACGTAGCAAGAACGGAGCAGGCACTTGAAGTAAATCCCGGTATCATCTCTTCTGGCTGTCCTTATTGTTTAACCATGATGTCTGATGGAACAAAGGCCATTGAAGTTGAAGATTCTGTCGGAACATATGATATAGCGGAGTTGCTTGAACGATCTATTTTTGGAGATGTTTCAGAACCTGAAGTTATGGAAGAAAAAGAATTAATTATGCAGTAAGCAGCAGTTAGAAAATTCCGATGCAGATAGTAAAATAAGCTGCTTCGTCACGAGAATCGGACGAAGCAGCTTATTTGTTGTCGTTACATAGCCAACTGTCAAATCGTTTCGGCCGTCATATTCTTTATCGAATGAAATAAATCCCGCGGGAACACCATATAGTGTATCGCTCAGACCTAAGACTGACATACAGTTCATTCATTGGATGGACTCAACTTTACTGAGTATCGTCTATGATAGTGTAAAGGGGTGCTTGCATGCGGAATATACTGATCATTATAATGGCTGCCGGGTTGTTAGGCGCAGTCGGATTTTGGGTGTATAACTGGGGGAGTGCAGATCGGGTTTCCGGCGCATTTTCGATTGAAAAGGACGGGGCAAAGTCACTGGATGTTGACATCCGCTTTGGCGCCGGCAATCTTCTGATTGAAGGCGGTGCAACGGAATGGGTGGATGGTGACATTGATACGAGTATAAAGAAGTGGTATCCAACCGTAACTTATAAGAATAAAAGAAATGCGGGCTATGTAGAAATTCAACAGAAAATGAAAGGACTTTCAGCGCTGCGGAAGAAACGAAATAACTGGAATCTTCAACTGACTAATGAAGTGCCTGTGAATCTTGACGTGGAAATAGGAGTATCCGATTCCGAGCTGAAGATGGCAGGAATTCTCTTAAAACATTTATCAGTGGATGCGGGTGTCGGTGATACAGCTATAGATCTTAGCGGGGAATGGAAAGAAAGCTTTGATGCAGACATCGACCTGGGAGTAGGCGACGCGAAAATTTATTTGCCGAAAGATACAGGAGTTAAAATATCCGTTTCAAAAGGGCTTGGCAGTATCGGAACGAAAGGTTTCATTTCCAAGGGGAAAGGTGTCTATGTGAATGAAGCGTACAATCATTCGGATACCGCTATTCATTTGAACGTCGATGTCGGCGTAGGCAGTGCAGATTTTTTGCTTGTTGAGTAGGGAAGAATTTAGCGGTGACTGACATAATTGCAAAACGTTGCACAAAACTTTATAGAGTGAAATAACTGCGTGAAGCCAATGTTCTTGCAACTTGGGTTCGCGCAGTTTTATTTTTGCGGTTATTATTGGGCTCGCCAGTTTTTTGCTGCCTGCTTTCTAGACGATAATTATATTCTAATAATTAAAAATAATTGTTTACAAAATGAAAAGCAGACTCTATAATCAAAACATGTACATTGTCGACAATCAGACAAAGAGTCGAGAGTAAGGAGTGATGGCATGAATAAAGATTTGTCGAAGTTTTCATTAAAGCATCGAATAGCACAAGAGATTCGGAATTTAATATACGAAGGAAAGCTAGTCCCGGGGGAGAAAATTACTGAGAATCGTTTAGCACAGGATTTAGGGGTCAGCCGGACTTCTGTCCGGGAGGCAATTTTGCTGCTGGAACTAGAAGGGCTTTTAATTTCGTCGCCTTATAAAGACACAAGGGTCGCCACGATCTCACAGGAGGAAGTGGTAGAACTTCTTCTCCCTATGCGTGTTCAAATTGAAACATATGCATTGAAAAAAGGGTTTGAAAATTGGGGAGAAAAATATAAAGAAACATTTAAAAGAATTGTAGAAGATATGAGGAAGGCTGCTAATTACGAGGATTTACTGACTTTTATCGAATTAGATATCCAGCTGCATGAATTAATTGTAACCGCTTCCGAAATGGAAAATGTAATCAGAGTTTGGGAAAGCATCGTGCACAGAATCCGTTTACATTTTGTTTATCAAAACAGCAAGTCAGGGACATTGGAAAAATGGCTGACAGAACATGAAGAACTGGTAGATATCCTGATTACAGCTGAAGATATAAATGTGGCAGCGGAGGCCTTACAAAAGCATATTATTGATACGAATATTCCTGATGTCTATTTGCTGAATTAAAGAAGAATAGGAGAAGATTATATGAAGAAGCTTGAAATAGCCGACGTGCAAGTCTATGTCGTGGAGACGCCGGAAGCGAAATACAAAACATCCTCCCATTACTCTGATCTGACGATTACAAATACAATTGTAAGAATACGGACAAAGGATGGCTACGAGGGATGCGGAGGAGCGATATCCTGGACAGAAGGTAATGCCGATTTAAGTCTGGCAGAATCAATCCGTCACTTACTGCCCTTTTTGATTGGCAAATCAGCTTTACAGCGGGAGGAAATCTATCAATTGCTGGCCAGCCGATGTGTTCAAATGACACCGCAGGCACTGTCGCCTATTGATATCGCACTATGGGATCTTGCCGCAAGATATGCGCAAATGCCGCTGTATCAGATGCTTGGAGGGGCAAGGGATAAGATTCTGTCCTATGCCAGTACGCCTTTTCTGCCGAGCATAGAAGACTATATCGAACATGTGCATGACCTTAAAATGCAAGGCTACCGATACATTAAGTTTCATACATGGTGCAAAGCGGAGGAAGATTTGGCGCTGGTCTATGCAATCGAGAAAGAATTCCAAGGGTCCGGATTAAAGTTTATGTTGGATGTGGAAAGTTCTTATACGAGACAGGAAGCGCTCAAAGTGGCAATTGAATTGGAGCGTCTTGGGTATGTTTGGTTCGAGGCTCCATTGCCGGATACAGATTTGAAGGGTTATCAGGAGTTAAGAACGAAGGTGAATATTCCGATTATCCCGGCAGGAAATACACTGCTGCATCTGAATCAAATTGAGCAGGGAATTCAACAGGACAGCTGGTCTAGCGTGCGAGTTGATGCCACGTTGGCGGGTGGTGTCACGCAAACGAAAAAAATCATGGCACTTGCTGAGGCGAATTCTATGACGGCGGAATTGCAATCTTGGGGTTATACACTTTCCCAAGCTGCCAATCTGCACCTGATGCTGGCTGCACCAAATTGTTTATTCTTTGAGCAGGCCGTGCCTGTCGAACCATTGGAATTTGGCGCGAAAAATCCTATCCGAACAGACGAAAAAGGATATGTACATGCCCCTGAAGGTAATGGACTTGGGATTGAAATGGATTGGCCGCTGATTGAGAGGACTGCGATTCATCAGATTACATGTATGCATAATGAATAAATCCGGAAGCAGTACAGCAGGGCAAAATTAGCCCTGCAGTGCCGTTCATCATGGGCGAGAGTACTGCTGTCTGTAGGTTTGTACATTACATAAAAGCCGGTAATAGTGTATGTTGAAGTTCATTTGAAAAAGGCGGTAATCACCAATGAAAATAACAGATATAGAAGTAATTGAACTGCGCGTCCCTCCGATTGATCAGGAGTGCACATGGGGAGAGGACGCTCTTCTTGTCCGGGTGATCACGGACACTGGACTAGTCGGTATTGGAGAAAGTGACACGTCTCCCATGGTTGCCCGAGCAATCATTGAAGCACCCAGCTCTAATTTATACAGTACTGGCTTGAAGTCCTTGCTGATTGGGGAAAATCCTTTGGAAATCCAAAAGCTTTGGGACAAGATGTACTGGGGTTCTAATTACTTGGGGAGAAGAGGAGCGGGTATCCATGCTATCAGTGCAATTGATATTGCACTATGGGATATTGCTTCTCAGTTTTATCAAGTGCCAATTTACATGCTGCTTGGCGGAAAGTATCGGGATACTATTAAGGCGTACGGGACGTTTATACCGGACGACATTCCCGCTCAAAACAAAAAGATTGTGAGAAAGTTAATTGAGCAGGGCTACACAAGCTTAAAGTTTGGCGGCGGAATTCTTGGCGATGATGACGATACGGATGTTGAAATTGTAAAGGCTGTCCGGGAAGAGGCGGGCGATGATTTTGAACTTCAGATCGACCTGGCTTCTAAATGGGGCACATACGGAAGGTCTGCAAGAATGTTTAAGCGCCTGGAGAAGTTCAATCTTCATTGGATTGAAGAACCGATACTGGCAGATGATATGAAAGGCTATAAAAAACTGTCCGGTTTAACGGGCGCCCAAACTGCCGGCGGCGAATCATTAACTACCCGCTATGAGTTTGCGGACTTCCTGAAATATGCACAGCCAGATATCATACAACCGGATATAACCCGCTGCGGCGGAATCAGCGAGATGAGAAAAATCTCTGAACTCGCTTCGATGAATGGCACTAAACTTGTGCCGCATGGTTTCAGCACTGGCATTTTGCTGGCAGCAACTATTCAATTTCTGGCTGCTTCTAAAGACGGTGATTTACTGGAGTATTCTCAAAGCGACAGTCCGCTCTTCACTAGTTTAACAGGTAGCTTGCCCGCTCTTGAAAACGGTAACATTCGTGTTCCGGATTGTATTGGCCTGGGCGTGGAATTGGATGAGGAATTGATTTCGAAGTACCGCATAAATTCATAACATACTATAAAAAATGGGGAATGTATATGACGAAGAAAATAGATACGCTGCTGATCACTTTGAGTTTGGCTCTTGTATTAAGTATTGTAGGTTTCTTGTACGTAAAGCCTGAAGAGTCTCAGCAGGCAGCCAATAGTATTTTTGGCTCGTTGACTGAATGGTTCGGTTCCAGCACGCTGATCTTTACGTTTTTGGGTATCCTGTTACTTGGGTTTGTGGCTGTCAGTAAATACGGGAATATTCGTTTAGGCAACACAGTGCCTGAATATACTAATTTTAAATGGATCTCTATGATGATTGCCTGCGGATTAGGTTCAGCTACAGTGTACTGGGCATTTATCGAATGGGCTTATTATATTGATACACCGGGCCTCGGTATTGAGCCCGGATCACAGCGGGCGTTTGAAATGGCTTTGCCTTACAATATGTTCCATTGGGGAGTCAGTGCTTGGACACTGTATGCATTAGTCGGTCTGCCGATATGTTACCACCTTTATGTACGAAAAAACAAAGGGCTTAGCTTGAGCGCAATTGTCAGCTCTATTACTGGCATCAAGCAAAAGGGTGTCATCGGAAGAATTGTAGATATTATGTTCATCTTCATTTGTTTTGGCGGTCTAAGTATTACATTAGGTGTTTCCGTACCCTTAGTATCTGCAGTATTAAGTAATGTACTGGGTCTTACACCTTCATTTAAGATGAATTTGCTATTAATTCTAATGATATCGGTTATCTATTCATTAAGTTCCTATATAGGTTTGCAAAAAGGAATGGCACGGATTTCTGACATGACGACCAAACTGGCTATACTGTTTTGTATTGGTATTATTATTGTAGGCCCGGGATTGTTTATTATTGCAAACAGTACGAATGCGCTTGGACAGATGATGCAAAACTTCGTGCAGATGAGCTTGTTCACTGATCCAATCGGCAAGTCAGGATTTCCGCAGTCTTGGACCATTTTCTACTGGCTGTATTGGATAACGTATGCACCGTTTACTGGAATATTCATTGCGAAAGTATCGAAAGGCCGCACATTACGTTCGGTCATTCTGAATACGCTAATCAGCGGCAGTGTAGGATGTTTCTTCTTTTTCGGCGTCATCGGCAGCCTGTCTATTGACCGTCAGATGAGCGGTAAAGTCGATATGGTTGGAATGCTAGCTGGCGGAAATGATAACGCCGCCATTATTGAAGTTCTAAAAACATTGCCTCTCAGTGGTGTTTTCATGGTATTGTTTGCAGTCGTTTCTGTTCTGTTTTTGGCTTCGACTCTGGATGGAGCCGCGTTTACTATGGCATCCACAGCTACGCCGGGTCTCGGGGAAAATGAAGAGCCGCATCCGCTGCACCGATTATTTTGGTGTGTAATGCTTGCAGTTGTACCTCTGACAATGATATTTATAGGCGCAGATTTAAATACAATAAAAACAAGTGCCATCATTACGGGTGTTCCTGTTGTCCTCATTATGGCAATAATGGCCGTTGGCTGGGTGCGCTGGATGGTGAAGGACTTTGGGAGTATGTCAGCAGAAAATATCTCAAAGTTTCATACGGAGACAGGTGAAGTAGCAGAAGATGCCCCTAAGACGATTGGGGAGGAAGTAAAGAGTATTCGTTAAAATGTAATCAGATCTGTGTCAAGTGATCGTAATTGCAGAACCATTTTAAAATTGCAATAAAAAAAGCAAGCCTCCTGATCAATCTAATTTGATGAGGAGGTTTATTCTTTGATCTAGTTGCCTCAAAGCATCAGCGATCACTTAGTTACAAAATGTGGCGCTTCATTTCGGCAGTTACCATATACTGTACTTTACAATCATCTTTTGAATTGCAAAAACGTGAGTGAATAGGATGTTTAGAGTTTTCAAACAATTCATTTCTTTATTTCATTCTATATGTTACAATGCATATTAAAATAGTATGGATTAAGGAGAATGGTATATATGTCGACAAAAAATAGTACACTTGTAAAAATGGGCGCTTCAGCTGCATGGAAAGAAGGCATTCGTTCAACGCATACGATTCGTCACTTTGAAGAATTTTCGATGGATGAGCCGGAGGAATTGGGCGGTACGGATACTGGCGGTACACCGCTTGAATATATGGCGGCTACATTAAATGGATGCAAGGCAGTGATGGTTCCGTTAATTGCTAAGGAGCAAGGTTTTACTTTTACAGCTCTTAATTTCGATACAACAGGGATTGTTGATGTCAGGGGGCTGATGGGGGAAGAAAATGTTAAGACATACTTCCAAAAGATCCGTTTTACGCTGGAGATCGAAACGAAAGAACCGGAGGAAGCGATTGAGCGCTTGAAAGCAGAAGTTGAAAGACGGTGTCCGGTGTATAATTTGTTTGCGGACGCAGGCATACCTGTGGAGGCGAACTGGATAAAGAAATAATGGAGGATTAAACGGTTGGAGACACATCACCTTAAAGCCAGCATCCTTACAATTGCAGGAGCGGTCTGCTGGGGGCTGATCGGTTTATTTATAGCCCCGCTGTATACGCAGGGCTTTACGGCCTGGGATGTCGTAGCGGTTCGGGGAATTTTCAGCTTTGTATTTTTATTTATGATAATGATCCTGTTTTACCGAAATCAGCTGCGGACACGGATGAAAGATCATTTGTTTTTTGCAAGTGCAGGTATTTTCAGTCTGGCGCTGTTCAATTATTTTTACTTTGAAGTATTTTCGCGTTCAAGCCTGTCTCTTGCGGTGACGTTATTGTACACGGGCCCGTTATTTGTGACAATCCTTTCACGCATTTTCTTCAAGGAACCGCTGACTGCACGCAAAGGTCTGGCACTTGTATTTGCCATAGCAGGCTGTGCTTTTGTAGTGGGCCTGCTGCCGTTCGGATCTGAGAGTATATCAGGAAGTACGTTGCTGATGGGCATACTATCGGGTCTTTGCTACGCGCTGTACAGTATTTTTACAAAACCGGTTACAAAAAGGTATTCTGCATTGACGATTACGACATATACGTTCTTTTATATGGGTCTGTTTATGTCACTGACGAGTGATGTCTGGCGAATGGCTGATAAATTCCAGCAAGCGGGTGTCTGGATCTCCGCGTTGCTGCTGGCGTTAGTCTCTACAGTGGCGGCATATGTATTATACACATCCGGGCTGAAGTATTTAGAAGCGGGGAAGGCATCCATTCTGGCAACTATTGAACCGATTATTGCCGTTCTTGCGGGTGTGTTATTTCTCGGAGATCACCTGGGAGCATGGCAGGCCGCGGGCATCGCACTGGTACTTTATTCTGCCGTGCTGGTGGCGGGCGGAAGGAAGAAGTCAAAGCAGGGAAGTCCTGAAGAAAAATATCATACGCTTTAAAGACTGCCGCCTGTGCAGAAAATCATTCGCATCTGTTCATATCTATGAACGGGAAGTGATTTTCGCACAGGCGTTTTTTATGGTTTGAATTTCTGTATTTCATCAGACACGATAAAGGCCAGGTCATAATTTCCGAACATCTGCAGAACGTCCAGCATTGTTTCGTTATCGATGTGCAGTTCTTCAAAACCGTCATCACTTTCCATGACATCCTTTAACGCTTGATTTGCCCCTTGTTCGGGATACGCTTTATTGTATAGAACTTGCGGATCCAGCTTATGATTGGCACACCACTGTACAAACAGGCGAATCATCAGCGTCTCATCATCTTTATATTTTTGGATGATTTGTTCATCGATACTTTTAAATTCCAACATGCAGACCCCCCAATGAAAATCATTTCTTTAAGTATAAACGATAGAACACCTTTCGGAAAATGAAGCGACGCGGCATGACTGGTTATATACATCTGTGTCTAATTGCAAGTATTGTCGAAATATACGCACAAAGCTTGGGTTTACGGCGAAGTTTGGTACAATGGGGAGTACAATCGCCGTTTGACAATATGGCGTGTCACATTATCCGGGAGGTTTTAAATATGGCAGAAGATCGTTACCAGCGAGGTTTGGAAAAATTAATGGAGCTTACGCTATCAGGTGAAGATAATCCATCGGGCGAGATGGAAATTGGCGACAGCTTTAAAGATGTTGCGCCGGATTTAACTAAGTATGTCGTGGAATTTGCGTTCGGTGATATTTATTCGCGTCCAGGGCTCGACAAT
This sequence comes from Sporosarcina sp. P33, assembly GCF_002077155.1. Taxonomy (GTDB): domain Bacteria; phylum Bacillota; class Bacilli; order Bacillales_A; family Planococcaceae; genus Sporosarcina. Next base: position 1,336,636 of record NZ_CP015027.1, on the reverse strand, counting down.
AAACAAAAGGTCCTCACGACCATTACTGCTCTTGTCGCACAGGGCAAGCCGCAAATTGAAATGCACATCAAGACAGGGCTTGATGTCGGTTTGACGCCTGATGAGATCATAGGCTGCATCATGCACCTGATCCCGTATACAGGGTTCCCAAGTGTGCTGAATGCGCTGACGGCTGCTCAAAAAGTGTTTGCGGAACGCGGCGTATCCATTACGAAAAACGATGATAACTAACATGTTTACTCATTAAGAGATAAGGCACTGGTCACCGGATTGTAAAGGTGATCAGTGTCGTTTTCTGTTTCGGGATCATTCGCCGTAATGGCCGGCTGTCCGTCATCTTTCACTGGTAGCCATAATTTCAACACCCGCCATTGCCTGTGCTGCCAGTTTGTCAGCCTCGTGATTTGCTTTCCTAGAAACCAGCTCATATTTCGGCTGGAGTCCAAGGGCGTTCATCTTCGCTTCAACCTTATCCGCCCAATTGTATAAATCCTCTTCAATGACCGGCCACTCTTCGCTTAAATGATGAATCACAACTCGCGAATCTCCAAGTACCCGGACAGGTAAATGATGGACTCCCAGCATCTCCAACTCTTGCAAGCAAAGATGAAGTGCGGCATATTCTGCTTCATTATTTGATGTCAGTCCCTGAACGAATGCATTTTTCCGGACTCTGTATGACTTTCCGTTTTGGTCATAATAGATGACACAGCCAAGCCCGGCAGTTTTCTGGTCCCAGTCATATCCGCCGTCAAAGTAGATCGTGATATTATGCGGATCTGTCTCAATGCCTTTTAAGTAGCCTTTTAATTCCTTCAGCGTCCAGGAACTGTCATACTGATCTACAAATTGCACTTGCTTCGCACGGCCCGTTTTTTCTATGTCTTCAACAATTATTACAGCCTCTTGCGCAGGCATTTCTTCGGACGTAAACACTGCTGCCTTACCTTTTGGTGTTTTATATGTCCATTCAATGATTACTTCCATAGTAATTCCTCCAATATTTAGTTTTTATTAGCAGCGCCTGAATTTTAGTAGGTATTAGGTCATAATTAATTTATTATCTTTTACCTTATCATAACGGATTTATTTATCTGTTTTGCGCTTTTTGTTATATTTCATCTATGTTTAGAGTGCTTTATAAAAAAATAAAGCGTAACACTGCTGATGAAAGCCTGTAATTTTCGCTTTTGCTTTCTCGTCAAGGTATATGTATAGTATATAACCGTTCATCAGACGAATAAATAAACTATCTTTGAAAGGAGAAACATGAGAAAAATATCAAATGTATTTTACATTACGATTGCATTAATCATCGTCACGGTCGGTTACGGTGTGTTTGCATCGGAAAGTTTTGAGGAAATTACAGTGAATGCGAAGAATTTTGTCGCCTCTTCTTTTGGATGGTACTACCTCCTTTTGCTTTCCGCACTCTTATTATTAAGCATCTTTCTGATTTTTAGTCCGTACGGAAAGATTCGACTTGGTAAAGATACCGACAGACCTGCATTTTCTACAGTTACTTGGATTGCTATGCTGTTTTCAGCAGGAATGGGGATCGGGCTGGTTTTCTACGGAGCAGCTGAACCGCTGTCGCATTTCATTAATCCCGCAACAGAAGATCCAAATACGGATGAAGCATTTAAGGAAGGGCTGCGCGCATCATTTTACCACTGGGGACTTCATGTGTGGGCAATGTATGGAATCATTGCTTTATCACTTGCGTATTTCCAGTTTCGTAAAGATTCACCTGGTTTAATTTCAGCAACATTGAAACCGATCTTTGGCAAGAAAATGGATGGCCCATGGGGGATTCTGGTAGACGTTCTTGCAGTCTTTGCTACCGCTTTCGGTGTGGCAACAACTCTCGGTTTCGGTGCTGTTCAAATTAATGCAGGGCTGAATTATCTGTTTGGGTTTGAAATCGGAACGTTCTCCCAATTTATCATTATTGCTGTTGTTACCGTTCTGTTCATCATATCTGCGTGGTCAGGACTGAGCAAAGGCATCAAGTATTTATCCAACACAAATTTGGTGCTTGCTGTCCTGCTTCTTGCGTTTGTCGTTATTTTAGGACCGACACTGCTGATCATGAATATGTTCACTGAATCTCTTGGGGGCTACGCAGGAAATTTGATCCAAATGAGTCTTCGTACGGCACCGCTCAATGAAGAGCACCAGCAATGGCTGTTCGATTGGACAATTTTCTACTGGGCTTGGTGGATTTCATGGGCGCCATTCGTCAGCATGTTCATCGCACGTGTTTCAAAAGGACGTACGATCCGTGAGTTCATGGTTGGCGTACTTTTAGCTCCAACATTACTTTGTGCATTCTGGTTCTCCGCATTCGGTACGACTGCAGTTGATATGCAGCGCAGCGGAATTGCGGATATCGCAAGTTCTTCGACAGAGCTGGTAGTCTTTGAAATGTTCCATGAGTTGCCGTGGTCATTTATCATTTCCGTTATAGCTATTCTGCTGATCGCATCATTCTTTGTGACTAGTGCGGACTCGGCAACATTTGTGCTGGGGATGCAATCGACATATGGATCGCTGACGCCGCCTGCGAGTGTGAAAATTATTTGGGGTATACTTCAATCATCCATTGCATTGATCTTGTTGTCAGTCGGAGGCCTGTCCGCTTTACAAAATACGATCATTATCGCTGCCCTGCCATTTTCATTCGTCATGCTGCTTATGGTCATATCGCTGATGAAGGCGCTGGGCAGTGAAAAAATAAGACGCAGATAGAGCGAGTACACCCAATTCTTTATGCAAAGTATACGAAACTGCTGTTCATCTGACAGCAGCGGTTTTACTTCTGTCAAATAAACGCCAGGATGATTGTTACAGCTGCTTTTTTCAATGCTTACTAAAAGATAGTGGAATTCACCATCGTTTCTTTTGTATAATAGAAAGACTGGCCTGTGTACAGTTTATGTATGTTCAGGAAAGCTGAAGTATTCATACACATAGGCAAGTTATGAAGAGAGGATTTGAACGTAACGATGAGCACTAATTTCTGGCGTGATTTACCGCGGCCGTTTTTTATATTAGCACCGATGGAAGATGTAACGGATGTCGTGTTTCGCCATGTTGTAAGTAAAGCGGCACGGCCGGATGTCTTCTTTACCGAGTTTACGAATACAGAAAGCTTTTGCCACCCGGAAGGTATTTTCAGTGTGCGCGGCCGTTTGGCATTCACAGAAGATGAACAGCCGATTGTCGCACATATATGGGGAGATAAGCCTGAGCATTTTCGCGAGATGAGCATAGGGATGGCGGAACTTGGGTTTAAAGGGTTGGATATTAACATGGGCTGTCCTGTGCCGAATGTGGCGACAAAAGGCAAGGGGAGCGGTCTGATCAATCGTCCCGACACGGCAGCCGCCATCATACAGGCAGCGAAGGCAGGGGGATTGCCTGTCAGTGTGAAAACCCGCCTTGGCTACACAGATATTGAAGAGTGGCGCACATGGCTCAGACATGTGCTGGAGCAAGATATCGCCAATCTGTCAATCCATCTGCGCACCCGCAAAGAGATGAGCAACGGGAATGCGCATTGGGAGTTAATTCCTGAAATCAAGAAACTTCGCGATGAAATAGCGCCTGATACGCTGCTGACTATTAACGGAGACATTCTCGATCGCCAAATGGGTCTCGAGCTTGTAGAAAAGTATGGCGTAGATGGGGTTATGATTGGCCGCGGAATATTCCACAATCCATTTGCATTTGAAACAGAAAAGAGAGAACATGATCATAAAGAACTGCTGGATCTTTTGCGTCTTCACCTGGATCTTTTTGATAAATATTCGACAGAGCTTGAACCGCGGTTATTTAAACCGCTTCGCCGATTTTTTAAGATTTATATTAAAGGGTTCCGCGGTGCGGCTGAACTCAGAAATGAACTGATGAGCACGAATACGACTGATGAAGTGCGTGCATTATTAAATAGTGTGGATCTGGACTGAACTTCTTTTTGAAATGACAGCAGTTATTTGTACACTCACAACAAAAGCCTCCTTGTGATTCCGGAATATAACGGGATCGGCAGGGAGGCTTTTTATTTACTTCATGTAAGATGAGCGTCTTCTTACTTAAATAAACCGAGCTTTTCGATGCGGCGCACGGCTTCTTCCAGACGTTCTTCACTCTCTAATAAACCGACGCGAATATATCCTTCGCCGTGCGCGCCAAACCCGTTTCCAGGAGATACCGCAACATCTGCTTTATCCAGCAATAAATTAGCAAAGGTTTCGCTTGTAAATCCGTCGGGAACTGGAAGCCAGGCGAAAAATGAACCAGTAGGCGCTGTTACATCCCAGCCGATGCGTTCGCACTCTGTGAGCAATACTGTCAGGCGGCTCTGATAAAGCGCCACTAACTCTTCTACGCATTGCTGCGGGCCTGTTAAAGCCTCGATTGCTGCCCGCTGAACCGCAGGGAAGATGCTTGTAAATAAGTGGTCCTGCAACAGATTTAATGCTTCCACTATTTCAGGATTACCGACCGCAAAGCCGACGCGCCAGCCTGCCATATTATACATTTTAGAGAGGGACAGCATTTCAATGCCAACATCCTTTGCTCCTTCAGTTTGTAAAAAACTGATTGGCTTCTTGCCTTCAAAACCAATTCCTCCATACGCAAAATCCTGTAAAACAGCAATTTGATTTTCTTTGGCGAAAGCCACTGTCTTTTCATAAAATTCAGGTGTTGCTGTCACGCCTGTAGGATTACTCGGATAATTCAAGTACATCAGTTTGGCATCTTTTTTCTGCTCGTCAGTTAATTCTTCATAATCAGGAAGAAAATCATTTTCCTTGCGCAGCGGCATCGTTTCAAATCGGATATCTGCTAAACTGACTCCCGATAAATAGTCAGGGTACCCCGGATCGGGCAGGAGTAATAATTCGCCTGCATTCATAATAGCCAGCGGCAGTTCTACGACGCCGATTTTCGTGCCGCCGAGTACCGCAACTTCTGTTTCAGGATCAATTGTGACGTTATATTCCCGCTGATAGTATTCTGCCACCGCTTGTTTCAGCGCAAGTGTGCCTCTAAATGGAGAATAGCCATGTGTGGCCGGATCTTCAACAGCTTCCTGCAGCGCTTTAATAATATGTGGAGGTGTTGGCTGATCAGGGTTTCCGCGCCCCAGATTAATAACGTCTCTGCCTTCAGCCTGTGCCTTTTCTACTTTTTCCAGTAATAACGTAAAGAAATGCGGAGGGAGCTTTTGTAACCGATTGGACAAAGCCATAGTCTATTCCTTCTTTCTCTGATGAGGTATTTGCGTTAAGTATACATAGATCATACTAGACTTTACAATAGAAGGATTGTAATTCAATGCCGGATAATGCAATGAATCGATGGGTAAAAAATAATACTGATAGAAAAAGTCGGGTTTTATGAAAATTTAGCGCGATTCAGCTTGACAGTTTAATTAATTCAGACTAGTATATATTTTACGCATAGAATTTAATAGAAATCTCTTATCGAGAGCGACTGAGGGAAAAGGCCCGATGAAGTCCAGCAACCCCTTGAATGAAACAAGGAAGGTGCCAAATCCTGCAGAATGGTTTTCCATCTGAGAGATAAGCTGAGAATAGTCAGTACTTCTTTCATTTAGAAAATGAAAGAAGTTTTTTAATATAAAGATTAATTTCAGCTGCATGTACTTAGTAACTGCTGGGATACAGAAAGAAGGGAGAACATGATTCAAATACAACATTTGTCTAAGGCGTATCAGACAAAAGATAAAGTGGTAAAAGGTGTAGATGATGTATCACTGGACATCGGGACCGGGGAAATATTCGGCATTGTCGGATATTCCGGAGCGGGAAAAAGTTCTCTCATACGCTGTTTGAATTTGTTGGAAAAGCCTACAAGCGGCACTATTTTAATCGACGATGTAGATTTAACGAAGTTATCGGGAGCACAGCTTCGGCAGGCACGTTTGAAAATAGGGATGATTTTTCAGCATTTTTATTTAATCAGCCAAAAGACGATATTCGAAAACATTGCATTTGCACTGCGGGCAGCAAAAATGCCTTCAGACAAAATAGAGGCACGTGTCATGGAACTGCTTGAAATGGTAGGACTGTCTGACAAGCGCAATGTATATCCTGCGCAGTTGAGCGGGGGACAGAAGCAGCGTGTCGGTATTGCAAGAGCGTTAGCCAATAATCCATCTGTGCTGCTTTGCGATGAAGCGACATCCGCACTGGATCCTAACACAACTATGTCCATTTTGCGTCTGCTGAAAAAGATCAATAAAGAGTTGAACATCACAATAGTTTTAATTACGCATGAGATGAATGTGGTAAAAGAGATTTGTGATCGGATGGCGATTATGCAAGCGGGCAAAGTGATTGAAGAAGGTCCGGTGTATGACATTTTTGCTAATCCTGTTCAACCTTTGACGAAGGAGTTTATCAGCAGTGTGGTTTCTTATGATATTCCTGAAAGTGTCACTGCCGGCCTAGCCGGCACATTGATAAAAATCACGTTTAAAGGTGAAGTCGCAATGGAAGGTGTAATTTCCGATACGATGCAGAAGTATAAAGTCAAAGGGAATTTCCTGCACGGGTCGATTGAATATATTCAGGAACGGGCACTCGGGATTTTCTTGATGGAATTACAGGGAGCGCGCGAAGATGTAGAGCAGGCCATTGCATACATACTGGAACAAAATGCTGAAGTGGAGGTGATCCGATAATATGTTCGATGTGTCCCATATCATAGAACTGATGCCGGATATCACAAAAGCTTTCGGCGAAACGTTATATATGATCGGTATTTCACTTTCCATTGCTTTAGTTATCGGTCTGCCGCTTGGGGTTCTGTTATTTACAACGGATAAAGGATTAATTCTGGAGAATCGTGCAATTAACTCTATAGTCGGATTTTTCGTCAATGTCGTCCGTTCTATTCCGTTCATTATTTTGCTTGTAGCACTAATCCCATTAACCAAACTGATCGTAGGGAACACGATTGGCCCAACTGCAGCAAGTGTATCTCTTTCTGTGGCAGCCATTCCTTTCTTCGCAAGAATTGTTGAAACATCGATGCGTGAAATAGACAAAGGTGTTATAGAAGCTGCTATATCAACAGGGGCTTCGCCGTGGATGATTATCTGGAATGTATTGCTGCCTGAATCAAAGTCAAGTATTATCCAAGGACTTACATTGACTTTGATCAACCTGGTTGCCTATTCGGCAATGGCCGGATTTGTTGGCGGCGGAGGAATAGGTGACTTGGCGATTCGCTTTGGCTATTACCGATATGATGACAGTATTATGCTAGTTACTGTCGCTATTTTAATCGTTCTTGTACAGCTGATACAATTTAGCGGAGACCGTTTTTCAAAAATGATAGATAAAAGATAATAGGGGAGAGATGGATGATGAAGAAACTGGTACTTGCTTTCATACTAACTTTGGCAGCAGCCGCTTTAGCTGCCTGCGGAGGAGAAAAGACTGCTGAAAAATCGGATGATGATAAAAACCTTCGTTTTGGTGCAACAGCAGGCCCTTACAGCGACATGCTGAAAAAAGCAATTCAGCCTGGACTTGAAGAAAAGGGGTATACTGTGACCATCACAGAATTCAGTGATTATATTCAGCCGAATATTGCATTGGACAATGGGGATATAGATGCAAACCTGTTTCAAAACATTACGTACTTAACGAATTTTGAGAAGGAAAATAATATGGAACTCTCGGAGCTGATTATAGTGCCGACAGCGCCGCTGGGCATTTATTCAAACAAATATGATTCACTTGATGAGATTGAAGAAGGCTCAACCATTACGATACCAAATGATCCCGTCAACGCAGCGAGAACGTTATATGTATTAGAAGACGCGGGATTAGTAAAAATGGATAAAGAAATAGACCAATTGACGGCATCTGAGAAAGATATCGCAGAAAATCCTAAAAACCTGGTTATTCAGCCGGTTGAGGCAGGGCAATTGCCCCGCTCTGTAGAAGGGGCTGATTTGGCTGCGGTTCCGGGGAACTTTGCAATTGCGGCAAATATGGATTTATTGGACGCGCTGGCTTTAGAAAACATGCCGGATCGTTTCCGTAATGTTGTCGCTGTGAAAACAGAAAATGAAGATAAGCAATTTGCGAAAGATATCATTGAAGTAGTAGAGTCTGAGCAGTTTTTAGAAGTCATCGATTCCGAATTTAAAGGTTTTGGCAAACCGGAGTGGATGGAAAAATAATCGTAATCCTGTAGCAGTGAGATAAAAATATACCAGACCCGGAGACAAAATAATATGTCTTCAGGTCTGGTATTTTTACTTTGTTTTATTACTCTGTCTCTACCAAAACAATATCGTCAATGATAGGCACGTCACGTTTTAATTGTGTCAGCATTTCTTCGTCCACCCGGCTGTCGATTTCGCAGATCGTAATTGCCGGTCCGTCAATCGCAAACCGTTCATTTGCCATGCGTGCAATATTAATTCCTTTTCTTGAAAGAATACCCAGCAATTCAGCGATTACACCTTTTTGATCGGTATGGCGGATCAACAGTGCCGGACGTTCACCTGAGAATTTTATCGGATAATCGTCCAGTTCTTGCACTTCGATTTTACCTCCCCCAAGTGAACTTGCCAGGACTTTAATTTTATTGGTCGGTCCTGTCAGCTCGACGAGTACGGTGTTTGGGTGGTAGCTGCCGAGCACCCGGTTCGTGAATTCATATTCTAATCCTGTTTCTTCAGCGAGTTCCTTTGCATGCGGAATTCTTTCATCGGTCGTATTGTACCCCATAACACCCGCCAACAGTGCCAAGTCAGTTCCGTGTCCCTGATAGGTAGTGGCGAAAGAACCCATCAGTGAAAACTTTGCATGAATCGGCTGCTCGTTCAATAATTGATATGCCACATTGCCGATTCGTACAGCACCTGCAGTATGTGAGCTGGAAGGGCCGATCATGACAGGGCCGATGATTTCATAGGCGCTCTGGTATTTGGCGGGAGCGCCTCCGCTATTTTCTTTTTGCTCTTTTTCTTTGCCAAATACTTTCGTTTTCAGTTTTTGGCCAGTGGGTGTCCCGGCGAGTCCGCCGATTCCTGTTTCACGCAAGGATTCTGGCATTTGCTGGCCGACTTCGTGCATGACATGAATGACTTCATCCGGCGGGATAATGCTGACCACACCAGCCATGGCCATATCCGCGGCAGCCTGTGCAGTAATGGCATGCAGGCCGTTTCGGATGATGCAAGGAATTTCCACCAATCCCGCGACAGGGTCACACACGAGCCCCAGTGAGTTCTTCAGCGCGATACCAATCGCATGCCCTACTTGAACCGGCGTTCCCCCGGCAAGTTCAACCAGTGTGCCAGCAGCCATACCGGTTGCCGATCCGACTTCTGCCTGACATCCGCCGGCTGCTCCGGATATAGAGGCCCGATTTGCAATGACTAACCCAAGTGCTGATGCGGTAAACATCGACAAGACAATTTGTTCGCGTGTAAATTTGCCGCTGTCGAGTGCGTGCACAAGCACGGCGGGCAGAATTCCGGCCGATCCTGCTGTCGGCGTAGCAACGATTCTTCCCATATTGGCATTTACTTCTGAAACAGCAAATGCGTTCGCTGCTGTATGAAGTGTAAGGGGATGGACGAAGGACTGTCCTTTTTCCGCATAATCATGCAGACGATGTCCATCTCCGCCTGTCAATCCGGTGCGCGACATAACGGAACTGCTCGTTCCTTTGCGCACGGCTTCTTCCATTACAGTGAATTGTTCCGACATTTTTTTGATAATGGTCTCTCTGGTGAGGCCTTTTTGTTTAATTTCTGACTGAATCATCAGTTCATGAATGGGTGTATGATCCTGATCTGCGAGCTTGATCAGCTGATCCAAACTTGTAAATGACATTTCTGTATGCTCCCTAATGAGAACGGCTGACCGCGCAGGGATACATTACCGTTCTCGTTGTATTTGATGTGATTCATAGTATTCTGCGGTTGTCTGTTTGTATAAGATTAAGATATATGAAGCCAGCAAATTGTTTTGAAAGCGCTTACTAATATTATTTGACATTTCATGTGAAATGTCAATGAATCCAAGATGCAGTGGATTAGTCCTTTTGCTGTATGTGTTTAGCCATATTTTATAAAGTTTCCATTCTTTCACCGGCAATTCCATTCGGCGGCAAAAGTACAAATCGCAGCCGCTTTTCACTCAATAGCTCTGCATATCAGATTGCACGTAATGGTACAGCAATTGCAATGTGTTTCGCAGGGAGTCTTCATGCGTCCGTTCAAAAGCATGTGAGGAATCAATTCCCGGTCCGATCAACCCGTGGATGATATCATGACCTGCCCTGATGGCCGCGGATGCGTCCGAGCCGTAATGCGGATACATATCGATTTTGTACGCTATTTCATTTTTCACAGCCAGACCGACTAAATGATTGCGCAGTCCGTAATGGTAGGGTCCGCTGGAGTCTTTTGCGCAAATTGACACCGTATATTCATCAGTTGACTGACCGTCTCCAATGGCCCCCATATCGACCGCCAAATACTCGACAGTTTCCTCAGGGATGTTGGAATTACCGCCATAGCCAATTTCTTCATTATTCGAAATGAGGAAGTGAGTAGTGTAAGGCAGTGGGATGTTTTCTGTTTGAATATGCTTAATAAGCTGAAGCAAAATCGCAACGCTGGCTTTGTCGTCCAGGTGGCGGGATTTAATAAAGCCGCTGTCCGTAATTTCAACGCGAGGTTCAAGTGAAACGAAATCACCGACTTCGATTCCAAGCGTCCGGATTTCCTCCGCTGTTTGAACTTTTGCATCAATGCGAACTTCCATGTTTGCCTGATTTCTTTCCGCAGTGCCGGCATTTTTATAGACATGCACAGAGGTCTGATGCAGTAAAATCGTTCCTGTGATGGTTTTGCCGGATGCTGTATGGATTTTACAATACTCCCCTTCGATAGAGTTATAATTATACCCGCCGATGAGGTCGAGCCGCAGACGTCCGTTGTTTTTCACTTCTTTCACCATGGCACCAAGTGTGTCGACATGGGCAGTCAGCATTCGGTGTTCTGTATCATTTTTACCCGGTAAAGTGGCAAGTAAACCGCCTTTGCGGCTGCGCTTTGTCTCTACATTGTATTCCTGTAAGAAATCTTCAACAAATGCAATCACTTGTTTTGTATAGCCTGAAGGACTTGGTATGGATACGAGCTGCTGAATAAGATGTTTGGTTTCATTTGTATCCGGCTGATAAGACATGTTTTAGAGTCTCCTTTTGAGCAGATTGTTTTCCAGTTTAGTGTAGCGTGTTCAATGAATGGTTTCAATCATTAGATATGACTCTATAAGTCCAAACAGATGAAGCTATGCTATAATTAACCAATAAAAACCGTTAGAACATACTAAGCAGTTATATGAGGGTGGGGAGGTTATGATGTTGAATAAAGAAATGAATTTAGCAGAAGAAGTGAAGGAACTTAAAGAAAAAATCATAGTCTATGAACAATTAATTGAAGAACTCTCTGCACCGATCATTCCATCCATCGTGCCGGATACCATTTTAGTGCCTATAACCGGTGCGCTTTCAGTCGGACGCTTTATGCATATTCAAAATAAGCTTGTTCAACGAATCGCTGATAACACGGTATACACGGTGATTTTTGATTTTACCGATATAAGCGCACTTGCGGTGGAGGAAAATATGGGGTATGAGCTGTTAAGTGAAAAAATAAATGAGCTGGTCAGTGTGCTGAAGCTGATGGGGACAGAAACATTGTTTGTTGGTTTCTCTCCGGCTTTCGCGCAAAACCTCGTCCTGTCCAATGTGGGGAAGTTCGATCAATTCCGGGCATTTACTAATTTTCGTGAAGGTCTTCAATATTTATTGGAGCAGAAAGGTTTGGAAATCATTCGCAAAAAGTAAAATAAAGAAAGCCCGGATGACAGAAGAAACTCATTTTCTGTCGCGCAGGCTTTCTGCAGTTTTTATCGGTTTCGACGAACGACCAGCACATCACATGCTGCGGTCATAACAATTGCTTCGGATACAGAGCCCAGGAAATAGTGCTCGGCATTTTTCAATCCTTGTGCACCGCATACAATTAGACGGGCTTTGACTGAAGGCGCCAGATCTTCGGGAATTGTGACTTTTGGATCGCCTGTTGTCATGTGAATTTCAACATGTTCAATTCCTTCGTTTTCAGCGAGTGTTTTATAGCGGGTCAGCAGATCATTTACACGCAGCTGTTCTTTTTCAAGATAGGACGTATCCTCTTCAGAAATGGAGAATACATCAATCACACTGACAATGTGAAGTCTCGGACAACCCTCATTCTTTGCCATCTCAATTGATGTAAGCAGGGCGTGTTTTGCTTCGTCTGAACCGTCTACGGCCGCCAAAATAGAGTCATATTTATTCATCTGTCAAAGCCCCTCTCGGAAAACAGGATAATTACTCATGCAGCTTCATATAAAGACGATAGAATACCGGATCACTCATTTCATATTCTTCAGTAATCATACCATATTTATACATACGGTATGTAAAAGTATTCTATACGGTTGGTGTTTCCGCTGGTGAATCTCTCTTCTTTGCAGGTGCGATACGTCTTTTTGTGTTTCATGATACTCTTAGCAGCACATACTAATCAAAACATGGATATCATCAGGAGGAATAGTATATGACAAACAGCAATAGCAATCAGAACATATCATCAGAACAGAAAGAACGCTTACTCTCGGCGTTAAAAGAACGTTTTGAAGAAAACACGGAACGTCACAGCGCCCTTGACTGGACGGCTGTACAAGCAAAGATCGAAGCAAATGCTGATAAGCTGCGGTCGCTGCATAAAATGGAGGAAACTGGCGGGGAACCGGATGTTGTGGGCTATGATGAATCAGCGGATGAATATATTTTTTACGACTGTTCAGCGGAAAGTCCGGCCGGCCGGCGAAGTCTTTGTTACGACCGCAAGGCATTGGATTCCAGAAAGAAAAACAAACCGGAGAATAGTGCAGCGGATCTGGCGATGGAAATGGGAATTGAACTGTTAACGGAAGAACAATACAGAGAACTTCAGAAACTTGGAGAATTCGACAGGAAAACATCAAGCTGGGTACAAACGCCGGATGACGTCAGACAACTGGGCGGCGCACTTTTTTGTGATCGTCGCTATGATAAGGTCTTTGTATACCATAATGGGGCGGAATCGTATTATGCTGCCAGAGGTTTCCGTGGTGTGTTACGGGTATAATTCAATAAATAAATTACGTCAGTCCATTTAGCGGGGCTGACTTTCATCCATTCCGTCTATTTTTTACTAGTAATAGGAGAATAAAAGTATGTTAATTTTGGAGATTCTATATGGGGTATAAAGGAAGATTGTATGCTGTCGGTATCGTGATACTATTTAATATTTTGCGGTACTATTATTATCATCAGTATTTGGGCTATTCTTTTAAAGCAAGCTTTTTTGTGTTAACAGCAGTTTTCCTGCTGATTGCATGGTTTGGAGGAAAACAATATGACTTGGCAAGGTTCTATGCCGAAAGAGACCCTTTGACGAATGTATATAATCGCCTCACTATAGAAAAAGCATTCAAAAAACAGGCTTCCTTATGCAGAAGCCGCGGGGGCAAACTGGCGGTTGCCTTGATTGATATAAATGATTTTAAGGAAATAAACGACAAACACGGCCACCAAAAAGGCGATGAGGTACTGCAGTTTGTTGCCGGCCTTTTACTGGCTAATGCAAAAAAAGGGAACCTCGTCGTACGATGGGGCGGAGATGAGTTTATACATTTGATTTCGAATGTCGAACCGGAATGCCAGGCTGCCTATATTCAAAATATAACAAAACAGCTGTCACACCTGACTATGGAACCTCTTTCACCTCTCAGTGCATCGATCGGCTTTGCTGTTTATCCTGATGATGGGGATAGTTTCGAAAGGCTGATCCAGCGGGCAGATGAATCGATGTATGAAATGAAAGTTGATGAAAAAACAAAACGCCCGGTGAAACATGATTAGTGCGGCAGATTGATCCAGCGATAAATCGAATATAATCCAAATGAAAACTTACTCATAGCAGACAGCTGATGAAGGCTTGAAAAACATGCGAGAAAGAGAGATGGTGCACATGACCTCTTATAGCTGTTCAGAATGTGAAGAAGTATATCCGGTTGAAGCAGGCCGCTGGAAATGTGAATGCGGAGGTCTGTTAAATTTTCGGCAAGGAAAATTTGGGGAAGAAAACGTCCAATGGACAGGTGAATATTCGATTTGGCGCTATGTTTCTTCTATGAGGGGGGCAGAGAATTTAAAAAGCTGGCGCACGGTTACTCTTGGCGAAGGTCAGACACCACTGCTGGCAGCAGATGAGTCGGAACCGGATGTATTGGTAAAAGCAGATTTTATGATGCCTACACTTTCATTTAAAGACCGGGGGGCCGCTGTCATCGTGGCACTGGCGAAACAGCTCGGTGTCAAAAAGCTGATAGCAGACAGCAGCGGCAATGCCGGAACAGCCATTGCCGCGTACAGCGCCAGAGCAGGAATTCACTGCGATGTCTATGTAAGCGAGAATACTTCACCGAATAAACTGGCGCAGATCAAAGCGCATGGTGCAAACATTAAGGCAGTAAAGGGAACGAGAGAAGAAGTGGCGGCCGCGGCCCAAAAAGCAGTTGAAGAAGAGCAAGTGTTTTATGCAAGCCATGTGTACAATCCGTATTTTTATGAAGGGACAAAAACGTATGCGTATGAAGTATATGAACAACTCGGGAAAGCGCCGGATACTGTAATTGTCCCGGCAGGAAACGGAACGCTGGTGCTGGGTGTGTTCTATGGTTTCAAGGAGCTGCTCTTGGCAGGGAAAATTGACCGGATGCCAAAAATCATCGCCGTTCAGGCCGAGAAATGCGCACCTCTAGCCAAGGCATTTAACAATGGAGAACAAACAGCGAAACCGGTGGAGAATGAAGGGACTATTGCCGAAGGAATTGCTGTCGCAGCGCCGGCAAGATCCAAACAAATAATCGAAGCGGTGAAGCAAACTAACGGGAGCTTTATTACTATAGGGGAAGATGAAATAGTAAAGGCACGAACTGTACTTGCAGCAAAAGGCTTCTATGTAGAAATAACTTCAGCTATTAATTATGCAGGTTATATACAGTATGAGAAGTCTGAAAACGAAGTCATTGTAATCTCTTTATGCGGCGCAGGGATCAAGTCACCGGCATGAAAAAACCTGTACAGAAAGCCGCCATGTTCAGTGAACATAGTTTGCTTCCCGTACAGGACTCAATAAATATTAGGCAATTTCTGCACCGCCTGTAACTTCTTCAGCATCAGGATCGCCCAGGACGCCTTCTGTTTTGGCAACGACGACCGCACATGCAGCATCACCGGTAATGTTGACAGCAGTCCGTACCATATCGAGCAGACGGTCGACTCCCAGAACGAGTGCAATACCTTCAACCGGCAGACCGACTGATGTCAGAACCATTGCCAGCATGATCAGGCCAGCGCCTGGAACCGCAGCAGTTCCAATACTTGCAAGTACTGCGGTCAAGACGACAGTCAGCAGCTGACCTACCGTCAATTCGATGCCATAAGCCTGGGCAATGAAAATGACGGCGGCCCCTTGCATAATCGCGGTGCCATCCATATTGATGGTTGCGCCAAGCGACTGCGTAAACGAGCTGATGGATTCAGGCACTTTTAGCTTCTCCTGTGCCGTTTTCATGGAGATAGGCAGCGTTGCGGCAGAACTGGCTGTACTGAATGCGACGAGTTGTGCCGGGAAGAAATTCTTGAAAAACCAGACAGGGCTTCGCTTGCCGATGAGAGCGATGGAGCCGCCATAGACGATAATCATATGAATTAGAAGCGCACCCAGAACAACCGTCATATACATCCCCATGGCTTTAAGCGCGTCAACTCCTTGGCTTCCGACGGCAGATGCAATCAGGCCAAATGCCCCGTATGGCGCGAACTTCATAACAAACGTGATCAAGTACATGATCAGTTCATTGCCTTGTTCAAACAGTTCTTTTACTTTTTCTACTTTAGCACCTAACATCGCCATTCCAAAACCGACCAGTGCTGCAAAGAAGATAATCTGAAGCATATTACCTTCTGCCATAGCGCTGATAGGGTTGGTCGGGATGATTCCCAATAACGTGTCAGCAACCGGGGGCGCTTCAGTTGCTTCATATGTGGCAGCAGCTGTTTCAAAGTTCCCGCCTTCACCGGGCTTCAGCAATAGACCAAGAGAGATTGCAATAACGAGGGCAATTGCCGTCGTAATCAAGAAGAATCCAATCGTCTTCCCGCCAATCCGGCCTAATTTTTTCGGATCCCCTATCCCGACGGTTCCGAGTGCGATGGAAATGAAAACCACGGGCACTACGAGCATTTTCATCAGGTTCAGGAAGATTGTGCCGAGCGGTTTAAATAAGAATGCATCGGCTTTTGAGAAAATGCCGGGTGAAAAGATGTTCAATACAAGACCGACTGCAACACCTGCAATAAGTGCAATAATAATATTTCTAGCCAGTTTCATGAAAATCCCTCCTTAACGCAGTATATTCAATTATTTAGACAAAAATGAAAGCGCTTACTATTTATTATTCGATAGTTTCTGCAAATTGTCAATTATAATCTATTTATATACGTAACTGACAAAATGAATCGTTAAATGGGATTATATATCATGCCTGTTATTGTTTGATGAAATAATTTGTTTTTTTCTTCCTGCCCTGTATAATTAATCATATATAAGAATAATTCATGTACTGAGTAAGATTGGAGTGTTTCAACTGAAGAACAGGGGACGGCAGATAGGGGCGGATGGCGAAAAAAGCCGTAAGCTGCTTTTGGAAATCGCGGCAGGACAATTCGCACTTCATGGTTTTCATAAGACAAAAATCAGTGAAATTGTGAAGGAGGCAAATGTCACCCAGCCAACATTTTATCTGTATTTTCAAAGTAAAGATGCTGTATTTCAAGAACTGATCGATATGTTTAAAACAAAACTGCAAAACCAGGTTGCAGAAAGCAGGCTGCCTTCTGATATGGATGAATTAGGGCTGAAGGAGCGAATTGCATCCGGTTTGCGGGCTGTTTTTGAGTTATTTCAGAACGATGAAGAAGTTGCGCGCATTGGATTTATTGTCTCTGAGGAGGCTTGTGATATTAAAGCGCAAATGGCAGAGCAAATCGAACAAAATTTAATTGCAGAAGCAGAGCTTGGGTATTTTCATACCAATCTGGATCTCGGAGTAGCAGCAGCTGCAATGGTGGGCACGATTGAACATTTGGCTGTAACAAAACTATGGGCCGGCACGCATACACCAGAAAAACTTGCTGATGAAATCACAAAAATGTTTTTATATGGGTTGAAAAAATAAGAATTGCACGCATAAGCATAAACTCATATACGGAGTTTATGCTTTTCCATTTCTAAAATCCTGTTAAACTATTTTGAAAGATATACTTGAGACAGAGTTTTAGCCGAAGAGTTCTATTAGCAATTCTTTCCTGGTGTTTGTGACTGCGCTGTCAGTACTTTGAATAAAAAGACTTTGACAACTGCCGCCATCGTGATAGATTTATGATTGCACGGAGTAAGCGGATGTCGCGTGGTATAGAATAGAAGTACATGCGCTGGCCGGTGCAGGCCAAGTTTGTATGAGGTAAAAATATCGTTTAGCTGGAAGTGACAGAATATGCTGAAATCAAAACTGCAAAAGAAAATATTGCTGATGGTCACTTCACTTATTTTATTTTTAATGACGCTTATGCTGATTGTTTTTGTCGTCACGGACTATTTGAACTTACTTGACCGCAGTCATACGGTGGGTTTGCAAACTGCAAAAATGCTGTCTTATATGGATACAGTTAAAGAAGGTCTTGAAGAAAAAACGGATGCAGAAAAAGCCGGTGACCTGGAAGCGGTCATTGAACATTATTCAAATCAAGTGGATGCGACTTTTATAGTGATTCAAGATAAAGCCGGGCATATACTTGCTTCGCCGGATGAACATCAAATAGGTGAGATAATCCCATTTAGAGATGGCTATAAAGCGATAGTGTTTGGGGCGAATTATTCCATGCTGTCAAGCGAAATTATCGGTCCCTCCGTCATTAGTAAAGCGCCGATTTATAATGAAGAGGAGAATCAGATTATTGGCGTGGTGACAGTGGGGTATCTCCTGTCGGATTTACGTGAGATTGTACATAATCGTGTAGTAAAACTACTCTTTATCTCACTGATTATCCTCGCCCTTGGAATTTACATCAGTTTCCGTTTGGCTAAATCCATCCGGAAAGATACATTTGGGCTCGATCCCGAACAAATTGCGAACTTTTATATGGAACGAAAGGCGATATTGGCATCGATCGATGAAGGAATCATTGCAGTAAATCCATCGGGTGAAATTACACTGATGAATACTGCTGCGCGTTCTATTCTAGGCGTTCATACGAATCGAAAAGGAGATGATATAGAGACAATTTTTCCAAACTTACCCTCTGTCGCAGAATTAAATGGGTCAGTCACTCAATCTTTTGAAATGGTCTATTCCGCCAAAAGACTGGTTGTCAGTGCCATGCCGCTGCAGCTTGAGGGGATGCAAAAAGGCGCACTGATTACGTTTCGTGATACGACGGAAATGGCGGAAGTCGTAAATACGCTGTATGAAGTCAGAAAGTATTCGGATGACCTAAGAGCACAGACACATGAATTTACAAATAAGCTCTATTTAATCTCAGGCCTATTACAGCTTGGAAAATATGAGGAAGCCATCCGCACCATTCAAACGGAAATCAGTTTTAGTGATCATACTAATCAGTTTATTTTAGAAAATATTAAAGATGCGCATGTTCAAGCGATTCTATTTGGCAAAATGGGTAAGGCATCTGAGATGAAGGTCAGTTTTGAGATTGATGACAACAGCAGTCTGGAATCATTGCCGAAATGGCTGGGTACAGGTGCATTGACTGTGATTCTGGGAAATCTTATCGATAATGCGCTTGAAGCGGCCGCTGGAAATTCGGCAGGACATGTTTCATTCTTCACCTTAGATTTTGGGGAAGATGTTATATTTGAAGTATCTGACAACGGTCATGGAATTCAGGCAGAACAACTTGATACACTGTTCCAAAAAGGTTACTCTACGAAATCAGCTGCAGGAAGAGGTTTTGGCCTGGCGAATGTTCAGCAGGCTGTTCAATCGCTGGGAGGATCCATTCAAGTGTCTGGTACAGATGAAGGCACAGTTTTTTCTGTCTATATTCCAAAACATGCAGAAAATGAGGAGGGTGAAGTCAGATGATTCATGTGGGAATTGTGGAAGATGATTTTCGTATTGCCTCCATACATCAGCAGTTTTTAGAAAGTATAGATGGTGTGAAAGTAGTCTGGCAGGCATTACGTGCGAAGGAAGCATGGGGTCTGCTTGAAAATCAGCCGGTGGATTTACTGCTGGTCGATGTGTATATGCCTGACCAATTAGGAATTGATTTGGTGCGGGAGCTGAAGGTTCAATATCCTTTACTGGATTTCATCGTCATTACCGCCGCTGCGGACCGCGAATTGGTTGCTCAGAGTGTAGCGGCAGGTGCATTCCACTACCTGGTGAAACCAGTTGAATTAGCCAAATTGAAGGAAGTTATTGAGCGCTATCAGCAGAGAAGGCTATTTCTTAAGGAAAGTCCCCATGCAGATCAAGAACAGATTGATAAACTTTTTGTTCATAATACGGCAGTCAAAGACAGTGAAACAAATCTTCCGAAAGGCATTCATCCTTTAACGTTGCAGAAGGTGATGGATATCGTCCATTCATTGAATGAAGGAACGACAGCAGAAGAAGTGGGGGAAAGGCTGGGTGCATCACGTACAACAGCCCGAAGATATTTAGAACATTTGATTGCAGAAGGTAAGATGAGGGCTGAGCTTGAATACGGAATTGTCGGAAGACCGGAGCGGAAATACTTCGCACTGTGAGCATACAGGAATAGAATACAGCAGGAAAGCTGGGCGTATGGTCACTATGATGTATATGGAAGCAGCCCATTACTTATATGATTCCGCTGACTGCTGTACAGAAAACTTTAAGCATCCTATTTCGGGATGCTTTTTTCACGTGAACATAATGAACAAAATGTAGTTAAAGTCTTTTGAATTGTTAAAATTGTAAACGGTTACAGATGTGAGTTGACAAAGTACACTATGTACAGATGATAAATCAGATAGAAAAGGGGAGAACAGTATGAAAAAACTAGTAGGCGCAGCGGCACTTTCATTTGCACTTATTCTGGGGGCTTGTTCATCAGATAGTGCAGGAGGGAAAGATGTTTCCGATTATCCGAAGAAGAATTTAGAATTCATCGCACCGGCAACACCGGGGGGCGGCTGGGATGCTACAGCACGTGCGATACAAAAGATTTTGAAAGAAGAAGATATTGTGGATCAGAGTATGACAGTCATTAACAAACCGGGCGGTAACGGAGAAGTTGGCTGGCAGTATCTGTCCAAAAAAGATGCACATACATTGGCTATTGACTCCAGTCTGTTAATTACGAATAACTTGCTTGGGCAAAGTGATCTCACGTATGAAGACTTCACGCCGCTTGCTACATTAACAACAGAGTGGATTTCCGTAGCGGTCAAAAATGGTTCACCTTATGGAAGCGCAACAGAGTTGATGGAGCAGCTGAAAAAAGATCCGTCTTCCGTGAAAATCGGTATTGCTCCTGGTCTTGGAAACAACGACCACTTGTCTTTCGTAAAAGCGGCTAAAACATACGGCGTTGATGTTACAAAATTAAACTTCCTCGTTTATGAAAGTGGCGGCGACGTCATGACGAGCTTGCTTGGCGGTCACGTCGATGCAGCGACGATGGCAGTGTCTGAATCTGCCGAGCAGCACCTTGCAGGTAAATTCAAGATTGTTGCGATTTCAGCTGACGAACGTCTGGAAGAATTGCCTGACGTACCGACATGGACAGAAGAAGGCGTGGATATGGTCTTCCCTCACTGGCGCGGTATTCTTGGGCCACCAGATATGACAGAAGATGAGATTGCATATTGGAATGAAGCGTTTGGTGAAATGGTAGGAACAGACTCTTGGAAACAACTGTTGGAAAACAACGGCTGGGAAGATTTCTATCAAGACAGTGCTGAAACAACAGAGTTCTTAAAAGAACAAAAAGAAATGTACACAGAACTGATTGACGAGTCTGGTTTACAGAAATAAGTTTTATAAAAAAGTTGGAGTCCCGCTCAAAGCGGGCTCGCTTTTTTAATTGTTCACTTAGAAGGAGGAACACGATATGGTCCGGTACATAACCCCGATTCTGGCAACTGTTGTCGGTGTCATTATGCTGATCAGTGCTATCAGCTTACCTAAATCAAATCTCGGAAACCCGAATGGTCCTATGTATTTCCCGCTTTTGATTGCTATTATTTTAATTATTTCAGGGATTGTCTATTTCTTTCAGGAATTCAAGGCGCGCGGTAATGAGTTCTCTGATTTCCGTGCCTTGCGAATCGGCAAGTCCCCATTGTATTTGCTCGTATCGCTTGTTTTGATGCTGATTTATACAGTGCTCTTTGAACGGATTGGTTTCTTGTATTCGACTATTCTGTTCCTTGCCGGACTGTTGTTTTTATTGAATGGGCGCAATAAATGGATGTCTAACATCATTATTGCGGTCGCATTCTCGTTCGTAACTTGGTATGCATTTGGAACACTGTTGCAGGTAAGTTTACCTTAAAGGAGGAACCGGTATGGGAATAGATGTACAAGCCATCTTAGAAGGCTTTTTAACTACAATTCAACCAATGAACTTATTTTGGATCGCACTCGGCGGGTTCCTTGGGACAGTCGTTGGTATGCTGCCCGGTCTTGGACCTGCAACCGCAATTGCGCTGCTGATCCCGATTACATTCGGAATGGAGCCGACAAGCGCCTTGATTTTAATGGCCGCTATTTATTACGGTGCGATGTATGGCGGCTCGAGAAGTTCGATCTTACTGAATACACCGGGGGATGGATCGGCAATTGCTGCCACGTTTGACGGCTATCCTATGGCACAGAAAGGTCAGGCCGGACAGGCGCTTGCGATATCTGCAATTGCTTCGTTGATCGGCGGACTGATTGCAGTAGTCGGCTTTATTGTTCTGGCTAAGCCGCTCGCCAGTTTTGCGTTGCGGTTTGGTCCGGCGGAGTACTTCTTATTGATGGTATTCACGCTATCTGCCATTGTTGCATTGGCAAAGGGACAGATGGTCAAAGGGTTCATCTCGATGTGTATCGGGCTGATGATCAGTACAGTAGGAATTGATTTGCAGACAGGAGTCTACCGTTTCACGATGGGAAATGTTCACTTGAGTGAAGGTATTGATTTCCTCGTCGTTATTATCGGTATTTATGCGGTAGGAGAAGTGTTATACAATTTCTTATCAATCAATAAACCGGTGGGAGAGAAAAAGTCTGTCGGTAAGATCTGGATTACAAAAGAACAGTGGAAACGATCTAAATGGCCGATTATACGTAATGGCCCGATCGGCTTCCTGATTGGTGTACTTCCTGGAGCAGGCGGTGCAATTGCATCCATGCTGAGTTATTCCATGGAGAAACAAGTATCGAAACATCCGGAAGAATTCGGGGAAGGTGCAATCGAAGGATTGGCTGCGCCGGAGTCTTCAAACAACGCAGCAGCTGTCGGAGCATTCATTCCGATGCTTTCTATGGGTATTCCAGGTTCAGGAACAACTGCAGTTATTCTCGGTGCCATCGTTATGCTAGGGTTAAAGCCTGGTCCGTTATTGTTTGAAAATAATCCTGATATGGTGTGGACGTTCATCAACAGTATGTTTATCGGAAACTTGTTCCTAGTCATACTGAACATTGCACTTGTCGGCATTCTTGTAAAGATTCTAGATACACCGCCGCGCGTATTATATCCTGTCATTATGATGCTGGCGTTTATCGGAACCTATACACTTGGTTACAGCACAGTAGACTTCCTGATTTTGATCATCTTTGGTTTTGTCGGTCTGTTCATGAAAATGCTGAAATTCCCGGTAGCTCCGCTAATTCTGGCTGTCATTGTCGGATCAGATATGGAGCAGAATTTCCGGATGAGTTTGGTTTCGTATCCGAACGCAGTGGGAATTCTAACGGCTTCACCGATTACTGTCGCTTTGGTTCTTATGACGCTTGTTTCACTGGGCTTACCGTTCTTTTCCTCGTGGTTAAAGAAGCGTAAAGCGCAAAAAAATAACAGCGAAGCAATGTAAGTGGTTTTATGACAGTGATGACGAAAAAGAAAAGACTGCTAGTACTCTGCAGTGTTTTACTATACATCATAACGTTTTCTCCCTTTGTGGAGACTTCAGAAGTATTACGTGCCGTCGCGTGCCTCATCATTATCCAAGTTCTTTGGATTGGTGGGGTCTTTCCTTTAGCATTCAGTTCTTTGCTGCTGATGTTATTGCTTTCCGTGCACTTCTTTACGTATGAGGAAACATTGAGTTATTTTGCCTCCGAGATTGTCTGGCTGTTATTTTCAACGTTTATTTTAGCAGGTGCATTCATTGAATCGGGACTCGCCAGCCGCCTGTCTTTGAAACTTCTTTCCTTATCGAAAGGTTCGAGCCGGCTGCTGGTGTTTTTCTCATTCGTGCTGATGTTCATCTTGTCACTGTTCATTCCGTCCAATATAGGCAAAGCGAGTCTGGTCTCGTCCGTGCTGGATGGCATTGTCAGACATTTACAGACGATGGGGCGCGTAGAACGGCTGGCGAAATCACTATTTGTCGGCTTAACACTCATCGTGCCAATATCTGGTGCGGTGGTGGCAACGGGTGCAAGTTCGACGCTGTATGCCTTTGGGTTGCTTGGCGAAGTGACGCAAGGTCTGGATTACGTGCGCTGGCTGCTGTATATGGGGCCGCCAATTATTCTGTTCTTACTGTTATTATTCCTGCTCTTTCTCGTTGTTTTCCCGCCTGAACAAATCGACGGCGCAGAACTCGAAAAAGTAATTGGACAGAAATTACATAGCCTCGGACAGATGTCGCGCAGCGAATGGAAGGTTCTTGCGATTCTTGGCTTGACGGTTATATTGTGGATGACAGGGAGTCTGCATGGATTTTCCGTATCTCTCGTTGCGCTGTTTGGTGCAATTCTGACAGTACTTCCCGTTACAGGGATATGGCAGTGGGAGACAGCAAAAAGAAAGATCGGCTGGGACTTATTGCTGTTTTTTGCAGCAACTCTGATGCTGTCGAGTATGCTGATTAAGACAGGCGCGGTGAAATGGTTCGCTGTACAGCTGATTGAAGTTCTGTCGATGGAATCGTATTTTTTGGTCGTTCTGTCACTCCTTCTCGTGACTGCTCTGCTGCGGCTGTTTTTCGTCAACGTGCTTGGTTTTTTGACTATCATGCTGCCTGTAGCGTTAGCAATTGGCGAGGCATTTCCTTCGCATGACCCTCTGTATTTGTCAATGGGCGTGTTTTTAATGGGGATTCCGGGTTTTGTTTTGATCACGCAATCGCCGATACACTTAATCAGTTATGAATATGGTTATTTCACGAAGCGTGATTTACTGCAGCTGGGATCAGGTGCGTTTGTCATTTGGCTGCTCGTCGTTCTCGCTTCAATGTATGGATACTGGATGGTTTTCTATTCTTAAAATGAAAAGGGGAATTAGTAATGACATGGTTAGTACAAGAACAAAAAACGCAGAAGGAACTGGCAGGAGAATTTTTAACTGCTATTCGTAAAAAGGAAATATTGAAGATCATGGGCGCACATGATGGTATGGCAGCTTTGACGGCGAAGAAAGTAGGTTTTGAAGCATTGTATTTATCCGGCGCGGCATTTACTGCGAGCCGTGGTTTGCCCGACCTTGGGATTTTGCACTCGCAAGAAGTGGCGGAACGAGCGAGAGAATTAGTGCGTGCGGCGAATTTGCCTGTTCTTGCAGATATCGATACCGGATTTGGCGGTGTGCTGAATGTTGCGCGGACGGCCAGAGAAATGGTTGAAGCAAATGTAGCGGCTGTGCAGATAGAAGACCAGGATTTGCCGAAAAAATGCGGACATTTAAACGGCAAGAAGTTAATTGCCGCTGAAGAGATGGCAGCGAAAATTCGGGCGATTAAAGAAGTGGCGCCTTCATTAGTCGTCGTGGCACGGACAGACGCATTATCAGTCGAAGGGCTGGATGCTGCCATGGAACGGATGAAATTGTATGTGGAAGCGGGAGCAGAAGCGCTGTTCCCGGAAGCATTGACGACAAAAGAAGAATTCGAAAAAGTGGGGGCTGCTTTTGATGTGCCGCTGCTGGCTAATATGACAGAGTTTGGGCGGACAGAATATTATACAGCTGAAGAATTTCAGGAATTCGGTTTTTCGATGGTGATTTATCCTGTGACTTCATTACGTGCAGCCGCGAAAGCATTTGAAATCGTATTCCAGGAAATCTTCGATAAAGGGACGCAAGTGGATATGCTTGACCGGATGCAGACCCGTCGTGAACTGTATGAAACGATTGAACTGGAAAAATATGAGTCTTTGGACGGAAAGATTGCCAAGACAATTATTCCTGAATGAAGGAGGAAGCAGCCATGAAACAAAAAACGGTGCCGTGTATTGTATATCGCGGGGGTACGAGCAGAGGCGTATTTTTTAAGGAAAGCGACCTGCCGAAGTCAAAGAACGCGCAAGAACAGATATTCATGTCTGCAATTGACGCATATAATCCTTCACAAGTAAACGGTCTGGGCAGCGGCACCTCACACACAAGCAAAGTGATAGTCATTCGTGAAACTGACAGCGAAGAAGCTTGTCTTGCGTACACATTTTACCAAGTAGGAATTGGCGAGGCTGTTGTGGATTCTGAAGGAACGTGCGGGAACTTAATGGCGGCTGTCGGAGCGTATGCAATAGATGAAGGATTTGCAAAGATTCCTTCTGCTGACGGAATGTGTGAAGTGACTGTGCTGAATGAAAATATTAATCGTTTCATACGGATTAAAGTGCCTGTTGCTGACGGAGAAGCCCAAGTGGATGGAGACTATTTGATGGCAGGAATTGTGCATACAGGTGCAAAAATCAGTGTTTCGATTTTGTCACCGGCCGGCGGTAAAACGGGAGCTGCATTTCCTGCTGATATGCGTACGCAATTAAAAATGGATGATCGGACCATTGCCGCAACAGTCAGTGATATCGTCAATCCGTTCGTATTTGTTAAAGCGCAGGATTTTGGATTGGATGGTTCAGAGCCGAATCATATACTCAGTCAAAATCAGCACTTACTCACACAGCTTGAAACATTGCGTCTCCATGGTGCTGTAGCCGCGGGGATGTCAGAAACTGTTACTGCAGCCAAGGACGTGCCTTCTATACCGAAGATTGCCTTGGTTGCACCGCCGCGTGATTATCTTACTGCGTCAGGAGCTGTGATCAAAGCAGAAGATATTGATGTCATTGCAAGAATGGTTTCCATGGGGAAATTTCATCGGACGTTTGCCGGCAGCGGTCTGTATAATTTAGCTTCTGCATTACTGATCGATGGCACGATTCCAAATGAATGCTGCGTTGCCGGCAGTCAGAGACAGCAGCAAAAGATTCGAATTGGCCATCCGGACGGAATAGCAGAAGTGACAGTAGAGTTAACAGCCGATGGAAAAGACGTTGCCGCAGTCGGCTTGGACCGGACGGCAAGAAGAATACTCGAAGGCCGATGCTATGTTCCGGGCTGGCTGTGATTTTGATCGGCTCATAGCAGCAGATAAAGGGGGAGCAATGGATGAAACAGCACTGTGAATGGAATCGCGGTACCGTGCGTGACGAATTATTAATTAAAGGGAAGCAATTCAGCTATGTTTCATTGAAACGGCTGGAGAGTCTTGGTTTCAATGGAATACACAGATTACCTTATACGATCAGGCTGCTTCTTGAATCTGCGGTTCGTC
Source organism: Sporosarcina sp. P33 (assembly GCF_002077155.1). GTDB lineage: Bacteria > Bacillota > Bacilli > Bacillales_A > Planococcaceae > Sporosarcina. The sequence goes on along the minus strand of NZ_CP015027.1, from coordinate 1,309,641 downwards.
ATGCGGATGGTCTGTACATAACGGATGAACATATCGCCGCACTCGCAAATTGGCAAGGCGGCACTGCGGGTCAGGAAGTGCCTTTTAAACCGGCGCGCATTGTATTTCAAGATTTTACGGGGATTCCGGCTATCGTCGATTTGGCATCAATGCGCGATGCGGTAGCTGCACGCGGCGGTAATCCATTATTAGTCAACCCGCAAATTCCTGTCGACTTAGTAATCGATCATTCAGTCATTATTGAACATGCGGGAGATGAGACAGCGTTTGAACAAAACCTGTCTATCGAATACGAGCGAAATGCGGAACGATATTCGTTTGTGCGCTGGGCACAGAAAAACTTTGAAAACTTTCATGTCGTCCCGCCGGCGAATGGTATTGTCCATCAAGTGAATTTGGAGTACTTGGCTGCAGGTGTCAGAATAGAGACACACAATAATAAAGAGTGGCTATACCCAGATTCTTTAGTCGGTACGGATTCGCATACTCCCATGATTAACGGAATTGGAACAGTTGGCTGGGGAGTGGGCGGAATCGAAGCGGAGTCTGCGATGCTAGGACAGCCTCTATACTTTACGATTCCAGACGTGGTGGGTGTGAAGCTGACGGGTTCATTGCCTGAAGGGGTAACCGCAACAGATCTCGCATTAACCGTGACAAATACCTTGCGTAAAAAAGGGGTCGTTGGAAAGTTTGTGGAGTTTTACGGTGAAGGGCTGCGTCATATACCTGTTACCGATCGTGCCACAATAGCGAATATGGCGCCTGAATATGGAGCAACGATGAGCTTTTTCCCGACCGATGAACGGACGATGGAATATTTTCGCCAGACAGGACGGGAGGATTCTGTTCCGCTCGTGGAAGGATATTTGCGTGCGCAAGGCTTGTTCATGGATGAAAGTTCCGACGCGCCACAGTTTTCAGAGACGATGGAATTGGATTTGAGTACGATCATTCCGACAGTCAGCGGACCGAAAAGACCGCAAGATACGGTCGCACTGACAGAAATGAAGCAGTCATTTGAAAGTATTTTGGCGGAACCGGTTGCTGACGGCGGGTATGGCAGGCAGCGTGTGAAATCCTTCGAAGGTATACAGGACGGGTCTATTGTGCTGGCATCCATTACAAGCTGCACGAATACGTCCAATCCTTCTGTCATGGTGGCGGCGGGGCTGCTTGCTGCAAATGCTGCGGCACACGATTTACATGTGCCTTCGTATGTCAAGACAACGCTGACACCGGGCTCCCGGGTCGTCACCCGTTATTTGGAAAAGGCAAATTTACTAACATCTTTACAAACACTCGGATTTTTCGTAGACGGCTACGGCTGCGCTACATGCTGCGGCAATAGCGGCTCCCTGATGCCTGAAGCAGAAGAAGCGATAGCGGACAAAGATTTGGTCGCAGCATCTATTTTGAGCGGAAACCGTAATTTTGAAGGGCGTGTACATCCGCTGATACGTGCAAATTATTTAGCATCTCCTCCACTTGTCGTTGCCTATGCACTCGCGGGACGAATCGATATTGACTTTGACGAGGAGCCGATTGGCAGTGGAACGGATGGGCGCCCCGTCTATTTAGCGGATATATGGCCGTCAGCGGAAACTGTGCAGCGAATAATTGGGGAAACTGTCGACGCTTCTCTGTTTCGTGAAGAATACGCAGGTATTTATTCCAATGAAACCTGGGAGTCGATACCGGCGCCGGAAGGTATGCTGTATGACTGGGATGAAAACTCTACGTATATTCAGCGTGCTCCATATTTTGATAAGGCTCAAAGCGTGTCGATCAGAGAAAATACACAGAAGATGATTCCGCTGCTGATGCTGGGTGATTCTGTCACGACCGATCACATCTCACCGGCAGGGCATATACCATTGAATAGTGATGCCGGCAGATTTTTATCGGAGCAGGGGATCAGCCCCCGTTCTTACAATAACTATGGCGCACGCAGAGGGAATCACCATGTAATGATGCGCGGCACATTTGCGAATATACGTCTTCGTAACCAACTCGTTCCCGGTACGGAAGGCGGCTATACGATACATAGAGGCACGGGGGAACAAGTGACAATATTTGAAGCATCGCAGCGATATCAAAAAGAACAGCGTAATTTAATTGTACTGGCAGGCAAAGAGTACGGAACCGGAAGTTCACGGGACTGGGCAGCTAAAGGTACGTCACTGCTCGGTGTAAAAGCTGTCCTCGCTGAAAGTTTTGAGCGTATTCACCGCAGCAATTTGTCAGGGATGGGTGTGCTGCCTCTTCAGTTTGCGGAGGGTGAATCTGCTTCCACGCTTGGTTTGGATGGATCAGAAATATATTCACTCGATGTGGAAGATGAGACGTTCGTTCCCGGACAGCGCTGCGTTATGACAGCAGAGCGGGAGAACGGTGAAACCATTGATTTTACTGTATTGCTGAGGATTGACAATAGGATGGAAAAAGATGCATATTTGCAAGGAGGCTTGTTGCCTTCAGTAGCGGCGAGTATGCTAAAAGAGTCTGAAACACCGTAATCATCAGATAACCTGATTGAGTAAACAATTGTTGAAAATGCGTTGACGTACGTTCTTCCATACGATAAAATGAATGTCAACAATATAAATATGTCAGTTTACTAAAAGGGGTATATCAACATGATGGATTCAAGAAATAGACTTAAAATGATGATTGTGACCGCTTTGTTTGCGGCAATAATCGGTATTATGGCACAGCTGACTATTCCGCTGCCGCTCGTTCCGATTACAGGACAGACGCTGGCGATCGGCTTGGCAGCTACCATATTAGGCTCGCGTTACGGCACAATTTCCGTGCTCGTTTACTTGGCAATGGGAGCAGTCGGGATGCCTGTGTTTTCTGGAATGTCTTCAGGTTTAGGCGTAATCTTTGGCCCGACCGGCGGATTCCTGATTGGATTCATTCCGACGGCGTTCATTACCGGCTATTATATGGAACGGACCAGTTTCACGCTGCCGAATGCAATTGTTGCCAATATTATTGGCATGTTTGTAGCATTAGCTTTCGGTACAGTGTGGCTGAAGTTTATCGCAGAGCTTTCTTGGACAGCAGCGATTATGGCAGGTTTTGTGCCATTTTTAATAGGCGGCTTCATCAAGGCATTCCTTGCTGCCTGGGCGGGAATTATGGTTCGCGGCCGCTTATTGGCTACCCGTTTATTACTGGCTTGACTGGATGGACAACGACTTACAAAGCGTTAGCTCTTACATAGGAGTTAACGCTTTTTCGTACTTTTTATAAGTTCTTTATAAAAGTGCGGCAAATAGTTGGTTTTTTGGGGAACTAGTTGATAGAATGGTTTTTGAATTAGGAGATGCAATTTTTCTTATTTCATCAGGTCTATCCAGTTTATAAAATGGGTATATATCATGGTAACCGAATCTAATGCCGGTGGCGAAAACTTGAGTGTTTATTGAAGGCCCTGTAACCTCAAGTGAACAAAGGAACAAAAGTAGTGTCAGGAGGTCTTTTCATGAAGATAGCTGTAGCGGTAGACGGATCAGAAAATGCATTGCGTGCCACAAAGTATGCCATGATGTTGGTGGAACAGTTTCCTGAAGCGCAAATGGAATTAATCCATGTCATTGATTTTAATAAAGTAGAGGATGAACGGCTGCTTAAACAAAGTCCGAACAGCCTTGCCTGGTACCAGAATAAAAAGGTACAGTCTGCCTTGAAATTATTGAAAGAGAAAGAAATACAGGCGGGAGTGACGGTACTGAAAGGGAATCCGCAACAGCAAATCATTAAACACGTGAACACAAACGAAATTGATCATCTCATACTGAGCAGCCGCGGATTGAACACACTTCAGAAAATGGTAATGGGAAGTGTCAGTCAGAAAGTAATCAAAAACGTGAATTGCTCTGTCACGATAGTTAAATAGATAGTACGTGAATTAAGGATTGTCCGGAATGTCAGACACGACGTTTTGGACAATCCTTTTTTAAAAATGCTGTATGGATCTTCTAAATCAAATAATTTATAATCTCCGAAATGAAACTGCCGCAGAATGTCTGGAAGACAATTTTGCGGCAGTTTCAATTTCAGTGTCTTTTGTCAGTTGCGTAAGCGGGCGCTGCGCTATGAGCTTCGGCTTGGGCAGCTGAAGAATTCTCTTCCCATTTATCCAGTATTACTGCATTGGCTGTGTTTCCAAACACGTTCAGCAGCGTACGGAAACCATCAGTCAAACGATCGACACCTGCGACGAGCGCGATGCCAGCAAGAGGCAAATTGGCTGCCGCAAGTACCGTAGACATCATAATGATACCTGCACCCGGCACGCCGGCTGTGCTGAATGACACAACAAGTGCACTGATAATAATGGCAAGTATTTGTGCGCCGCTCAGCTGGATATCAAACAGCTGCGCCACAAATAAAGCATTGAATGTCTGTAAGATACATGCGCCATCACGCTTTAGGGCAGTCCCTAAAGGAATCGCAAAGCCAGCAATATCTTCTTTCATCTTGAAGGCTTTTTTGCTGTTTTCAATAGCAACCGGCAATGCCGCGTTCGAACTGGCTGTGCCAAATGCAATGCCGAATGTCGGCTGGAAGCTCTTCCAGAAGTGCTTCGGTGAAACATGCAGGAAGCTGAGTATGATGAAGTATGCGATTGCCATTAGTGTTAATGCGATGATTAACCCAAGAATATAGACGAGTAACTTCTGCACAATGTCCAGACCCTGAGTGGCGATGACAGAGCTGATTAGGGCGAACACACCGATTGGCGACAGTTTGAGTACGAGCATCGTAATTTTTTCTACAATAACATGAACGCTTTCTATAAAGGAAATGAACGGTTTTGCATGACTGCCCGCCATACGAATTCCGATCACGACAATAATTGCTGTAAAAATAATTTGTAATAAGTTTCCGGTTGCGAATGCTTCAAATGGATTGGTTGGAACAATTGAAATCAGCCATTCAAGAATCCCTTGTCCCTCTTTCGCTTCGCCGGGAGCCAATTCACCCAAGTTTCCAACCATATTGCCGGGTTTCAGCACGGACGCAGTGATATAGCCGATAACTAGTGCAAGAATACTTGTGCTGACATAAAGGAATAACAGCTTTCCTGTCAACCGTCCAACTTTTTCGGAGTTGCCGATGCTGGAAAAACCGATAATTAATGAAGTAAAGACAATCGGCACTACTACGAACTGAATTAAGTTCAAGAACACTTTACCGATTGGTGAAAGCACATATTCATTCAGCTGCGGAACCGCGTGCGGGAAAAAAACATTTAGAATAATTCCGAAGACAATACCAAAAGCCAGACCGAATGTAATTTTCGTTGACAGTTTCAAAGCACTCAACTCCTTAAATCCTTATAATAGTAATAGGTTTAATATAATAAAGTATATTGGTTTTGTCAACATTGAATTTGCGCACTATTCAATTTCTTGAAACGAACAGAAATGATTCATATTGACCGTTTCCTAGAATATAAATTACGCAAGGGAGGAAGGGGAAGAAACACGGGAGGAGATCAATTGCAATTAACTTTGCTTTAAGGATGGCAATGTAAATTGCAGTAGCAAGGAAGCTAATACACAGTGTGTGGAGAAGATAGTGAAAAAGGAATTTTGTGTTAAAATAGATGATAAGTGGACGGCCTCTTAACTGAACAGGCCATTTTGCGTAAGATTGTTGCAAGGAAGTAATTAATGAGGGGAATACAATGAAACCTAAAATGAACAGAAAAGATTTGTTAGACAGCGACAATATATGGAACGCTGTAGTAACAGTTATAAGTGAAAATGATTTATCAACTAAAGACACGGTTTTAAATGAAGCACTTATTGTTTTTCAATATTATTCTGAGCTAGAAAGTGGAGGACACGAAGTTTTACTGAATTGGCTTGAATCGTCTATCGAAGAAATAAGCATTGAATTTTATTTTTACAAATTAATAACTATCCTTGAGAAAATTGGTGCTCATGACCATGCAATGATTGAGGAAAAGTATGGACGAGAAATGTGGAGGCTGTACGTTGCTCTAGAAAGTGATGAGATAGAAGAAGATGAATTTTATAATGTTGTTAATAAGGCTGATGACGAATACCACAAGCTTAACGGCAGATTAGAGAAATTATTAGAAACTTACTTCGTCAGTATTCATATGAATTTAATAGATGTAATTGAAGATTAACCAGTTTTTGTTGAAATCCAGTACGTTCATTCAGGAAAGGTTGATGAAAGAGGATGCAATCAATACGTAAAAAACTGGTAAATCCTATAGCTAACCTGCACGAAGATCTGAAACACATGACGCCGATTTCGATTGCCATTGGACATGAAAACGATATATTCGTCTTGCTGGCGGAAGAGCAGCCGCCGCTTATCGACGGTAGCTTCCCTGCAACCGTCACAGAAAAAAACTATAGATATCAAGTCATTCATCTGAAGGATGGGCATAAGAAAGTGCTGGAATTACCGAATGAAACATGGAACTATCACTATATCCAGCCGATTGATAACGGTCATATACTGCTTGTATGTGCACGGTCATATTACCACGATGCACAACATATTGAAGAAAATGCACGTGTCTTTGATGAAAACGGATGTTTTATTCGTTCATTTTGTTTGGGTGATGGGATTGAGCAAGTATTCGTGAGAAAAAATCAGGAGATCTGGACGGGGTACTTTGATGAAGGAGTTTTCGGTAATTACGGCTGGGAGGTGCCGGTTGGTCGCAGCGGACTAGTTGGCTGGGATGCTGCGGGTGGTAAGATGGATTCGCTTGAAGAGGATAAAGAATACTCTATTTTTGAATGTTGGGCACTTAATGAAGCAGTTGACGGTGGGATTTGGTTTTACTTCACCATTGATTCGAAAATGGGAGTTCGAAAAGAGGGTCGCACATCGTATTATTCAGTTGATGATATTTCATTCCGGACATTTGCGGTGAATGGGGAGACAATCGTTGTACACCAAGGCAGAGGTGAACATACACTTTTCGAGTTACAACGTGAAGGTAATGAATACAAGACTGTCCATGAAATTGAACTGATAAAGCCAGATGGCAAGCCGGTCGAACCGCAATTAGTAAGTAACCGTGAGAATATGTTGCTGTTTTTGGACGGGGATGAGCTGTATATGTATGATTCAAAATCGGGAGCCTGACGGAAGAATTGTTGGAAATATACACGGGATATAGTCTGTAAAAGAGAAAAATAATTGCAAAAAACGTCATTATTACTATCTAGAACCTCCGCAATAAGGTGCAATTATTAAATAAGGATTATGCTGTTAAAGGGCCAGATGGTCAAACATTCAGAAAATAACAAGCTTGTAGATTATCCAAAGAAATTGGTTATTGGAAATGAGATGCTCTTGACAAGTCGTTGTTAAGATAGTGTATGGTTTAGGATTCTCCCTGCAGAACCGGACGCTTTCCTGAGGGGGCGCGGCGGACTCGCCAGAAGTGCGTTGGCGATTACGCCTGTCACCCTGATCCTCCAGGAGTCGCCGGTTCTTCCGGGAGAATCCTTGAGTTTGTGTCTGCAGGTCAGTTAGTGTTCGTCCAGAAATTGGAGTATGGTAAGTGACTCTATCTGCGCGGTGTGGTTGGAGCTATGGATTGACTGACTGAATGGACAACAAAGCGATTTTTTTCTCCATTCAGTTCATCGAAATAGTCATAGTAGCTAAAAAAATTACCGCTTTCTAACTTCAAAAATGGACGCATTCTATCAGATAAGTCTACTCGGCTTTCACTGCTTGCAGAGGGCTATCAAACTGTCTTATGTACACTAAGTCCGGCTGCAGCGCAGATCAACGGTTTCAAACCACTATCTAACTATCGGGCGCTATTGTCGCATACGCTTTTGTACTCACTTAGTTGATCGGAGCGGAAAGCGGCTCGGGGAGGAACAGCGAGGGCCGTAACGAAGAACGGCTTTTTCGAGTGAAGCGAGGAATGTGGTTCATCGCACGCCCTCCAGCGTCCGGCTGCAGTAATTACAGAACAAGCAATATGAAGTTTATATTAATATATACGGTAAGCAAAAAACGCACAGGTGCTGATCATCTGTGCGTTTTTGCATTTTTATTGTTAATTCAAGTATAAAACATTCGCTGAACCGATTGTTTTTTGAGTTGCAATTGTACTTTATCTCCCCGTCAACTGAACCGGCTATACTAAGATAAAGGTCTGTTGTATCTAAATATAATTGGCGTCCGTTCCACTCGAGAGTGCCAATAACGCAGCGGCGGTTAGCCCAAGTGTCATGACAATCAAAAATATTGCGTCCGTCCGGCTGTATCGTGTCGGATAATAATACGTTCTGGCTGCCCCCATCTGATACTGTTTTGCTTCCATCGCCACTGCAATTCGCTGCGCGCGGCGGATACTTTGCGCAAACAAAGGGACACTGAATGACTGCAGCCGTTCATAGATCCCTTTAATTCCCCGTGAAAACCGTATATTTCGTACTCTCAGCGCATTTCTGCGAATCTGCAGTTCTTCTGTAACAGCAGGAATTAAACGGAATGATGCAATAAAGCTGTAGGCGTACTTGGACGGCAGACGGAACTGCTGCATCATAGCATAAAAAAACAGCACAGGCTGAATCGTCAGGATAAACGTAAAGCCGACAAAGCCGAATGACAGAGATTTGCTTCCCAGTAGCAGTGCGTGCTGTATACTTTCCTCAGAAATCTTGAATAATCCCCACTGCCAAAGTACAGCTTCTCCTTTACCGAATAACAGCATCGTCAGACCGGTAGATAGAAATGAAATCGCCAGCGGAATTGACAATACAGCCAGTTTCTTAATGGAATAGCCGCTGAATATATAGAACAATGCGCCGTAGAATACGGCCTGCCAAATGGCAAATGAGAGACTCTGATTAAGCAGCGTGATCAGCAGGAGCGCAAAAAACACCACAAACTTCAGTGCAGGATTGACGAGGAATAACCACGTTTGCCGTTCAGGCGTGAACCAATTAAGCATTTAGCAGACCTCCTGTAACAGCAGGGGGGTTCAATACTCCGTTTTCCACAGTCCACACGGCGGTAGCGAAGTTCTCCACGATTTCCATGTCATGTGTCACCATCAGAATCGTAATACCTTCAGTCCGCAATTTCTCCAATTTCTCCAGAATAGCAAATGTATTCCGTGCATCTTGTCCAAACGTCGGTTCATCCAGCAATACGATATCTGTTTTCGGGGTAAGCGCAGTCGCCACGCTCAAGCGGCGTTTTTGTCCGGTAGATAACTGGTAAGGATGACGTGAAGCTGTGCCAGGCAAGTTGAATAAATCGATTAAATTCCTGGCGCAGCTTGCCGCATCCTCTTTTGTCATGCCATGCAGCGAAACCGTCAGTTCTTCAGCAATCGAGTTCGTCACAAATTGCAGTTCAGGATTTTGAAAGACGAGTGATAATCCTTCTGGAAGCTGCCGTTTCTTCTTTTTCTGCACAATCGGCACACCGTTTACTTCGTAGATCCCGTCAGTTCGCAATAATTGCATAAGCGACAGAAGCAGCGTGCTCTTCCCTGAGCCGTTCTCCCCGACAATCGCAATCCAGTCACCTTCCTGAACTGTTGCATCTTCAGCGGAAATCTTTTGTACGGCACCCCGATACCCGTGGAAATCTTGGAGAAGAATTTTCTCTTGCGGCTTCACTTGACTGCGGTTTTGCATTAAGGAAAGAAAAGCTTCCGATTCCTTATATTTTTCCCATACACCGGGATACCATATGCCGTAGCGGGTCAGCTCCTCCTGATAGCCGGAAAAAATGTCGGCGGGTGATCCGTCAGCCAGAATAACGCCGTGATCATTGAATAGTACGACGCGATCGACCCAATCGGCAATCAGATCAATTTTATGTTCTACAATGAGTACTGTTTTCTCGGCAGTCGCCTCTTTAATAGAAGACCAAATTTGCTGTGTGCCTTCGGGATCCAGTAAAGCAGACGGTTCATCAAGGAATAGAACGTCCGGTTCAAGCAGTAAAACGGAAGCCAAAGCGAGCCGCTGTTTCATTCCTTGGGATAGTTCATTAATCGCTGTATGCGGATCTTCCAGCTGCAAATCTACACGTTTCAGCACTTGTTCTATGAGAGTCTTCATTTGTTCCCGCGGCACTTGCAGATTCTCCAGTACAAATGCCAATTCTTCGTCGACATACGTCATACAGAACTGCGTATCAGGATCCTGAAAGACGAACCCCCATGAATCCGGCAAACTGATAGCCTTTGACTTCATCGGCAATTCAATGGAGTTTGGAATAATACCGCTCAGCACTTGCAGCAGGGTGGATTTGCCGCAGCCGCTAGGTCCCAGCATAAGGACCTTTTCGCCCGGCTGTACGGAGAAAGACAGATCCCTGAATACCAATGATTCTTCTCCGGGAAACTTTAATCGTAAATCTGAGACGCTGATGTTACTCATAGTAGAATCCATCCTCTGCAATTACTCGTCCAGCAATGAATATTCTTTTTTATCAACTGGCCGTATTAATGAAGTTACACCTGTTGCTTCAAGAGCTTTGACAATCAGCACAGCAAAGATACCGGTAAATATAAATGCGCTGATTGCCCGCAATCCGTATTTCACAATCAATGCCCATGTTTCAAGCGCAGCGTAGCCGTAAATCAAGTCGAGTCCAAAACTGGCCAGGCAAGATGCGACTCCCGCCAGTCCAGCTGTCAAAACAGAATAGCTTCTATAGCGGAAAGCAGCAAACAGTAATTCCGCGGCAAGACCTTGCGCAAACCCGTAGATCAGCACTTCGATGCCGTGACCTGCAAAAGCAGATAATGACGCACCCGCAATACTGGCAATTAATGCGGTTCCCGGCTTTCGCAACAGTAAGAAAGCGAAAGGCCCGACCATAAACCACATGCCGTAAATCAGCTGACGCAGCACGGGCATGATCGGTTTAACGACAGTGTATAGGTCGTCCCAAAACTTCATGAGAATACCAAATACTACGCCAATCATAATCGTAATCAGTAAATCGGTAAATTTTAACTTCTTCAAGATCTTTCACTCCTTCTCATTTGTCTATACAAAAAAGCCGTCTGAAGAGCAGACGGCCGTGGAAGGAAATGATCCCTGTATATTCCATCGAACATGCTCTCTACGCTGGCATTACCCAGATCAGATAAACGGTCAGCAGCGGCTTTACCTGCAATCTCAGCCTGATTCACTCAAGCACCCGTACGGACAATTATGTAAGCAGTCCTAGTATACAATACGCCGATTTATCTCGCAACTTATGCATATAAACCAGATTGTACTGGCTGTCGTCCAGTTTAATTCGCATACAATGCGCTGAAATGCTGATATACTAATAGGATACAAATGATTCTGAACCGCGCGGGTACACGGTTTTAAATAGAGTGTAAAGGAGTTTTTTACATGACAAAACATATAGCGTTCATTGACGTAGAAACGACAGGGATGAGTGCAGAAGCAAGTGAAGTGATCGAGCTGGGCGTTATGCTCGGGGAGTATGAAGATCATCGTATAGTCAGGGTAGCTGATGAATACTGCGAGTTTCAGGAACCTTTCTATTCCATATCACCAACTATTACGAACCTGACAGGTATTACAGATCAGATGGTAAGAGGCAAGTCTTTGGATATGGATAAAATTTTGACAATACTAGACCGGGCTGACGGGATTGTCGCGCATAATGCGTCATTCGACCGGGGATTTGTCAGCCGGTTATTGCCTGAAACGCTCGACATGGACTGGTATTGCTCTGTCAGGCAAATCAAATGGAAGAACTACGGGTTTGAAAATGGCAAGCTGCAGCAGCTGTTGAGAGCGCACCGGATTCAGGTGCATAACGCCCACAGAGCGCTGGATGATGCAAAGAATCTGGCGGTTCTGCTGAATTCATCAAATCCTCATCTTACGGAGGAGACGTTCATTTCTTATTTGATGAATAAGTCGCCGATGAAGAAACCTGCAAAAACGAGGTTCTAACAATCGATCAGGATGTCCGGGAAGTTCAGAGTCGGGCATCCTTTTTCTATGGCTAAGATATGACAGCTGGCCTGTATTCCTACAAGTCCGTCTGCATAATTTTTTCATATTCTTTTCCTATACTGTATTTACGGGGTGGTTTAATGAATAAAATCTCAACAAAGCTAGCGGCTTCTTTTATTATCATTTTCTTGCTGCTTGAATCGGTATTAATGATTTATTTGCATCAAAATATTATTCACGCAAGGGTGGATGAAGAATATTCACGGCTGCTTGCGAGCGGCAGCAATCATCGTGATGTGCTGGAAGATTATTATTCCGATAAAACGATAGCACACATTGTATTAATGGAAACGGGAAAAGAAAGGGAAGTCATTATTACAGATGAGAAACGTGAAATCATCAGCAGCTCAGCTGACAGCCTAGAGAACTTTTCATCCGCTTTATCACTAATTAGCAAAAATGATGAAACAGATCGGATAGTAGTGACGGACTGGAAGAATTCACCCTTCATCGCAAGTGTCCACCCTTATAAAGCTGGCGCAGGCCAATCGGGCTATGTTGTGATGTTTCAGAGCAGCCAGCCAATTGAAATGCTGGTTCAAAAGTTAAATCTGCATTTTGGATTGGCAGGCTCAGTTAGTATCGTAATTTTATTTATTATTTACTTCATTCTGTCGAAGTTTCTTACCCGGCCGCTGATTCGCATGAAGGAAGCGACAGAAAGGCTGAGTGAAGGAAAATTTGATGTGAGTCTTCCAGGGGCAAGCAATGATGAACTGGGAGAATTATCAGCGGCTATTATGAAATTGGCAACAGATCTGGAAAAAATGAAAACGGAACGCAATGAATTTTTGGCATCTGTCTCTCATGAATTAAGCACACCGCTTACCTACTTAATCGGATATTTGAAAGTGGCGATGAGAGAAGAATTGTCTGACGGGGAGCGGAATCATTATTTGCAGATTATTGCAGAAGAATCCAATCGCATGAAGGACTTAGTCAAAGATTTGATGGAACTGGCAAAAATGGATGAAGTCACATTCACGGTAACGAGAAGCCAGTTTTCAGCACAAGAATTTATCGAGGATATGAACCGCCTCATGGCTCCGTCGTTTGACATGAAAAAAATCAGGCTGGTCATGAGCTGTAAAGAGGATTTTCAGCTAGTTGCCGATCGAATTCGATTAGAACAAATCGTACTGAATTTACTGGATAACGCATTGAAATACTCGGATGAGCAGACGACAGTCACATTGGAAATTTATCAGGAGCAGCAGCAGACGGTTTTGTCAGTAACGGATGAAGGAATGGGGATTCCATCTAATGAAATCGACAGGATCTTTGATAAGTTGTATCGTGTGGAAAAATCACGCTCAAGAGCATTTGGGGGCTCGGGATTAGGATTGGCGATTGTAAAAGAACTCGTTGAAGCACATGGCGGAACGATTACAGTAAAAAGTGAAGCAGGAAAAGGCAGTACATTCATAATTACAATCTGATGATTGGGGTGCAGGCAGATGCGAACAATTTTACTTATAGATGACGAACACAGAATGTTGGATTTACTGGAATTGTTTCTGGAACCGCAAGAGTTTCGTTGCATAAAGGCGACTAACGGGCCGGAGGGACTGGAACGATTGCAGGAAGAGCCGGTTGATTTGGTGCTGCTTGATATTATGATGCCAAATATGGATGGCTGGGAAGTTTGTACGGAAATACGCAAGTTTTCGGATGTTCCGGTGATCATGCTTACTGCCAGGACAGATAAGAACGATTTAGTGAAAGGCTTGAATACGGGGGCGGACGACTATATTACGAAGCCGTTTGATGAACGTGAACTGATCGCCAGGGTGAACGCGGTTTTGCGGCGTGCTCCGATAGAGGATTCAGGACATATTGTACATGGTGACTTTGTGTTAAACAGCGACTCGTATTCACTGCATTACAAAGATAAAAGTATCCAGCTGACGCTGAAAGAGTACTACATCATTGAAGCGCTTATCACTCAGCCGAAGCGGACGTTAACAAGGGAGCAATTAATGCATGCCGCCTGGGATTATAATACGTATACTGATATACGGACAGTGGATTCGCACATACGAAACTTGCGCGATAAATTGAAAAATGCAGAGTTTCCAAATGATGAATTCCTGAAAACTGTATGGGGGATAGGATACAAGTGGAGCTGAGCAAGGAAACAAGTATGCGGGTAGTTTGCCCGCTTGTCCGGTGATGCTGCCAGCGGGTGAAGATTCGCTGAAAGATTTATAAGGAAGGTGTCAGCTGCTTTGTATAATTTATTATCGAGTATAAGTCAACTCATTACCGAGCCGGTGAATACCTTGCTCTTAACGTTCGAAAACAGCCCGATGATTTCAGCTCTGCTCTTAGGTTTGCTCGGTGCTGCAGCGCCTTGTCAACTCACTGGAAATATGAGTGCCATTACGCTTTATGGAAATCGTTCCATTCAATTAAAAGAAAATATAGCAGAAGTTACTTCTTTTATAGCAGGGAAGGCAGCCGTTTTCAGCTTGCTCGGATTTCTTGTTTGGTGGCTGGGAGAAACATTTCAAAGCGCCTTAATCGGTTACTTCGCGTTATTCCGCAAATTCATTGGTCCGCTGATCATCGCTACTGGATTGGTTTTGCTCGGTGTCATGAAATTAGGTTTTCTAAATAAAATCACGCAATATGTTCCCGTTAAAATGAGAAACGGAAAAGCAGGTTCCTTCATGCTGGGAGTCAGCTTTTCGCTGGCATTCTGTCCGACGATGTTTGTCTTATTTTTTTTATGGTTAATGCCCTTAGCTGTGACTGCTCCGCACGGATTTATATTGCCGGCTGTTTTTGGTATTGCTACATCCATTCCGCTGCTCGCTTTATTTTTCTTCATCTGGCTAGTCGACGCAAAAAGACATGTGATGAAAAGCAGTATGAAAACGGCAAGAATAGTTCAGCGGGCAGCCGGTGTCCTATTAGTGACAATTGGCCTGCTTGATACGATTACGTATTGGGGAATGTGATACATAGTGTGGCTCGTTTTACATCAGATTCAAGTAAACCTATTCAGGAGCATACCGCAACAAAGCGTAATTGCAGACATAGATCATCGGCGTGCACAGTTTTTTCATAAGTTCTTGCTATACTGCACTTACATACAACAGATGAAGGGGATAGTTCAATGAGGATTAAAAATAAAGCTTTCGTTTTTCTTATGGGTGTACTGCTTATAAGCGGCTGCAGCAACGATACGCAGTCTAAGGATGAGACTAATCAGCATATGATGCATCAAAACAATCAAGAAATGCACGATTCTATGATGGACTCATCCCAAATGGGCCATGGACATATGAGTCATGATAATGTATTGCCGTTAAAAGACTCTTCAGGAAAGAATGAACTAAACATTCCGCCGTTACTGACAAGTGAAGCAGCGAGCGGGACAGAGTATACGGTGACGGCCCAAAAAGGTGAAGCAGAAATTTTCGATGGTATAACGACAGAGACGTTAGGATATAACGGAGATTTATTAGGACCCGTTCTTCAATTGAAAAAAGGGGAGACGGCCACCATTCACACCGCAAATAAATTGGACGAGGAGACAACATTTCATTGGCATGGCTTGGAAGTGTCCGGCGAAGCAGATGGCGGGCCCCATAAAACACTTAAACCGGATGAACAAGAAACTATACAGTTTGAAGTGACACAAGAGGCTGCTACGTTATGGTTCCATCCGCATCCGGAAGGCAAGACCGCAGAACAAGTGTACAAAGGTCTTGCAGGATTGATTTATATTGAAGACGCTAACTCGGACAAGTTAGAAATCCCTAAAGAATACGGGAAGAATGACATTCCTTTGATTTTCCAGGACCGCTTCTTTACGGAGCAGCGCCAATTAGACTATAAAACGGCAATGAACGATGACGGAACGATAGGCGATACGTTATTAGTAAATGGTACAGCAGATCCTTTCTTAACAGTAGGGAAGGAAAAAGTGCGTCTCCGCTTACTTAACGGATCAAATGCGAGGAACTACACGTTTTCATTAAATACTGGAGATTCATTCGTTCAAATCGCAACTGACGGGGGCTTCTTGAATGAGCCGGTTACATTGAACGAAGTGACACTGACGCCTTCTGAGCGGGCAGAAATAGTAGTTGATTTTTCCAAGGCAGATACATCAAAAGGTGTGTCGTTAGTTAATGAAGACGGATCCGTCCTTTTGCCGTTTGAAGTGTCAGATGAAGAAACAGAGGTTGCACAAACGTCAAAACAACTGAATGATTTTTCTGTAACAGATGAAGAAAAGAACATGCCGGTTACTAAACATATTGAACTGTTTGGCATGATGAACCATGTGGAAATTAACGGGAAAAAATTTGACCCGAATAGAATAGATTTTACCCAGCAGCAAGGTGTTACAGAGGTATGGGAAATCTACAACAAGAAAGATATGATGGGCGGAATGATTCATCCGTTCCATATTCACGGAGCACAATTTAAGGTCATTTCAAGAGACGGAGCAGAACCTGCAGAAAATGAAAGAGGCTGGAAAGACAGTATAGCCGTTCACCCCGGTGAGAAAGTGAAAATCGCGATACAGTTTAAGCATAAAGGTGTGTATATGTTCCATTGCCACATTTTAGAGCATGAGGACAACGGCATGATGGGGCAAATAGAAGTGAAGTAACGGCAGGATCATTGACAATGGGGATATGCGTGAGTCCGTAAATAAGGAGTTTTTAAGGACTTCCTGAATATATGTTTTGCCTCAATTTTCGCGGGAAGAATAAAAATAGTCCATTCATGAAAGGACTCAGTAAATTCCGGAAGATGACCGGCAAAATATAACCTAAAGGGATGAAGCGATGATGAAGAAATCTATGCTGGCAATTGGCACTTCCCTCATTCTCGTAGTAGGGGCATGCGGCGCTAATACAGCGGATGAGGAAAAACCTGCAGAAGAGCAAACACCGCAAGAAGATGTAAACACGGAAGAAGAATCACCACAAGCGGATATTGAAATGGAGCATGCGAGCGACGGGGAAGTGCCTGAAGGGCTGCAGACGGCAGAAGATCCTGCATTTCCCGTAGGCAGTAAAGCTGTTATTGAAACAGATCATATGCCGGGGATGAAAGGCGCAGAAGCAACGATTGTAGGCGCATATGATACGGTTGCATATGTCATTACGTATACGCTTGCAGATGGCGGAGAAAAAGTGAAAGATCATAAGTGGGTCGTTCACGAAGAGATAGAAGGCGCCGGGGAAGAAGTATTTGAAGACGGTGCAGAAGTGACTGTACTTGCTGATCATATGGAAGGGATGAAAGGTGCAGAAGCGGTCATTGAGTCATCTGAAGATACGACAGTCTATATGATCGACTATATGCCGACCACTGGCGGAGATGAAGTGAAGAATCACAAATGGGTCGTAGACAGTGAACTGTCTGACATAAAGTGAAATACGTAAAAGCGTCTGCGCAATGGCAGACGCTTTTGGTTTCTTATAATGTAAATTTGCGTACTAATTCATTTAATTCTTCTGCAAGGTTTGATAAATCACTGGAGTTGCCCGCGATTTCTTCCATGGCGCTGCTTGCTTGCTGGGAAGATGCGGAAGTCTGCTCCACGCCTGCTGCGGACTCTTCTGTAATCGCTGCAATTTCTTCTATTGAACCGCTCATGGATTGACTGGTTTCAGAAATCTCTTGTAGATCATCAGAAATGCTGCGAATCCGATGAACCATTTCGGTGACAGCCTCACTAATGCTGCTAAACGTCTCACCTGTGCGTTCTATCTGATTTGTACCTTCTTCTACTTGCTTGTATCCTTCTTGCAGTGAGTTCGTGACAGAACTGGATTCATTCTGGATTTGTTGGACGATACCGGTAATATTCGTTACCGATGCAGAAGACTGTTCTGCCAAAGTCCGTACTTCATCTGCTACTACAGCAAAACCTTTTCCATGCTCGCCGGCCCGCGCTGCCTCTATCGCCGCATTTAATGCCAATAAATTCGTTTGTGCGGCAATATCCTGAATGACGGAAACGAGCTGGGATATTTCTTGCGTATGCTTGTCCAGCCCTTCTACTTTAACAACAGCATCATGCACAATCTGATCAATGATTTCCATTTGTTTAGAGGAAGAGTTCATGACCTGACTGCCCGCAGCTGTCATTTCCAGCACATCACTTGATGATTGGTGAATATAAGCGCCATTCTCGTTGGCATGAATCACTTTGGATACAAACGTTTCCATCGAGGAAGATAGGCTGCTTGCGTTTGTAGCCTGTGATTCTGCGCCGTATGCTAAGTCTTCCATTGTAGTGGCAATCTGCGCAGTACCTGCTTTTACTTCGCCGGCTGATTGAGTAAGCATTTCACTTTGGGATGAAACCGTCTGGGCTACTTTATGTATTTCATCCAGCAAGCTATGTGTGTTCGCGCTCATTTCATTAGTCGATTCAATTAATTGTCCAACCTCATCTCGTAAGTTCGTTTCTAACGGTGCACTGCTTAAGTCTCCGCCGGCAATCAGCTTCATGCGCTCCATAACGAAGTGAAGAGGTCTGGAAATGGAATTGGCGGTAATAATCGCAACAGCCAGACTCAAAAGGATTACGAGAACGATGATGCTGGTAACCAGTATCAACGTATTATTTCCGCTTGAAAGCAAATTCTTCTCGATATCAATAATAATCGTTTCACGGTCTTCTGCAGCCTTTTCATAGGAAGCCATCAGCTCGCGGGCATCGTCAGTTGAAGCGAGCAAATTACGCTGTGCCAATTCTTCATTTCCACGCTCATATTCAGCAAAGACATTTTCTGTTATGTATTCTCGCCACTCCACAGTTCTTTTCATCAAATCGATCGTTTCGTCTGACGTGCCAATTCTTTTCACGGTCTCTTGATGTTTTATACTGTCTTCTGTGTATTGATCAAATACGTTTTTATAACTCGTTTCACCTGTCAGTATAAAACCGCGTGAAGCGGCAATCCGGTTCGCCATATCGAGTGCGAGCTGTTCATCTGCAATCAGTAAAGGGAGCTCTTTCTTCAAAATAGATTCAGTTGCTTTGTTATTTGCCAGCAGTGTAGAAAAAATAAACATGCCAAGTAAAATGATTAAGACAATGACGACTGAGAAACCTGTCAGTAACTTTCCTCTGATACTTTTAAATTTGCCCATCACTTATCACCTCTTCTGTCTTTTTAATAAACTAGCTACTTCTACTATACCTTTTACTTACCCAATTTTCTACAAAATAGGCGGAAAGACTAACTTTTTTGTTTGTGATATATGGGTATAGTTTCTTGATTTACAGTGGAAATAACTCTAATCTTTTATATAGGTGGTATGCTGTTAACAGCTATTTATATAATTGCTTTAACATCAAGAAAGGAGCACACTATGCAAACTATACAACAGCAATGGTTTGGGAATGTGCGTGCGGATATACTCGCAGGCATTGTCGTAGGACTGGCACTTATTCCTGAAGCATTGGCTTTTGCGTTCATCGTTGGTGTCGATCCGCGTGTGGCGCTTTATGCTTCGTTTACCATTGCCGTCATTACTGCGTTTGTAGGCGGGCGGCCAGGTCTGATTTCTGCCGCAACGGGTGCAATGGCATTGGTGCTCGTCAGCCTGATGGCGAATCACGGACTGCAATATGTACTTGCAGCCACTGTTTTAACCGGTATTATACAATTCATATTAGGGTCACTCGGTGTGGCGAATTTAATGCGCTTTATCCCGAATTCCGTCATGCTTGGATTCGTGAACGCGCTCGGTATTATGATTTTCATTACGCAATTGCCATACTTAGTCGGAGCAGGGACGATGACGTATCTATTCGCCATCGCCACACTGATAGTTGTGTATACGGTGCCGCGTTTTTTCACGGCAATCCCCGCACCGCTGATTGCCATTGTTGTCATGACGGCGATTGCACTACTCAGTGGTGTGAAGCTGCAGGCTATCGGTGACTTAGGGACGATGCCGCATTCATTGCCGACATTTTTCCTGCCGGATATTCCATTGAACTTTGAGACGCTGAAAATTATTCTGCCGTACGCTTTGGCGCTGTCGATTGTCGGTTTGCTCGAATCGCTGCTCACTTCTCAAGTACTTGATGATATGACAGATACGCCCAGCAATAAAAACCGTGAAGCCAGAGGACAGGGCATCGCCAATTTCATTACAGGATTTTTTGGCGGTATGGCAGGATGTGCGTTAATCGGCCAATCCGTAATCAATATTAAATCGGGCGGGAGAGGACGTTTATCTACTTTGACTGCCGGTGCGTTTTTGATGTTCTTGATTATTGTATTGGGGGATTTGGTCATCAAAATTCCTATGCCGGTTCTTGCGGGAGTCATGGTGATGGTTGCGATGACGACATTTAACTGGGGGTCATTCAAGTTTTTAAGGCAAGCGCCGCGCTCTGAGTCTGCAGTGATGCTCGTCACGGTTGCGGTTATTTTATATACGCATAATCTGGCGATCGGTGTAGTCATAGGTGTCGTCTTGAGTGCTTTATTCTTCGTCGCGAAGATTTCGCGCGTGACCGTAGTGAATGAAGCAGGAGTGTATAAAATTATTGGCCCGCTGTTCTTTGCTTCTACGACGAAGTTTATTCAGTCGTTTGATCAGGTAAAGGGAGAGCAGATTATTATTGATTTTGAAAATAGCCAGCTGTGGGATGAATCGGCAGTCGGCGCCATCTTGAAAGTTGTGCAAAAGCTGGAAAGCAAAGGTGTAGCCGTTACAATTCAAGGGTTGAATTCGTCGAGTGAACAACTATATGAAAAGTTACTCTGAGGGGGAACCGATATGAAGATTGCGGTGGCAATTGACGGATCAGAAAATGCGGTACGTGCTGCTGAACATGCGATTATGCTGGCGGAGTACTTGCCAAGAGTGCAGCTGGAGATCATTTATGTACAGGATTACAGCAAGGCGAAGGATGAAAGACTTTTGTCGCAAAGTCCTGAAAGTCTGTCACTGAAACGGGAACAGAAGATGCATCCAATTTTAGCGCTTGCACGTGAAGCCGCTGTCGATGCGAAAGTTATTATGCTCAAAGGCAACCCGAGTCAGGAAATCATAAACTATGTCAATGAAAAGAAGATTGATAAACTGGTCATCGGCAGCCGCGGTCTGAATGCTTTTCAGGAAATGGTGCTGGGCAGTGTGAGCCATAAAGTCATGAAGCATGTAAAGTGTCCGGTGACAATTGTGAAATAGAAAAAGATTGCCCGCGTCTGAACTGCGCTGGCAATCTTTTTTGAATACGGCGAGCATGTCGCCGTATTCATAGTATTAGTTTACGATCTGGTCTTCTAAGTTTCTCCACAGGTGATGTGCTTCACGCGCAATATGCTCCAATAAATCAGGCGGTGCAGTCGTAACCGCTGCACAATTTTTAATGAGCTCACTTAATTCCAATTTAAAGGCTTCGAGCGCTTTGGCTTCTTTTATTACCATCTGATTGAACGTATTCAAAACCGGTGAAACTTCATTGCGCGGTCTGCGGATAATGGTTTTCAAAGATTGTGCCTGTAACAGGAGATTTTCAAACTTTCTCGTCATTGCACGCACTTGGTCATGCAGTTCGTAGTTAGAAGCATCTACATAGTGACTGATGAATATCAAATGATCGACCATTTGGCGAAGCCAGAAATTACTTTCATGAATCGTGGCGTCAGCTGGCGTAATATAGGAATTCGTTTCAATCAGTTTGAATACTTTCTCCGCTTCTTCCGCTTCTCTGATCATATGGTCGAGAAGTGAAGTAGGTGTGGAGATGATGACATCGCAATGCAGTGCCCGATCCATAGTATGAAGAAGTAAATCTCTAAACTCTTTCGTGGAGCTTTTTGCTTCATCGATGATTAAGCCAATATCCCCCGTTTTAGATTCAGTCTTTTTAAAGATTTTCCCCATGCGATCTACCATTTGCTGATTGGCACGGGCTAGCTCCAGCTCATGGTGACTGATTTCACGGTCAAAAAACTCCCCGTGCTCAAAGTTATTGCGCACCCAAAAATCAATAATTCCGTACGTATCGCGCTCATAATTATCCGTGTACCCTGTCATCAGCAGATTCCTCCTGTTTTTTGCTGCAATCAATACCATCCTATTCATTTATAGTGTTGTTTATGTCTTGGAAGGGTATCTTGCTAGTAAGCCTTCGATTTCTTGAAAATATGTATATACTTAAGGGAGAGGTGTTGTAAAGTGAAAATCGGTATAATCGGAACCGGTAATATTGCGCAGTATTTATTGGAAAGTATTAATAAAAATAAAAAGGTAGATGGCAAGATTATCTCTATATTCGGAAGAAATCAGAAAGTGGGGCCGCGTCTGGAAACGCAATATGGGCCCGCATTTTATACGGACTTTCAAGAATTCATTCAGTCTCCTGTCGATCTGGTTGTGGAAGCGGCGACAATAGATGTTGCTGTGGAGCATATGGAGGAAGTTTTGAAGAACAAAAAAGATCTGATACTCAGCAGTATCGGAGCGTTCAAAGACACGAATTTTTTGAAAAAGATGAAAGAAGAGGCACATAGGCATAATCAGCACATTTATCTGCCGTCGGGTGCAGTGGGCGGACTGGATCTTCTGCAATCAGCGAATGCATTGGGCGGTTTGAAGGAAGTAAGTATTACAACGAGAAAATCCTACCAGTCATTAGGGCTTGAAGTGAAACGTACAGAGGACTGTATGTTTGACGGTTTTGCGCTGGAGGCGATTGATAAGTTTCCTAAAAACGTCAACGTAGCATTATTATTATCAATTGCAGGTTTAGGAGCGGAACAGACAAAAGTACGTGTCATCGCGGACCCGAACATTCAGCGAAATACGCATACCATTGAAGCAAGCGGCGATTTCGGCACAATGAACCTGACTATAGAAAATGAGCCAATGCCGAATAATCCGAAAACTAGTTATCTCGCCGCATTAAGCATACTGGCTACTTTGCAGAACAGGGGAAGCGCCATTACGGTCGGAAGCTGAATCATGAATGATTACGGCAAAAGATGAAAACATTCTGCTGCAAAGCCGCACTGGCAATTCATTTAATGAATTGCCAGTGCGGCTGTTTCTGTTTGCTGAGAGACTCAACTAATTGAAATGCCTGCGTCCTTTTCATTGTCGCCGTCGCGCCACTCCAGCTCGACTTCCAGCTTGTTCTTATCCAGCTGTTTTTCCAGCTTGATTTCTAGCACTACTGATGAAGCAGGTGTCACTTCATGTGTTTGTCCATTATGGGTCAAAGTAAAGGTGCCTTCTTCCCTCAATTTCTTAGCCATCGTCTCAAGAAATTCAGCTGCATTCACCAATGATGTCTTTTCTTCATGATCAACTAACACTGTTTTTTCATTTTTAGTACTTCCTGTCATGTCTGATCCACCTCCTGTAACAGATTCTAATATGGCAATTATACCATATAAAACAAAGCCTTAATTCCAAGGATGACTATGCGCGTGTATAAATTTTGTATAATGTTATGTTCATTTTTATTCTTTTGAAAAATATTCAGCGATAGGAGTTGGCATGGAGTAAAAAGGGTAATGGTAGTAGAAGAGATGTATTCAGGAGAGAGAAACACTATATTTCAAGCTTATGTAAAAGGTTATACAAGAATACAGAGACATGATACAAAACGTCCTGCAGAAATTAATGAAAAGAGGTTAAAATCAGCGCGTTACAGTCACACTGTTACATAAAAGGATGAACTGATGAACACTACAAATTGAGGTGATGCACATATGGAGAATACACT
The DNA here is from genome assembly GCF_002077155.1 of Sporosarcina sp. P33. Taxonomy (GTDB): domain Bacteria; phylum Bacillota; class Bacilli; order Bacillales_A; family Planococcaceae; genus Sporosarcina. Next base: position 1,285,872 of record NZ_CP015027.1, on the reverse strand, counting down.
ACAGAAATTGTATGAAATAAAACGCGCATTAAACGGAAAGTTTTTTGAGCGGGAAAGCGAAGTGGAAGGGATTTTGGTCGCGCTTCTTTCCAAGCAGCATATGCTGATGATCGGTCCAGCGGGCACTGCAAAATCAGCACTGTCAGTAGAATTGGCCAAAATTGTGGAGGGAACATCGTATTTTCAATGGCTGCTGACCAGATTCAGTACCCCCGAGGAAGTATTTGGTCCGCTGTCGTTAAAAGATTTAGAAAAAGGTGTGTATAAACGTAATACTGCCGCGAAAATGCCTGAAGCGCATCTCGTGTTTTTAGACGAAATTTTTAAAGCGAACTCCGCGATTCTGAACAGTCTGCTGACACTGATTAATGAAAGGCTGTTCTATAACGATGGCTCTCCCGTCGAAGTGCCGTTAATGTCTGTTATTGGTGCGTCTAACGAATATCCAGAGGAAGGAGAAGGCCTAGAAGCGTTATTCGACCGGTTCCTCCTGCGTTTTGAGATTAATTTTATTGCGGATGAATCGAACTTTGTCTCGATGATGAAAGACGAAGGCGAAGACGTAGAAACACCGACTATGCAGTTGGAAGAACTGCAGCAATTACAGACCATGACCGAAAACGTGAAAATTTCTGATGAAGTATATGAAACGTTATCCACGATTCGCAGAGAACTTCTGGACGAAGGGATTCAGCCGTCCGACCGCCGGTTCAAGCAATCACTGTGCGTTCTCCAGGCAAAAGCTTTAATCGAACAAAGGGAAAGCGTTCAAGTCAATGATATTGCGATTTTAAAACATGCTCTGTGGGAAACGCTAGATCAAAAAGAAACAGTCTCGAACATCATTGGCCGGCATTCGCAAGATGAAGTGGGACGAAGACTTTCAGCTATTGAAAACGAAGCAAATGAAATATATGACTCAGCAGTGCGCGATCAGTCAGCTGAAGCAGGTATGGAAGCTATACAGAAAATGAATGCACTGACAGCGGAACTGCGTACATTAAACGACAGAAATTCAAGCCGTATGGATGAAATTGGAACACTGCAGAGCCAAATAACCGCATTAAAAAATGAAGTGGAAAGCAGCAGATTAGATACTGCCTACTATGGCCATACTTCCGGCAAGAAGAACGAAAATGACGGACAGCATGGAGTCTTTTTCAGAATGTGAAAGGAGCGATTTCTATGAAAAGAAGTAAAATCGTAAGAGATCATCGCTCCGTACTGAATACAGACGCATTTGATAAACGCCGGTTTAAAGAGCTGTTCGGAATGTCGGACGGTTTGCAGAAGGTAAGAGACGAAGGGCAATTGCCGACTGCAGAAGCGCTGCTTGGTGATATTTGGGCGGCACTGTATAAAATGAAACCGCGAATTGTGGCAGGCGGCATTCATCCGGCACTAAAAGCAAACCAGACGATTTTAAAGAAAATAATGAAAGATGAACACTTTGAGGAATATAGAAATTTCACCCGGCTGGATGATCTGGCAGCGACCGTATGTACAGTGAAGTTTGGTGAGAAAATAAACGCGTGGCTTGCGGACGCGAAAGCGCTGGATGAGGAACTGCTGGAGAAGATGGAGGCTGTTGAAGCGCTCCAGGATAATGTGCCGATAGAGCAGGCAACCCCGGAAGGTATGGATGAAATAGATGAGCCGGTTCAGGAACTGGCAGAAGCATCCGATAAATTGAATGACAAACTTGAATTGACGCTTGAAACGAGTGGAGAGCGTTTTTTGCAGGCGATGGATGAAGCGGTAGAAGAAACAATTAAAGTAAAAGACAGCCTGATTTCTTTAATGGGCGGGAGCAGCGCCGGTAAAGGGGATGCGGATCTGAAAAAGGTGCCGCTGCGCGAACAGCTGGCTGTTGCTGATCAATTGGCAACAAACCCGAAGATGCAAGAAATTGCGGAATGGGCAGGCCGGTTCAAAGAAGTGGCGAGCAAAAAGCAAAAAACGAATTATGCAGAATCCATGGAAAGGCGAGGTGTGACGACCGGAAATGAAATAGAACGATTATTGCCCATAGAATTAGGGCTGTATACGCACGATGCAACGAAAAAAGACTTCTTGCGGCGTTTTGCTGAAGAAGAGACGATGCAGTACGACCAGAGAAAACGCGAAGAGCTTGGTAAAGGTCCCATTGTCTTTTGTCTCGACCAGTCCGGAAGTATGAAACTGCTTGATAATCAGTCGAAAGGATTTATCTTAGCGCTTCTGTCCATAGCGAAAAAACAGCGCCGAGATTTATGTGTGCTGTTATTTTCTACGACCGTGCAGCAAGAAACATTTGTCAAAGGCAAGATCACTTCCAGTGAACTCGCACGGCTTGCCCGCACATATTTAGGCGGCGGCACGGACTTCACTCTGTCGCTGAAGGAAGCACTAAAAGTCATCGGTGGCAGTACATTCAAAAATGCGGATGTAATTTTCGTTACAGACGGAGAAGACGAGATCAGTAACAGCTTCCTGAAGGAATTTAATGAAATGAAAAAACAAAAGAAATTCAACGTACTGTCGCTTATACTGGGCAAGGATACGAAAATCGCAGAATCATTTTCAGACCGCGTACTGCATGTAACAGATTTTGACGAGGAAGGCAGTTTTACAGCATTTGAAATATAATGGACCGATAATGGAAACCCTCTAATTGCAGAGGGTTTTTTGCGTTATTCATAAGTCTGTCTTTTTGGGACATTCTAATGAAAACATTATGGCTGATTGAGGTGATGCAAATGCTGATTGAAAGATCGTCTTCATGGAAAGAAGGATTTATTGAGAGGCTGGAAAACAGAGAGCCTTTTGACAGCTGGAATTTATATAATATGTGCTATACCATCACGAAAAATAACTTAATTACTAATTTTACAGGATTGCAGTCGCTCGCTTATCTGCCGAACGTTAAACCGTTAGCGCATCAAATAGAAGCGGCTGAACGTGTGATCGAGGAAATGAACGGCAAAGCAATTTTAGCGGATGAAGTGGGACTTGGTAAAACAATTGAAGCAGGACTGATTATCAAAGAGTACTTGCTCCGCGGACTTGTGAAGAAAGTTCTCATTCTGGTGCCGGCTTCTCTTGTCAATCAGTGGGTGGAGGAGCTGTATACAAAATTCCATATCCCCGCACTGCTGTACAAAAAGAACTATGAGCTCGATTATGTGGATGTAGTCGTCATGAGCTTGGATACAGCCAAGCGCAGTCCGCATAAGGAAAAAATCTATGCGCAAGATTATGACTTAATCATTGTGGATGAAGCCCATAAATTAAAGAATCATCAAACGATCAGTTATGAATTTGTGCAAAGTCTAAAAAAGAAATTTTGCCTGCTGCTGACTGCAACGCCCATCCAGAACGATATTTTTGAATTATTCTATTTGGTGTCATTGCTTAAGCAGGGGCATCTCGGTAATTTTGAATCGTTTTCTGCTATATTTTCAGCGAAAAATCGGGATGAAGAACGGGATGAGTATTTAAAGGAGCTGGTGAGTCAGGTTATGGTGCGCAACAGGCGGCAAGATACCGGCATTGAATGGTCTGCGCGTCAGGTACAATCCATCCCTGTAGAATTCACAGCCGATGAAAGACAAGTGTATACGGCTTTATCCCAATTAAAAGAGATTTCACCCGTATTTGCGGATGCGTTTACGACGATGACTGTACAAAGGGAAATGTGCAGCAGTCCGGATGCAGTGATTGGCACATTGATGAACTTGCTGGCCGAGTGCACGAAGCCGGAAGAAGTCAGCAGGGTAAATCAAGTGATCGAGCAGCTGGAAAGACTGCCAGTGCATTCCAAAGCTAAAATGACAGCAGACTTAATTGCGAAAGCGAACGACAAAGTGATTATATTTGCAGAATATCGGATGACACAGCTGTATTTGAGTGACTATTTATATGCAAAGGGAATCTCGAACGTCATATTCAACGGCAAATTGAGTAAAAGCAGCCGTGAATGGATTAAACATCTCTTTAAGCAGCAGGCGCAGGTGCTCATCGCGACAGAGTCCGGTGCGGAAGGGATTAACCTGCAGTTTTGCCATCACGTGATCAATTATGACTTGCCGTGGAATCCGATGAAATTGGAACAGCGGATCGGCCGGGTTCACCGGTTAGGTCAGGAGCATGATGTGCAAATTTATAACTTGGCAGTAGAAGGAACGATTGATGATCATATCCTGAAAGTGCTGCAAGGAAAAATCGATACATTTGAACAGGTGGTAGGGGAGCTGGACAATATTTTAGCGATGAAGGAACAATCTATATGAGGGAGGCGGATTCATGCACGCACAAGAGATCCATACTTTTCTCCATCAGTTTTTTAAAGAAAATCACTGTGAAGTACTCCATGGAAATGAACATTATCTCACCGTACAGCTGACAATTGACATGGATAAAAAGATTATGAACCGGCCGTTTTATTGGCGGTATGTGGAAAGTGTCAACGAAACACCGAATCCCGCACAGCTTACACTGATTACAGACATGCAACATTTGAACAGCGGGATAAAAGGCGAGGCAATCCATCTCGGTTCACCGCGTCTGCATCAGTTATTTCGGGTGACAAAGGAAATGGGCCGGTATGTGAAAATGTATGAGCGGATTTCGGACGCACACATTCAAGTGATTCTTACGCCTTGGATCGGTGTAAATTATAAAGTATCGTTTATTAGCCATCAGACGAAAGAAATGTTGTATTCAATCGGCATGAACTTGATGACAGGCGCCGTGATGAACGGATTTCATGAGACTCTATGCACTCGTCAATTCTCACCAGAACCGTCTGAACAAGTATTTCATTTGCCTTATATCATCACACCTGCCCGCGGAATCGACCGTTTGGATCAAGTGATAGATCAAATCATTGAAGGCGAAGACCAGTCATGGATTGCAGAAGCAGAAAAGCGCTGGAAAAGAGATCAGGCGGTATTGGATTATTTCTATGAGGGACAAGAGCAGAAGCCTGAATACTATGATGTGGAGAAACAAGCTATGGAAGAGCGGTTTAAGCCGCGAATTACAGTGGACATAGTAAGCGGAGGATTATTTTATTTGAAATGAAAATAGCAGCGGGCGAATGAAGGTTGCCTTCATTCGCCCGCTGTTTTGATTTTGTCTTCAGATAGGATACACTAAAAGCACTGAAGAAAAGTGTGGTGAGTCCGTTGTTTACGATTATGCTGATAGAAGATGATCAAACCTTATTTGCCGAAATAAAAGAACGCCTGACGCAATGGTCTTACCGAACGGAAGGAGTTAAAGACTTCCGTAATGTATTGCAGGAGTTTATGGAACTCAAGCCGGATCTGGTGATTATAGATATCCAATTGCCAAAGTATGATGGCTTTCATTGGTGCCGGATGATCCGCGCGCATTCCAACGTGCCAATTATTTTTCTGTCCTCGCGTGATCACCCGACGGATATGGTGATGTCGATGCAGCTTGGAGCTGATGACTTCGTTCAAAAACCTTTTCATTTCGATGTGCTGATAGCGAAAATCCAGGCGATATTGCGCCGTGTCTATAATTACAACATCGAACAGATATTGGAAGTGAAGTCCTGGTGCGGTGCGGCAGTGGATTTTGTTAAAGGGACACTGACGAATGAGAACGGAACGATTGAGCTGACCAAAAATGAAATTTATATATTGAAAGTCCTGATTGAGAAGAAGAATGAAATTGTGACGAGAGAAGAAATCATCACCAAACTGTGGGATGATGAACGATTTGTCAGCGATAATACGCTTACTGTCAACGTCAATCGACTGCGTAAACGCATTGCGGAAATTGGACTGACTGATGTGATTGAGACAAAGATAGGACAAGGTTATATGGCAAAGGAAGAAATGCTATGAAGCAGCTATTTCTGAAAGAACGGGCTGCATGGATTGTATTCTTTCTGTTTTTGCAGCTGCTGGCTTTGGCGGTAGGGTATATGGACACTGGCATTACATTTACATCTGCTGCTTATATAGTATTTCTATCCTGTTTGTCTTTCTTGCTGTTTTTGATTATGCGGTACACGAAAGAAACCCGGTTTTATAAGGAGCTGAACACGCTCGACTCGTCATTTGACCTAACTATGCTGCCGGAAGCCGACAGCCCTTTTGAACATATCGCCTCCGAACGAATTTCAGAACAAAATCAGTTGTTTACACAGCGGCTGGAAGTATTGCAAAGCAGCGTTGAGCAGGAGAAAGACGATATTCTGAACTGGATCCACGAAGTAAAGACGCCGCTGACAACAATGCAGTTGATGATCGAACGAATAGAAGATGCTGCTCTTCGTTCACAGCTGATGTATGAATGGCTTCGTATTCATTTATTACTCGATCAGCAATTGCATCAAAAACGTATTCCATTTATCCAAAATGATTTATATATCGAAAAAATAGATTTGCAGAAGGTGCTGTTTCAAGAGATTAAGTCATTGAGGCAATGGTGTATGCAAAAGAATATCGGATTTGAAGTGTCGCTGGAAACGGACACGGTGCTGACTGATGCCAAATGGCTTGGCTTCATGATCAGACAGCTTCTGACGAATGCAGTAAAATACAGTCATTCATCAGACATTCGCATTCGGAGTACGTCAGCCGAGGACGTTACGAAGTTATCTATAAAGGATTTCGGAAAGGGGATCCATTCAAAAGACCTGTCTAGAATTTTTGACAAAGGGTTTACAGGAACAGCGGACCACGGAGATCACGCCGCTACAGGAATGGGCCTGTATTTGGCAAAACAAGTGGGAGAATCACTGCTGATCGACATACAAGTCGAATCAGAGCCAGGAGAAGGAACGCGATTTACATTGACCTTCCCGAAAGAAAATGAATGGATTCGCATGATAAATGCATAGGGGGAATGAAAGGTAAGCATGTAAAGTAAATCATACGCTGACGGCAATGTTGTCATTGAACTTATTTTCAGCCTAAGTGCGGACAGGCAGTTCACTGCGTCTCCTTTGAAGTGTAAATCTTCACCCAAGAGTCCTTGGCAGCCTCTCTGCTAATCTTCCCGACTTACAGCATGTGACGATACTGTCACATGCTTTTTCAAATTGTCATCTCAAAGACAGGAGAAAAGTTCTTGGGTTGATTAAGATAGAACTAACAAGGAGTGATGGACATGGTAATTTTGCAAGCAACGAAAATATATAAAACATACGGCAATAAATTTAATAAGCAAGAAGTACTCAGCGCATTAGACCTTCAAGTGAATAAAGGTGAATTTATCAGCATTATGGGTGCATCCGGCTCTGGAAAAACGACGCTGCTAAACGTCCTTTCTACCATTGACCGCGTGAGTCAGGGAACCATCAGCATTGAAGGGCAAAATCTCAGCCAAATGAAAGAAAAGCAAATGGCGGAATTTCGTAAACATCATTTGGGTTTTATCTTCCAAGACTATAATTTGCTGGATACTTTAACGGTGAAGGAGAATATTCTGCTGCCGTTATCAGTGCAAAAAATAGCTAAAAAAATAGCTGATGAAAAGTTTCATGCAGTAGCAGAAGAACTCGGGATAGTGGATATTGCTGACAAATACCCGAACGAAATTTCAGGCGGGCAAAAGCAGAGAACTTCTGCTGCGCGTGCGTTTATGCACGATCCAAGCATCATCTTTGCGGATGAACCGACGGGGGCTCTTGATTCGAAAGCTGCATCGGATTTGCTCAATAAACTGAGTGCCTTACATGCAAATCGTAATACTTCTATTGTTATGGTTACACATGACCCTTTGGCAGCGAGTTTCAGTGAGCGTGCAGTGTTTATTAAAGACGGGCAGATTTATACACATCTGTATAAAGGAGATCAGACCCGCAACGAGTTTTTCAATGACATTATCAAAACGCAAGGTGTACTGGGCGGTGTGAAGAATGACGCTTAACCAGCTGATATTTCGTAATCTCAAGAAAAATCTTAAGCATTATTATGTGTATATCTTTGCACTGGTTTTCAGTGTGGGACTATACTTTTCGTTTGTGACACTGCAATTCGATCCTGCATTGGATGATGTGAATGGCGGGGTGAAAGGTGCTGCAGCTATTAAATCAGGATCGGTTTTACTGATAGTTATTGTGTCAGTGTTCTTGCTGTATGCCAACAACTTATTTATAAAAAGGCGCAGCAAGGAAATTGGGTTGTTTCAATTAATCGGTATGACGAAAGGAACTGTTTTTCGTATTCTGAGTGTCGAGAACTTTGTATTATATATCGGCTCATTGTTTATTGGAATTTTCCTCGGATTTTCGATGTCTCGATTACTAATGATCATTCTCTTTAACGTAATGGGTGTAACAGATGTAGCGGCGCTGCGTTTTTCCTCGGAGGCATTGCTGCAGACACTGGTAGTATTTGCGGCAATTTATCTATTAATTTTGATCATGAATGCAATATTCATCAAACGCCAAAGTATCTTATCGCTGTTCCGTGCAACATCTGTTACGCAGCAGCGGGTGCAAAAGGTGACGAAATTTCAAGCAGTCATTGGCGTGTTTGGCATCTTGCTTATTTTGTTTGGCTATTATTTATCAACCAAGCTGTTCAGCGGTGAAATTCTGGGCAATTATCTATTCTTGACAATGATCGTCATACTGGCATCTGTGATTATCGGGACCTATTTATTTTACAAAGGATCGGTAAGTTTCATCTTTAATCTGATCCGTAAACGTAAAGGCGGGTATCTGAATGTTCGTGATGTCTTATCTCTTTCTTCGATTATGTTCCGGATGAAATCCAATTCATTCCTGTTAATGATCATTACCACATTGTCTGCATTATCAATTGCGCTGCTGTCGTTAAGTTATATCTCCTATTACTCTGTGGAAAAAACAGTGGAGCAGACAATCCCTGCTGACTTTACTATTCCGAATACTGAGCGTGCGATGGAATTTATGCAGGCATTGGAAGAGGAAGGTATCGCCTATACAGAGACAGCGGTGGAATTATTAACATCACCAGTGGATTTGTCACAAGTAATTTCCATTACGGAAGAGGTTGCTTTAGGACAGAGTTATGCCGATACCAATATGATTGTAATCAGTGAGAAAGCAGTACCGGCAGTAAATGTAGGGGAGAACGAAGTGCGCTTTATCAATTTAGATACTTTTGCAGAAAAGTTTATGAAATTCCAAGCAGATCGTCAGGTGGTGTTTAAAGGCACAGAACACGCATATGATCTGACATTAACGGGTCTAGAGGATTTGGCTCTACTGCCAACTCGTATAACCTCCGCTTTTCCAGTTGCTGTAGTGGACGATCAACTATTCCAACGGATGCAAAAAGATAAAGATACTTCCTTCACATCGGAATTCACGGAGTATTACGGGGTGGATATCGATGACAAAAACGAGGTTGAGAACGCCAATACGATTTTTAATAAGCTGGAAATCAATATATGGGCAGGGCATGAATCGAAATATGAAGAGCAAAGTAATCAGAAACAAAGCGTAGGCATGGTGATGTTCGTCGTGGGATTCCTGGGGCTCGCATTCCTCATCACATCCGGTTGTATTCTCTACTTCAAGCAAATGGATGAAAGTGAAGATGAAAAATCAAATTACACGATTCTAAGGAAACTTGGATTTACACAATCTGATTTACTAAAAGGAATTCAGAGGAAACAGTTGTTCAACTTTGGTATCCCATTAGCCGCAGGTTTATGCCACAGCTATTTTGCTGTAAAATCTGGCTGGTTCCTATTTGGTGCTGAAATGGTGACACCAATGATTATCGTTATGCTGATCTACACGGCTTTGTACTCGATATTTGGCTTGCTGTCAGTGTTGAATTATAAGCGTGTGATTAAAGAATCTTTATAAAACAGCACCCCCTGACACATCGATGTCAGGGGGTGCTGTCGTTTAGAGAATCTGCATAGGCGGGTACAGTGAATCGGTGAGCCGACGTGATTTTATTGAGGTAATGAATGTCGTGCAGCATTTCGCTGATACCAATAGATCCCGGCAAACACAATAAATTCTGATGCGGGAATTGACAGCCAAATACCGTTCAATCCAAAGAAACGAGGCAAGATCATCAGGAAAATCAGCATAATGATGATTTCTCGTGACGCCGTGATCCATGTGGCCATACGGACGTTGCCGACAGATTGATAATAAGTCATCATCACAAAATTTGTGCCTGTAAACAAATACGCAATGAAGAATAAATTAATTCCCGTTGCGGCCAATTCACCGACGTTTTTAGGGAAGTCTCCGAAGATAGACACGATGGGGCCTGCAGCAAATTGTCCGACTAAGAAGAATGTAATGCCGGCAGCTGCAACTGTAAATGTGGCTTTTTTCATCGTTTCTTTCATCCGCGCGCGGTTACCTGACCCGTTGTAATAACTGATGAGCGGCTGAATCGCACCTCCCATTCCGAGGAAAAGCATCAGCATAACGCTGTGCACATAGTTCAAAATGGAGAATGCCGCAACGCCTTCTGTACCGGCCATGCGTTCAAATGCAATATTATGTGAAATAGTAAAAACTGAAATACCTAATTCGGAAAGAAAGCTTGGGAATCCGATGAAAATGATCGCAGTGAACAGCTTTTTATTAAACGTACACTTCACCAATTGTAAATTATTGCTCTTTCTAAAGAAATGTGTGACCAGCACGAGCATACCGAGGAAAGAAGCGATGATGGTTGCCAGCGCAGCGCCTGTAACGCCATAATCAAAAATAAAGAGAAACACATAATTCAGTATGATGTTAACGACAGACGTGACGATTAAGCCTGCCATGGAAAGGGTGGGCGCGCCGTCATTTCGCACAAAAATACTGAATGTATTCTCGACAGTGAAAATAAATCCGAACAATAAAATGACAAATAAGTAATCAGAAACATAAGGGAACGTCGTTGGATTAGCTCCAAGTGCATAAGCAAGAGGTTCCCGGAAAATAAATGCGGTTAGCCCCAGAATGATAGTAATTAAGAAAATTGATAAAATGGCGTGTGTTAAAATGGATCTGGCTTTCTGTTTATCCCTGACACCCATTGCCATGGAATATTTTGTGGCGGCGCCAATGCCAATCCAAAGAGATACAGCAAAGAAAATTGTATAAACGGGAGCCGAAATTCCGACTCCCGCTAAAGCTTCTGCACCCAATCGGTTACCGACCATAATGCCGTCCGCCACAATATTTACTGCCATCAGCAGCATGCCAATTGTTGAAGGAATTAAATAGCGCAAAAAAATACGTCCTACCGGTTCAGTGTCCAGCCGATCCAATTTGGGTGAAGAAAGGCTCATTGCACAGGGCTCCTCCGCAGATCAAGTTCCATGATGAGACAAGGGAATTCACCTGCATCGTCTATTTTTCCGTTAAGTACGAATCCGAATTTTTCATATAAACGCTGTGCTTTTTTATTATCGGGATAAATACTTAAATAAATCATGTCACATTGATATTTTTCTTCCATTCTGGTTAATAGAAGTGTAAGGAATCGGCTGGCATAGCCTTTTCCCTGATGATGCTGATCAATCATGAAGCGGTCGAGCCACACATGGCCGCTTTTTTCTTCGCGTCCATGCATTGCATAGCCAACGAGCTCCTCTCCATCATATAATCCAACAGATTTCCATTCAGGTTCAAACTGTGATTGAGCCAGTGAAAATGAATTGCTTTCTATAAAATTCTTTTGGTTTTCATGAACGGATAAATAGGCAACTTCTTGCCAATTTTCATTCGTTACCTCACTTGCGTGGAGGCTCATAATTCCATCTCGCTTTCAATTTTTTGTGAAACCTAAAAACTATTTTTGTTTTATCAGTTTTTTACGCCGTCGTCCTTCTTAATAAAACCGAACAGCAGAATATCGACAATAGAGTCCAGCGCCTCGGTTACCGTAATGCTGTTCTCGTAGAAAAACTTGCGGTCGAGTGTGGAGTTTGTTGCGTCGATGATCAGCTTCATCAGCAACGGAACATTTTGATTGGCAATAATCCCTTCACGGATTCCTTGTTCAATCAATTCACGCAGTTCATCCCATTCGTGAAGAGCAGCGTGAACGCGTTCCCATTGCGCAGGGTGCGTTTTTTTCATCTGATCAAGAATTTGCCAGTTATAAAAATCATTATATTTAGGGATGACCGTAATGGCCCGCTTGATCTTCTCTACCAGGCCTAGTTGGGGATCTTGCATGATCAAAGCTGTCTTCTCGTCAAATTCCTGTAAAGTTGAATCAATAATTGCGTCTAATATTTCCGTTTTAGAAGAGAAGTGCTGATACAATGTGCGCTTGCTGATGCCCAGTCTGCGGGCTAAGTCATCCATTGTAAATTTCATGCTTTTTTCATGAATCTCTTCTAAAAAAGCTTTCATGATGCGTGCTTTCATCTATCGTACCCCTATCGTTATATACAGAGAAAAACTATAAAAACAAAAATAGTTTTCATCGTTCTAATCTAGTATAAGGAATATTGATATGAAAAGCAAAGACTGCGCTTGCTGAAAGTATTAAATTGACAATTACGCTTACTGATTAGTAAATGCGGGTAGTTTGATTGTATACGTACGAGGAAAGGCGGAATATTATGGGGAAAGATCACTTAGTTGTCGCCGTTGCTGGTGCCAGCGGCTATATCGGCAATAATTTATTGAAAAAGCTTAAAGGAAGAGCAAAAGTAATCGGCTTATCACGCAATGGGAATCAGAGGCAAAGTACTGAAGATGTGGAGTGGCGGTCTTGTGATCTGTTTTCGATGAAGGATGCAGAAAAAAGTCTTGCTGGTGCAGATATTGCTGTATATCTCGTTCATTCCATGCTGAAATCAGCCCGGCTGACTCAAGGCACTTTTGAAGACATGGATGTTATATTAGCCGATAACTTCGCGCAGGCTGCTAAAAAGCAGGGCATCAAACAAATCGTCTATTTAGGCGGTATTATTCCAGATGAAGAGATTGGAGACTTATCTCGCCATTTGAAGAGCCGTTTGGAAGTGGAGAGGGTTCTGCGTTCGTATGATGTGCCTGTTACGGCATTGCGTGCAGGATTGATAGTCGGCCCGAAAGGTTCATCGTTTCCCATCTTGTCTAAGCTTGTCAGGAGACTGCCGGTAATGATTTTACCTAAGTGGACACGTTCAAACACCCAGCCGGTAGCGCTTGAAGATGTGATTAAATCATTGAGTTCGCTGATACTGGATTTCGAACCTGCACAGCGCTCAATTGATGTAGGCGGACCGGAAGTGATGACATATAAGTCTATGATGGAAAAGACGGCTGAAGCAGCAGGGAAATCATCGCGAATGATAGATGTGCCTTTCTTTTCGTTGAGTGTATCGAGGTTATGGTTACGGCTCGTTACACAGACGCCTAAGGAGATTGTCTACCCGTTAGTTGAAAGTTTGCGACACCCAATGGTTGTCAGCCCATCACGTTACTTGGAAGGTATCAGTAACGGCAAGATCCCTTTCATGCAAGCGGCAAAAGAAGCGCTTGATGCAGAAAGTAAGGATAAGAATCGCTCGAATAGAAAACCTTCAATGGGGCCGCTTAAACAAGACGTACGTTCAGTACAGCGTATTGAGCTGCCTTACAGCTGGACTGCTGATGAAACAGCGCGTTATTATGTCAAATGGCTTGCTGCTTTTTTAAATCCTTGGATTAAGACCGATGTAGATGATCAGTTGAATTGCCGGATCGGCTTTCTTGGTAACCGGACACTGCTTGCCTTGAGTTATTCTGCAGACCGCAGCACAAAAGACCGTTCACTGTATTATATTACGGGAGGAATGTTAATGGATCCGGATTCCAATGAACGCGGCAGAATAGAATTCCGGAAGATTCCGGGTTCTAATGAGGTCATTGTCGCAATTCATGACTACTTGCCATCCATTCCGTGGTTTATTTATTACGCAACACAAGCGAATATGCATACTTTTGTTATGGCGAGTTTCCGTCGCCATATGAATAAACTCGGAGTCATTGAACGTGACCGGTTAGGAATTGTTGCATCAAACATTATATAAAAGGAAAAAGCAGCCGAATTTGATTCTTCGGCTGCTTTGTACTATTCATCTTTGTGAAAATATGATAATTTATTTTGTTTCCGGACTTACATCTGCATCCGGATCGACTTCCGCATCTGGATCCACTTCAGCATCCGGATCGACCTCGGCATCTGGGTCAACTTCTGCATCCGGATCAACTTCAGTGTCGGGTTCCATATCTACTTCGGGCTCTGTATCTGCGTCATCATTCGGCGTCACATCAGCCGGCTGATCTACATCGATATCGTCATTATCATCAATGACCGGGTCATCGTCTCCGCACGCACTGAGGACGCCGACAGATAATATTGCTGCTGCTCCAACTTTTAATAAATTGTTTTTCTTTAGCTTATTTAGATCCATTTAAGGTATCCTCCTCTAATTGCTTGATAGACTTGCTATGTGTATAATATCCGGTATTTGATCTTGTAAACATTGAACCTGTTAAATGAAACTTTCGTCTTATCCCGGAACAATAATTCATTTTATCATCTGTTGTAAAAGGAAAATAATGATTAAACAATGTACCCAGTTTAGTGAAAACAGAAAGAAAATCACAATAAATGCTGAGAGCCAGTATGCAATACAGCATGGCAGATGGGTCAACGCGTGCATAAACTGATAGAAAAGGATAAAGTAAGCTGAGAATAATGAATAATGACGGAAAAAGTGCTATGATGGGAAAAGAGCTGTCTATTTCAAGTGGACTGGACATGTTCCGTCACTGGAAGTAGCGAATGAATAAAGGAGAGAATATTTTATGAAAAAAGAAGAACAACAAAACTTATTCAAGGAAATTATGGGGAATTATCCTACAGGTGTCACAGTCGTCACTGCGGTAACAGAAGACGGCACGCCGGTTGGATTGACAGTAAACTCGTTTGCTTCAGTATCCTTAGACCCCATGCTTCTCTTGTGGTCAATTGATCATAGAGTTTCATCTATTAAAGCATTTACAGAAGGCGGTAAATTTGCGGTTCACGTACTGGCTGGAAATCAGCAAGAACTTTGCAGTACGTTTGCCAGCCGTGTAGAAGACCGTTTCTCTACATGTAAATGGGAAATGTCCGACCGCGGTGTTCCAATTATTGAAGATGCATTCGGCGTATTCGAATGTAAAACATTCCAAACGATTGAAGCGGGAGATCATACAGTGATTATTGGTGAAGTCGTTGACTTGCACATTGACAAGCAAAAAGATCCAATGCTTTACCACCGCCGAGTGTTCGGTTCAGTGCCGCCTGTATTTTATGAGCAAGACGGAAAAGCCTGAATCTCTGCTGCCTTACAATACAATACGAAAGCCGTCCCTTTCCAAAGGTGACGGCTTTTTGCGTATGTAATAGTTATTTCCGTTTCATCCAGCTTTCCAGCGAGTGAATCGCAATCCCTCGGAACTCTTCGGAATGATTAAATGCATTCTCCGCTTCTTTCAGCTGCTTATCCATATACGCGTTATTTTTGCCGAAGAAAGACAAGTAATCCCCTTCAAAAGACTTACTTGTTTCCACCGCGATGCGTGCTTCTTTTCCTGCTTGGCTCGCATAATCCATTTCGCTTTGCGCTAAGCTGATTATCCCGTTTCGTCCGTTTGCTTTATTGCGGTATGCCATTACGTTAATGCTGTCTGACTGTTCAATCAGCCACTCAGATAATACCCCTTCGCCCATAGAAGTTGTGTAAAACGTGGTATCGAACCAAAAGGGAATATCGATTCCGAAATGGAGGTTGAGGAGAGCTGCCTCACCTGCGGCCAAATGAATGCTTTGCTGATAGCTGTCTATGGTCTTTTGTATGTCGGTATTCCAGTCTGGTAAGATGTAAGGTTCGATATCTAAGTGTATGCCCGCAAATTGTTCTGTTTCATCGGACACCGACTGATATGTTTCTACCCAGTGAAAAAAGTCTTGAACGGATTTTTGATCAGTTGTCCAATGCGGAGCACCGTCCAAGGCGTGAACTTCTATAGTATGCTCGTTTGCCTGTCTGATGAAATGCTGATACGCATCGTCGGGTATATCTGTATTCACTTGCAAATAAAGTATTGAAACATTTTTTCTGTTCATAAAATCAATTAAATCATCGGATCTGTCTGTTATTTGATGAGTGTGCCAAAGCCAAGTTGCTTTCGGCTGATCAGCACGCATAGTCAACATAGGTTTGAGCCAAATAAAATTAGTAATAACCAATAGAAATACCGCCACCCAAATAATTCGTCCCTTTTTAGTCAATATATTCACCTTTCTCTGTTAACCTCTAGTCAATTTGCTATATACATTAGTTTAGGCCTACCATTATATTTTACATCAAGAGATGTGAAAAAGTATAGTATATATAGACTAATAAATTTCCGTTAAATAATTGTTTGCCAGAGTAGTAGATGATATAATAATACTAAAATATGGTTATTTAACGGTTATCGATATATATATGAAGGAGAGACAGATCAGTGAAAAAAATAGTGATAGCCATACTTTTGATCTTCCTCGTCCTTTCACCACGGATTTATTGGACTGTCAAAGAGGAGAGAGTTTTGGATATAGCAGTTATCGATAAATCTGTTGCAAAAGGAGATTTTCGTGAGCACAAGGGGCTGTTTCATATACTCGAAGGCAAGAAAGTCGTCCGCCCTGATGGGGAATTGTATGATTTTACTACTGATTATTATGGTTTTGACCCGTTTCAGCAGAAAGCGCTGGAGCCATTTCGCGCACGCCCTCTGGATATGATTTATGTGGCTGACACATACGGAGTATTCAGCGATGATGTAAAGAAGCAGCCCGATGGTCAGCGTTCTGAACTTATTTACGGAGGTATGGAATTACCGGAGTGGAATGAGCTGATGGACAGTAAAGCGGAAAGCACAACATTAATAGCGGAATTTAACAGCTTTGCATCACCTACAAGTGAAGAAGTCAGTATCGTGATGCAGAAGAGTCTGGGGATAACGTGGACGGGGTGGATCGGCCGTTATTTTTCGGACTTAGCAAATGAAGAAATACCGCAATGGCTTGCAGAAGGATATAAAAATCAGACGGACAAAGAGTGGGTTTTTGCCGGGCCAGGCCTGGTATTTGTCCATACGTCAGGGCAGATTATTGTTTTGGATGGCCAAGAGAATAAAAGTGCTGCCCATTTCCAGCTGACGGCAGCAGGGAAAAAGAAATTTCCTGATGTCTATTCCTCTGATTATCTTTATTGGTTTGACGTGGTAGAACCAGCAGAGCAGACAGAAGTGCTGGCAACGTATGAATTTGACCTGACTGAAAAAGGACGCAGTGTGCTGCAGGGAGCTAATATACCTGAAACATTCCCCGCTGTGCTGCACCAGAATCAAACCCGCACGTATTATTTTGCGGGAGATTATGCGGATTTTGACAAACGGCCGATTTTGAAATGGCAGGGAATTCATAACGTCTATAAATATTTTGCGGAGGATGTGTCTGCATTTTATTGGCTGACATACTTTCCGATGATGGAAACGATTTTGGATGAAACCTATGAAAGAAAGACTAAAGGATAGTTGGCAGCTAATCCGATGTTTTCTCTTTGCTGCCTTGCTCTATTTTACAGCCCCAAGAGTACGGATAGCTGCATAAATCAGTAATACGGAATACCGTTTGCAATAACGAAAACTCCGCGGGCTCTCGCAGTAAAAACTTACGTATAGATATTCCAGCAGCTGATTTGCTGCCGAAGGGTGTAATGAGAATGACAAATAAGGAACGTAATATAGTGGATGCAGCACTTTTTCCGCAGTTTTTCATGTGGCAGAAAGCAAATACAAAACGCTTTCGGCAAACATTCACATTGGTGTTCGTGAAAAGTCCGGACAGCCCTGCAATCAAACAGTTAGTCCTAAGGCAAATCAGGGATTCAGATCTGCTGTTTAGTTTTCCGGCAGGTGAGCCGGATATTATTTTAATGGCAAATACAAGAGAAGAAGAAGCGGATGTGTTCATCGAAAGGCTGCGTCAAACGGAAGATTCCAGAACATATCGGGTAGGGATTGCAGTTGTTGAAATCCGCAATGGCGACGTAACACTGGAAAATATACTGCAGACGGGATCTGACGCAGTAAACCGTGCAATTCAATTAACCGGAAATACTCCGTTTGTCAAAGAACGTTCGTTCAGAAAACTGGAGCAGCAGATAATACGTATCAGCATAATTGATGAAGATCCTGTCGTCACGACGGTCGTTCAGAAATTGGTGGAACGCGTATCGATTAAACAACTTGAACTGGAAATAAAAGTGTTTCATGACGGACAGTCATTTTTGGACTCTGCCTGGTATGAGTCTTCCCATACACATTTGGTCATCGTGAACGATATACTGCCCAGGAAAAATGGTTTGGAAGTGCTCTATGCATTGCGGCAATTACCAAATACACAAAAGTATCATGTGTTTATGATGACCAAGCGTAAGAATGAAGCGGAAATGATATTCGCTTATGAACACGGAGTAGATGACTATATAACGAAACCATTTAATCCGAATTTATTTGAAGCGCAAATAAAGAAAGTGTTGAATCGAATTTATTATGGATAAGTTATTATTGACGCTGCTGCTGATCATCCTGTTCATACTGCTCATTCTCTTTATTATGTTTTTTGTTCTTGTATACTACCGTATTCAAGAAGTGAAAAAGAAAGAAAAGATTGCAGATTATATTAAAGAACGCCAGGACGAATGGTATGACTACTTATTTAGAGATAATCTGCAGGCTGAAACACTTATGCCGAAACACACTGTGGAACTGGAAGCAATTGATGAATTATTTTTCCGTCTCAGCTATCATTTTGCATCCGAAGACATCAGCGGAAAAATGAATGATTTCGCAAAGCGATATATGTCCGGCTACTATACTAAGCAATTAAACAGCCGGAGTGCAGGAGTCCGTATTAATACGCTAAATAAAATAAAATTATTTAATTTAACTTTTATGGCGGAAGAAGTATTGAAACAGCCGCAACGAAAGAGAAAATATTCTAAAACGGAGTATTTACTTATTTACGCAATTATTGCGAAGTTTTCTGCAGCTGAATTCGTTGCTCATTTTATTCGTCCGCAAGTTCCGCTTGGAGAATTTGACTATAAAAAGCTTCTTATAGAATTGGAGAAATCACAGATCGATTTACTGGGTGAGAAATTCGATGAATTGCCTGAGTTGCTTCAACTGACGCTGATTGAGATTGCAGGAGTCAACTATTACTTGGATTGGCTGCCTCTGCTGCATCAATGTCTGGACAGCACAAATCAAGAATTACGCATACGGGCACTAAAAAGTATTGCCGAGCTCGAAGTTGCGGACGTTCTGACGCTGTATAAAGAATTCGCATATTCGCCGGTATGGGAAGAGCGTCTGATGACAGCGAAAATACTCCGATCCGCCCCGGCAGAAGATGCGCTGCCTGTATTAAATCAATTGATAGGAGATTCCGTCTATCAAGTTCGTGCCCAGGCTGCGAAATCTATGAAGTCATTAAGAAACGGTCAGCAAGCACTATATTCTGTCATCACTACATCATCAGATGAGTTTGCCGTGGATGTAGCGGAAGAAATGTTCGGAAAGGAGTAATGAGATGAATTTACCTGCTATTACTTCTTCTGTATTTGCATTTGTCGGCTATATCCTGCTGATTTATATGCTGGCTGTCATTTTTGCATACACGTCTATGCTGATCATCGCGTTTACACAGCTGATGAAAGAGCGGAAACTGCAGAAAAACCTGTCAGATGAGGAAGCAGTCGATTTCATCTATACACAGCCTGTCACTATCATTGTACCTGCTTATAATGAGCAAGAAGGGGTGCTCGGTAATATTTATTCGTTATTGGCGCTGCAGTATCCGCAGTTTGAGATATTGGTGGTGAATGACGGCTCAACGGATAATACAGAAGACATTGTGATTGAGCATTTCAATATGAAGCCGATTCGTAAAGTAGTGAATCAGCAGCTTGCCACGCAGCCAATTGAGGCGATGTATCAATCTGTTATGCATCCGAATCTTTTGCTGATTACGAAAGTGAACGGCGGGAAAGCCGATGCGCTTAATGTTGGGATCAACGTGTCGCAGTATCCTTATTTTTGTTCCATTGACGGTGACTCCATTCTGGACCGCAATTCATTGCTGCGGGTGATGAAGCCGATTATGGAGTCAAACAAGGAAGTGATAGCGACAGGCGGCAACGTAAGGATTGCGAATGGTTACGAAATACAAATGGGACAGGTAGTCAGGGAAGGGCTTCCAGATTCAGCTGTTGTGAGGATGCAGATTATAGAATATATGCGTGCTTTCCTGATGGGACGCATGGCGCTCAGTAAGTTTAATCTCGTGTTAATCATTTCAGGTGCATTCAGTGTGTTTTCAAAGAAATGGGTGCTGCAAGCCGGCGGGTATGCGAGAAATACAGTCGGTGAGGATATGGAGCTTGTAGTCAAGCTTCATGAAGAACTGGCGGATCGCAAAGAAGATAAAGAAATCGTCTTTACGCCAGATCCTGTCTGCTGGACGGAAGCTCCAGATTCTTTTAAAGACTTGCGCACCCAGCGCCGCCGCTGGCATCAGGGGTTGGCCGAGAGTCTTTGGCTCCATAAGAAAATGGCGTTTAATCCGAAGTACGGTACAGTAGGGTTGTTGTCTATTCCGTATTTCTTGTTTATTGAATTGCTTGGGCCGCTGATTGAACTGGCAGGCTATGCTTATATAGTACTCTCTTTCTTCATGGGAGAGGTCTATATAGCCTTTGCGGCGATACTGGGCTTATTATTTATCTTGTATGGCTCATTGTTTTCTATGACCTCTGTTTTACTGGAGGCATGGAGCCGGAACACCTATCCAAAAATTAATGATTTGCTGCGCCTGGTTTTGCTGTCGCTCACCGAAGTGTTTTGGTACCGTCCGCTGACGCTGTTCTGGCGCGCAGAAGGAATTATTCGTGCATTAAGAGGGAAGCGTGACTGGGGACATATTAAACGCACAGGATTGTCCGAAGAACGTAAATGAAAAAGTGCCTGAAGACCATAGTATTGGTCTTTCAGGCACTTTTTGATTGTATTAACCAGTTATTATCTAATTCTGTCCTCTGCGGTAATATCGTTTGGTTCACGCTGTAAATAATATGAACCTTTCGTATAGACGGCGATGACTACTGTCAATATAGCTGCAAGCAGCGCGGCAAAAAATGCTGCGGTTGACTGCAGGAATATCCCAAGCAGACCAGAAGCGGCAATTGTACCAAATGCGCTGGCTGCAAGAAGTGATACGACGCCTACAGGGTTCCATTTATACAGGAATCTCTGTCGTGCCACATAATAATCAGGTCCAATTTTCAGCCACTTTTTGACGATGAGTGCATCCGTCACCAAGATAGCAGCCCAGGAGAATAAAAATACTCCTTGGAAAGTCATTACGGTATCCAGATGATCCACAATTCCGCCGAGCATCAGTAAAATGGCGGTAACAGCGGAGACGACAACCCAAAATCTGCGTCCCGGTGTAAAACGAAGCACATTCTCGAAGAAATTGGACAATGAAAGTGAACTGCTGTAAATATTGGTGACATTGATTCGTAACTGCGTCAGCATAGTGAATAATGCACCGCCGATACCGAGCAGCAGAACGATGTAGACGCCCGGATCCTTCTCGAGGAATCGTACACCAAACCATATTCCAAGTCCGCCCATCACGCCGTAACAGAAAATCTGCGGAATAAAACCAATCGCAAGGGAACCGAATTTTCGGTCTGAAGGTTTTAAGAAACGTGCATAGTCTGAAGCAAGTAAAGCGGTTAATCCCATAATTCCGTTATGCATACCGATACAGAATAACAGAGCTGTACCGCCAAACTGTACTCCTTCCGGCATGTATGAGAAAACAGATCCGGTGTATACTGCGGGTTTAATGAAAGAGACCACGATAGCTGTAACGAGAAATATCATAAATATTGGCATAGACCATTTCTGCAGCTTGTCCAATTGTTCGATTCCGAACCAGTTAAGCGGAATGACTAATGTTCCGAATACCACAATCAGAACCCATTCAGGCAAACCGGGAACGAAATGATGAACTGCTGAGACAAGTATCAAGCCTTCAAATGCACAATACATAATAAAGTTTGAAGCGTAAATCAGAGAGGTGAGTGAGGCGCCAATATAGCCGAAACCGCCGCCCCGCGAGAGTAAATTGACATTCATGCCCGATTTTGCCGATAAGTATGCAATTACTGTACCAAGCAAGCCAGCTACGATAATTGCATAAATTGCAGAAGCGATGGCGTTTGGTGCGCCAAATTGCAAGGCCATCACGCTGCCCATTTGAAAATAAAAGATGGCAGTTGCGATACCGAATGTAATATTCGTTATGCTTAGCCAGCTTTTTGTCCGGTCTTCAATTGGCACACGGTCCAGGGTGTAATCCTTTTCTTCTTCATCTACTGTATTATCCAGTATCATTTGTTCTTCCTTTGTCATACACATCAGCTCCTTGTAGTGAGTAGTCAACCCCTTCTGCCAGTCTGACTGGTGAATTCTTATTTATAAAGAATTGCTTTTATTCCGCACGTTGAATTGACACGATGCTAGTTTAACAAGGGTGTGATGAAAAAATCAAGTTTATCAATACGGTATAAAAGTATGATTGTTTATATTGCGGTTGTGAATAATTTAAAAATACAATGGAAATTGAAAGAATTGACAAATTGTGTGTGAAATATTTGGTGAAAATATTAAATTATCACATCGGATTATTACCGCCAATAGATTGCGGGCGTTCTCTTATATGAATCTATTCGAGTGCACCGCGCCGTCTGGCTGATTCTGCATAGGCGGCAGAGCGGAAGTGCAGAACCGGATCTTCACTGCACTTTACACCTTCAACTACCACTGTCGGATCAAAGACAATAGATTCAGCATTATCGGCACGCACGGCAGTCAATGTCAGGATGCCTGCCTCAATTTTCTTTCTGTCATTAGGCCACATAACAGTAGGATCATCAGTTGGGTCCCCTTTTTCAGCAAGCTGTATGAGCAGACGAAAGCGTATGGGGATTTCCGCTGACTCTACTTCTTGGATAAGTTTGTTTTCCATAGAGTTGCCTGATAAAGTCCGGTCATTTTGAGGCAGGGGCTGCCATTCAAATCGCACAGCCTGTTTCCGCTGTTCTTGATTCACTAGGTAGTATGCATGGATGGAGTAATAATGTAAGGTCTCATAATTGCGAAGCGGTTTGATCTTCTTCAAAATAGTGCCGAATGCTTTATATTCGGCGTCTTGCAACAATGATCCGAAGCGCTGCGGCCAGGAGCCCGAAGCGCCAAGTGCCTGGATTAGGCGAATGAATGCATCAGGTGTTTTACTGATGAAGATTGGAATATTGGCCATTGTAAGATTTGTAAAGTTATCATCAGGTAATTCAAAGCGAACCGCCATACCTTTAATTGGATTCAGCCGCTGGTTTGGATCAGCACTTGTGGAGCTGTGAGAGAAACGAACGACAGCGGGCACTTCTTTTTTTTGTAAATGGGCTGCGACAGTCCAGGGCATTGCAGCACCGGTCGGCAAAAACACGGCATCAAAAGCGATGCCGGCCGCATGGGCCCGACGTAAATGTCTCTCTGTTGGAACAGCTGATTCAATCGAATCAATAGCCTCTTTTGCAGTTGCCAGGTATTTTTTGTCCATTCGATTCACTCCTTTACTTACCAACATACCCTTCATTAAATAAAACTAATCGATTAAATAATGAAAATCGGGGAATTACTATAAGGAATACAATATACAGGAGGAATTTATAATGAAACGAGCATTACTGACCGGAATTTCTGTCATGGCACTCAGTCTGGCGGCATGCGGGACGGACGCCGCAAAAGACACGGGAACAGAAAACAAAGATGCAGCATCAGCGCCTGTGGAACAGCCATTAGAACCTGCCACTGATGAGACAACGCAAAATTCTATGGGTGAAGGCGAAACGGAAGGATCAGCAGATTCTGCGGCAGGCAATATGGAAGCAGATATGAAGCAGCTTTCATTTAAAGAAATTGAAGTAGAGGTTTCATATGACAAGGACATCGAATACGAAGCAGAAATTGAACAAGATGAAAATGAGCCTGTAAAAGCGAAAGTAGAGGACGAAGTAAATAACGTGCATTTGAAAGGGCAGGAAGCATTTGACGACATATATCCAAAAGTGAAACAGCTAAGTCTGACGAAAGACAGTACAAATGAAGAGGCAATTGATCAGGTGCTGAAAGTCTTTAATCTGGATGCGAACTATACAAAGTTCGAAGTCAAGATTACGTTTAATGATGGCGGCAAACTGAAAGTAGAAGACCGTAAATAATGGAAATAACGCAGCGCTCCTGTAAAGGAACGCTGCGTTTTAATATTGAGAACATCGGTAAAACATATCTCTTATGTATGTAATAGTTTTTAGAAAATAATAAGAGAAAAATGAAAGCGTTTGGTGAACATTCAGTACATATATCCGTCAGGGAGTTAAGACGATTATTCCATTCAGTATATTTGTTCAAAAAATCCTTACTTATTGCTGTATATAATACACCACAAGCGCAACAATCATTAGAACAAAAGCAGGCAAGCCGGCTATAAAAAACCATGCCGGATTCGCTGACATTGCTTCACTGGGAGCACGCATGGAATCGAGCACTTCTCTCTGCCCTTTAGGCGCAAATACTTTCCGTGTACTTTTCATGAAAAAGTCGAAAGAACCCGTACGGATAATGAATACTGCACCGCCGATAAAGAGCAGAAAACCACTGACGAAAAATGAAGTGTTAATATAGCCGAGCAGTGAGATCCGGCCGTATACTGAATATGCTGCGATAATAATCATCAATTGAGATATAAGAAATATAATAACATTAGGGTTCATTGAAATCCTTCTTTTCATTAATAGTGTAAGCAACTACTGTATATCATACAAGAAACGGGTCAAATTGTGTAGAATCTTCATCAATAGTTTAAAATTAAGATAATTATGTTGTTAGCGTTTACATTTATATGTTTTTCTTGTATAATTAAAAAGCTAGTACTTCAAAAACAAAAGGGGAGGTCAACAATTTGAAGAATAAGAAGTGGCTTTTACTTATGGCACTCACGTTAGTGCTAAGTATGTTCTTGGCTGCATGCGGCGGATCCAAAAATGAAGATAAGCCGGCAGCGGACGGAGATGACAAGGACAACGAAGAGGCAACTGAAGAAAAACAGCATCCGAAAGACGAAGACGGAGAACCTGACGCTGAGCAAGTACTATACTTGGCTGAATCTGCTGCTATTCCATCTGTTGACTCATCAATCGTAGAAGATCAGGTTGGCTTCAACGTATTGAACAATATCAATGAAGGTTTATACCGTTTAAACCAGGAAAATATTGCTGAACCTGCAATGGCTGCTGAAGAAGCAGAAGTAAGTGAGGATGGACTGACTTATACATTCAAACTTCGCGATGCAATGTGGTCTGATGAAACACCTGTTACAGCTGACGATTTCGTTTATGCTTGGCAGCGTGCAATCGACCCGGCTACAGGTTCACCATACGGACCATTCATGATGTCTGGCGTAGTAAAAAATGCGACAGCTATCTCTGAAGAAAAAATGGAAGTGTCTGAGCTTGGAGTTAAGGCTGTAGACGAAAAAACGTTTGAAGTAACACTGGAGCGTCCGGTACCTTACTTCTTGTCACTGATGTCATTTGGAACATTCTACCCGCTGAAAGAAGAGTTCGTAACTTCTAAAGCTGATGCATACGCAACAAATTCAGAAAATCTTCTGTCAAACGGTCCATTCGTTTTAACAAAATGGGATGGTACTGGTGACAGCTGGACGTATGTTAAGAACGAACATTACTGGGATGCAGAAAACGTAAAGCTTGATGAAATTCATGTAAACGTTGTAAAAGATTCTGCAACTGCAGTAAAGCTTTATCAGGATGGCAAGCTAGATCGTGCAGGAGTTTCCGGCGACTTGGCTATGCAGTATCGTGATGACGCGGAAGCAGTAATTCAGCCGGAAACGTCTGTATTCTACTTCAAGTTTAACCAAGAGCGCGGTGGAGAAAAAACACCACTTGCGAACGAAAATATCCGTAAAGCAATTGCTAAAGCGTTCGAGAAAAATGACATGGCTGATGTAGTACTGGCTAACGGTTCATTGCCTGCGAACTTCCTAGTTCCAACAAACTTTGCATTTGATGAAGATGAAAAAGATTTCCGTGAGCTGAGCGGAGACCACTTGGAGTATAATGTGGAAGAAGCACAAGAACACTGGAAAAAAGGTTTAGAAGAATTGGGTGTTGACTCTCTTAAATTAGAAATTCTGGGTGGAGACACTGAGCTTTCTAAGAAAATGGACGAGTACTTCAAATCTCAATTAGAAACAAATTTAGAAGGTCTTTCAATTTCATTGAAAGAAGTGCCGTTCTCTGTACGTCTTGACTTAGATGGTAACCAAGACTATGATATTCAAGTATCAGGCTGGGGACCGGATTTCCAAGACCCGATTTCATTCTTGGATCTATTCGTAACAGATGGCACAAACAACTTAATGTCTTACTCTAATCCTGAGTACGATAAATTGATTGAAGATTCCAAAGGCGAGCTGGCACTTAAGCCTAAGGAGCGTTATGAAGCATTTGCAAAAGCCGAGAAAATTCTTCTTGATGAAGACGCTGCCATCGCACCGATTTATCAGCGTGGTTTGATCTTCCTGCACAAGCCATACTTTAAAGGCTTAGTAGATCATCCGTTTGGAGCAGACTACTCATACAAGTGGGCATACATCTCCGGTAAATAATAGCAGCAAAGTATGTATGTAAGTTTCATAGGGGAGAGTATATGGGAATTGATATTCCATATACTCTCTTTTTAGTAACATCGAATAGTTTAAATATTTCAAATGGTGCATTTTGTCGGAAATTGTAGAATAGCTAAATGAATATACAGAAAGAAACTTTCTTGGAGGTGTAACGTACCGTGGTTAAGTATATTGGAAAACGTATAGTATATATGTTCATAACGCTGATGTTAATTGCAACGGCCTCTTTTTTCCTCATGCAAACATTGCCGGGTTCACCAATCGCTTCTTATAACAAATTAAATGATACACAGAAAGCGATTGTTGAAAAGAAGTACGGGATCGATAAACCAAAGCCCGTACAATACGCAATTTATATGAAGAACTTGGCAAAAGGTGATCTGGGAACGTCCTTTGTATTTAAAGGGAAAAGTGTCAACGATCTATTGGCTACAAGATTGAAACCTTCTTTAATCTTGGGAGCGCAAGCGATGGTCTTCGGGACGATTGTCGGAATCCTGCTTGGTATGCTTGCAGCATTGAAGCATAATACATTCTGGGATTATGGAAGCACCTTCTTTGCCATACTCGGTATTTCCATTCCGTCCTTTGTATTTGCGTCATTACTGCAGTATTGGATTGCTTCTGAATGGCATCTGTTACCGGTCGGTTTGTGGAATGACGGTTGGAAGTCCAGTGTCCTGCCATCGCTTGCACTCGCTATGGGGCCGCTAGCCCTATCCGCGCGTTTCATACGGACTGAGATGATAGAAGTATTAAATTCAGATTATATTATATTGGCTAAAGCAAAGGGAGCGAACGGTTTCGAAATCGCTTTTAAACATGCTTTCCGAAACGCGCTGATTCCATTAATCACAGTGCTCGGGCCATTGGCTGCCGGATTGGTTACAGGCTCGCTCGTTGTGGAACAAATTTTTGCTATTCCGGGAATTGGTGAACAATTCGTATCGTCTATCATGACGAATGATCATGCAACGATTATGGGTACGACGCTATTGTTCTCTGCCTTCCTAATTTTAGTTATTTTTATTGTGGATATTTTATACGGAATTATTGATCCGCGTATCCGCGTGGCAGGAGGTAAGGGATAATGAGCAACGAATTTGAAGAAAAAAAGATAACGCACGAAGACTTTGAACGAATCACAATTGACGCTGATAAAGCAGAACGGATAGAAAAACCAAGTTTGAGCTTTTGGCAAGATACATGGCTTGGTCTTCGTAAAAATAAAGCAGCGATCATCAGCATGGTCATACTATTATTGATTGGGCTGATGGCATTAATTGGCCCGTATTTAACTGGACATGCCGGCGATGCACAAAACTTGCGCCATGCCAACCTGCCTCCTAAAATTCCGGGGATTGAAGCGACAGGTTTCTTTGATGGAGAAGGTAAACTCGCAGGTAAAAAAGTAAATTTGTATGAAATGAAAAAGGTTGATGAATATTATTGGTTCGGTACAGATGGTCTCGGCCGCGATTTATTTACACGGCTATGGGAAGGTACTCGTGTATCCCTGTTTATCGCATTTGTTGCAGCGGCAATTGATATGGTCATCGGCGTTGCATACGGCGGGATTTCAGGATACTTCGGCGGCCGCACCGATGATATTATGCAGCGGATCGTTGAAATACTAATCGGCATACCGACTTTGATTGTTGTCATCTTAATGATCATGATTATGGATCCGGGTATCGCTGCAATCATTGTCGCGATCACCATAACCGGCTGGATTGGAATGTCACGGATTGTCCGTGCCCAAACATTGAAATATAAATCACAGGAATTCGTTCTTGCTTCACGCACACTTGGAGCTAAGGACGGAAAAATTATCACCAGACATTTATTGCCGAATATGCTTGGTATTATCATCATCAATACGATGTTTACAATTCCGAACGCGATTTTCTTTGAAGCATTCTTAAGCTTTATTGGAATCGGGCTTCAGCCGCCGGCGGCATCGTTAGGTACATTGATTAATGATGGCTATAAAGTGATGGAGAACCAGCCGTATGTCCTTCTGTTCCCGGCGATTGTCATCAGTATTTTAATGATTGCATTTAACTTGATCGGTGACGGACTGCGCGATGCGTTAGATCCGAAGATGAAAGATTAAGAGGAGGAGAGCAAGTTGACGAAAATTTTAGAAGTAAAAGACCTCGAGCTTTCCTTCCATACATTTGCAGGTGAAGTGAAAGCGATCCGTGGAGTGAACTTTGATTTGCTTACAGGTGAAACACTCGCTATCGTGGGAGAGTCAGGATCCGGAAAATCGGTAACGACAAAATCAATCATGCGCTTGCTTCCTGAGTCAAGTGCCGAATATAAAAACGGCGAAATCATATTTGAAGGAAAAGATTTAACGAAAATTCCTGAAAAGGATATGCAAAAAATACGCGGAAAAGATATATCAATGATCTTCCAGGATCCGATGACATCATTAAATCCTACGATGACGATCGGCAAACAGATCATGGAGCCGATTTTAAAACACCAGAAGCTAAATAAATCACAGGCTAAGGAAAAAACGATTGAATTATTGAATCTCGTGGGTATTCCGAATGCTGAAAACCGCTATAAAATGTACCCTCACCAGTTTTCAGGCGGTCAGCGTCAGCGTATCGTTATCGCAATTGCGCTCGCATGCAACCCGAAAATACTGATAGCTGATGAGCCGACGACGGCACTTGATGTAACCATTCAAGCGCAAATATTAGAATTAATGAAAGAAATTCAAAGCAAAATTGATACATCTATCATCTTCATCACACATGATCTGGGCGTTGTAGCAAACGTTGCAGACCGTGTGGCAGTGATGTATGGCGGCAGAATTGTGGAGATCGGCACAGTTGATGAAATCTTCTATAATCCGCAGCATCCTTATACATGGGGATTGCTTAGCTCAATGCCGTCCATGGATTTGGCGGATCAAAAGCTGTATGCAATTCCGGGGACGCCGCCTGACTTATTGAATCCGCCAAAAGGGGATGCATTCGCACTGCGCAGTGAGTATGCAATGAAAATTGATATGGAGCGTCAGCCGCCATTCTTCAAGGTGAGTGACACGCATTATGCAGCGACGTGGTTATTGCACGAACAGGCGCCGCAAGTTGAACCGCCTGCGGTGATTATTGAGCGGATGAAAACATTCCCTGGCAGTCGATACTATGTCGATCAGACTGGAGGTACTGTGTAATGGCAGACCAATTAATTGAAGTGCGAAATCTAAAACAATACTTTAATGCAGGAAAAGCATCTGAAGTCCGTGCAATTGATGATATCAGCTTTACAATCAAGCGCGGTGAAACATTTGGCCTGGTGGGAGAGTCGGGATGCGGCAAGTCTACAACAGGCCGTACAATGATTCGACTGTATGATGCAACGGCAGGACAGGTTCTCTATGACGGAGTAGATGTTCACGCACCGAAAAGCAAACAAGAAAATCACGCCTTGAACCGGAAGATGCAAATGATCTTTCAAGATCCTTATGCCTCTTTGAATCCGCGGATGAAAGTGCTGGATATTATAGCAGAAGGACTGGATATACACGGTCTGGTGAAAGGCAAGAAAGAACGGAAACAACGTGTCATTGAGTTGCTCGAAACCGTTGGATTAAACCGTGAACATGCTGAGCGTTATCCCCATGAATTTTCAGGCGGCCAGCGCCAGCGCATCGGAATTGCCCGTGCATTGGCTGTTGACCCTGAATTCATCATTGCAGATGAACCCATTTCTGCATTGGACGTTTCCATTCAAGCGCAAGTTGTGAACTTGCTGAAGGAGCTTCAGGAAGAAAAAGGTTTGACGTATTTATTTATCGCACACGATTTGTCGATGGTGAAATACATTTCTGACCGGATTGGTGTAATGTACTTTGGTAAACTGGTGGAGATGGCTCCGGCAGATGAATTATACCGAAATCCAATGCATGCTTATACAAAATCTTTGCTGTCAGCAATTCCGCTGCCGGATCCTATTTATGAGCGTTCACGTGTACGCAGACCGTATAATCCGAAAGACCATCAATATGGGCCGGATGAAAAAGTAGAATTCCGCGAGGTTGCTCCTGAACATTTTGTGTTATGTTCGGAAAAAGAATTCAAAGCGATGCAGGCTGCACGTATATAAAACGGAGGAGGCTGGGACAAAACTAAAAAAAGTCCGTTCCCCTGCGCTCCAAAAGGCACGCTTTCCGCGGGGCGCGCTTGAGCCTCCTCGTCGCTGGCGCTCCTGCGGGGTCTCAACATTCGCGCTAAATCCCGCAGGAGTCGGCCTTTTTCCGCTCCGGTCCACTCAAATGCTTTGCAAAGTATTTAATAAAAAATAGACATAAAAAAGCGTAAAGGAATAAACTTTACGCTTTTTTTATATTTTGTCCCAGTCTGTTTATTTTAAAAAGAAATTCGGCGAACTATTCAAATTTATTATACAAAACGCAAAAGCATATGCTACGATAAAACAATAACAAGTATTTGATATGGATGGGATGTGTAGAGAATTAGAAACTTACCGGATACAGTACAAAGACAGCTGATGGAAGCGTTAATTGACGGCAGCCGGGTTTCGGCGCTGGTTACCGACGTCTCCCTTGAAGACAATCCTATAATCTATACTAATAAAACTTTTGAAACTATGACGGGATACACGCAAGAAGAAGCGCTTGGCCGCAACTGCAGATTTCTTCAAGGTGCAGATACGGATCCGTCCAGTGTGATGAAAATCAGAAGAGCAATTTCAGAGAGAGTGCCAATTACAGTCGTACTGAAGAATTATAAAAAAGACGGGACAATGTTTTGGAACCGTCTCAGTATCCGTCCGGTTGTGATCGAAGGCAAAGACTATTTCATTGGTACGCAGACAGACGTCTCGGTGCAATACAGACAGATAGAAGAATTACATAGTAAAGACAATGAAATCGAACAGCTCATGCTGCCGATCATGATGATTTATGACAATCTCGCTGCCGTTTCATTAATTGGTCAAATGAATGAGGAACGCTTTAATCTTTTAATCATGAAACTGAGCGACTTCGTACATTCCCGGGAAGTGGATCATGTACTTCTAGATATTACGGGGCTATATTGGGAGGAAGGCACATCGATTGACCGGTTGCTGGAAATTCAGCAAGTACTGGATTTAATGGGCAGTCAGCTCTACATTACAGGTGTGTCACCGCAGCTTGCACGAAAACTGGCAGCAGTAAAGGATCCGGCAGAAGTGCTGAAAACTTTCGCCAGCATACAGCAGGCACTTCAGCATATTCACTAGCAATCAGAAAAGACCTCTGCCGCAATATAAAGTTGCAGCAGAGGTCTTTATTAAATACCAAGTTGTTCTTTCACTTCTTTAATTTGTTCAATATGACGCAATTCATGATACCCTACAAAAGGAATCCATTGTTTGAGATTCATCTCGCCGAAAACAGGATGCGGATGAGATTTCACTTCCAAATGTTCAGCAGGCGTGTTCTCTGCCAACACATGTAATGCAGAGTGGGTGGCTGATAATTGCGCTTTCAATTCCTCAAGCGCGGAAAAGTCCCCGGTGGGTGTTACGAAATCAGGTGCCTCTACTTTGGTGGAGCGTTGAACAGCGAGTTGGATCGGTTTATCTGTGGCCAGATTCTGCCCATTAGAAGCGAGCCGGGTCTGTATAATTTTCGTTACCCCGCCTTCCATGAGGCAAAGGTGCTGCAAAATCTGTTTAACGGACCATCTGTCTTCGGCTGGTTTCCGGTTAATATCTTCATCGGACAGATGTTCAACCTGAGCTAGAAGCTGTTTTCGTGCTTGATCATTGATTTCCATAATCGTCACCCCTTTTCGCAATAATACCATGTACATAATTGTAAGTCCTGTAACAGAACTTAGAATAAGGAGTCGGTAAAATGAAACGTAATCAGCCCCGAATACCAGAACAATTGACATCTGTACAATTGCAGGATGCAATGCATGAAGAGGATCCTTATGTACTGAACGCCAGCGTTATAGATTCCAGACTGGATGGACAGACAATTGAGCGTGCTCATTTTACAGCTGCGCACATTAAGAACACCAGCTTTCAAGGTTCGGTGTTACCCGGATTATTTCTAACGGACGTACGGTTTGAGAACTGTGATTTTTCCAATGCGGACTTGACAGGGATCAGTATTCACCGCGCCAGTTTTCACAATTGTAAAATGCTCGGTGTAAACTTTACAGAAGCGCGGTTCACGGACGTTCTGTTTGAAGAATGTATATGCAATCTGTCAGCCTTTGTCCATGCAAAGTGGGAGAGGGTATGGTTTGAAACGTGTCAGTTGAAAGATGCGGACTTCTTCGACTGTCAATTAAAACATACTTATTTTGCAGAATGCAACTTAGAGTCATGCAGTTTTGATGAAACACCGCTGAAAGGTGTCGAGCTAAGAACATCAGAATTTGAACATATGACCATATCGATGGAAGATTTGGACGGATGCATTGTGTCTTCGGTTCAAGCCGTGCAATTTGCGGCAATGATGGGTTTAGATATTCGCGATGAATGAGGTGGACCAGAAATAATAGTGAGCCGCTCCGAGTATATTGAAGCAGACTGCTTATTAGTATTATGGCTATCTCTAATTACTTGGCATAATCATATAGCTATTCAGGGAATTTGTATGTCCAGCAGGTATATGACGAAAGGAGCTTAACTATGTTTGTACATCATGTAACAGATGATATATCTTTGAAATTAATGAGCCAAAAAGATGCAGGAGAGCTGTTTGCTTTAGTCGATCAATCACGGGAGCATCTGCGGGAATGGCTGCCGTGGGTCGATTCAATAAAAAGTGCAGATCAGTACGGTCCGATTATTACTGCGTGGCTGCGGCAATTTGCTGAGGAAGATGGATTTCAGGCAGGGGTTCTTTATAAGGGCGAGTTAGCCGGCATGGCCGGATTTCATTCGGTGAACTATGTAAATAAACAAACGAGCATCGGCTATTGGCTTGCGGAAGCGTATGAGGGAAAGGGCATTATGACAGCCGCAGTATCTTCACTGCTTGACTATGCGTTTGATGAATATAATGTACACCGTGTGGAAATTAGATGCGGGGCAGATAATAGGAAAAGTTTCGCTATACCTGAACGTTTAGGTTTCCATAAAGAAGGGGTCATCCGTGACGGAGAATTCCTGTATGATCACTATCATGATTTAATTGTGTACAGCAAGTTGAAGGAAGAATGGAAAAAACATTAAAAATCATCATATATTTTATGCAGAGTCCCAGCCAAATGGACTCTGTTTTTTTACCGTCATTTTTTGGTATAGTAGAACTAAGCAAAGGAGTGAATCAGCTTGTTTACTGTCATTGAAGCAGAAAATGAATTAATCTCCAATAGACAGCTCGAAACCGCGACGTTTGGTATGGGCTGTTTCTGGGGTCCAGAAGCCCGGTTTGGCAGTCTGCCGGCTGTCATACGAACTCGAACAGGCTACGCAGGAGGAACAACGGAAAATCCGACGTATAGAACGATGGCTGATCATACAGAAACAGTGGAAATTGATTTTGATCCGGCAATAAGCAGCTTTCAGGAAATACTGCTTCATTTTTGGCGCAATCATTATCCAAATCGCGATCAATATAAGGGACAGCAGTCTGTATCCTCGCTGCGCTATCATAATGAACAGCAAAAACGGACTATTGAGCTGGTGAAGGCGGAGATGGAAAAAGAACTCGGTGAAATGATTGAAACAGAAATCACACCGCTGGCCCACTTTACGTTAGCTGAGGAACGCCATCAAAAGTATTATATAAAACGCTACCCAAAAATACTCGAACAATTACAGTCACTCTATCCAACTGAACAGTCTATGAGAAATTCCACTTTTGCTGCCAGACTGAATGGATTTGTCAAAGGATTTGTCACGCGTGATCAAATTGTAACTGAAATTCAGTGCTGGCCGGTCGCTGAAATTGCACGACGGCAGCTTATTGAACATTTTTTGAATTTGAAGTGGTAAAACATGAATAACACACGTCTTTACTTCTTGTAACTTCCTTCCGTGCTTGCTATGATGTTCCAATATCAACTTAGAAAGAACGTAGGAGAGAGTACATGAAAAAGGAATCTATTACGTTAGGGCTGCTGTTGACCAATTTACTGATTGCTTTTTTAGGAATTGGACTGGTTATTCCTGTCATGCCGAGATTAATGAACGAATTACATATAACCGGTACGGTAGTGGGCTATATGGTTGCGATTTTTGCCATGGCCCAGCTGCTCGTTTCACCTATTTCAGGAAAATGGGTTGACACTTTCGGCCGAAAGAAAATGATTGTAGCCGGCCTGGTGATTTTCAGTACATCCGAGTTCCTGTTCGGGATTGGACAAACATTACCTGTTCTTTTTGCATCCCGTATTTTAGGCGGCATCAGTGCGGCATTCATCATGCCGGCGGTGACTGCGTTTATTGCAGATATCACTACAATGGAAACGCGTTCCAAAGCATTAGGCTTCATGTCGGCGGCTATTTCCACAGGGTTTATTCTCGGCCCGGGAATAGGCGGTTTCTTAGCAGGCTTTGGCACGCGGGTTCCGTTCTTTTTTGCGGGCGGACTCGCTTTATTTGCAGCCGTCTTTTCCTTCATCGTCCTGCGGGAGCCTGACCGCTATCAGGAAGCGGTGACGGAGGACGAAAGTAAGCCTGGATTAAAACGTATCTTTGCTCCTCATTATTTTATTGTGTTTATTATTATTCTTATTTTATCTTTTGGTTTGGCTTCATTTGAATCGATTTTCAGTTTGTTTGTTGACCATAAATTTGGCTTCACACCAAAAGATATCGCCATCATCATTACAGGAAGCGGACTGGTCGGAGCGGTTGCACAAGTGCTGCTTTTTGATAAACTTGCGAGAACAATTGGTGAAAAGAGACTGATTTTATTCTGCCTGATATTTTCTGCATTTCTCGTGTTCCTGGCAACATTCGTGCAAAGTTATTTCGCTGTGCTTGCGGTAACGATGATTATTTTCGTAGGGTTTGACCTCATCCGTCCTGCTGCCACTTCCTATCTGTCCAAAATCGCGGGAAATGAACAGGGATTTGTAGGCGGAATGAACTCGATGTTCACAAGTATCGGTAATGTTTTCGGACCTGTTATAGGAGGAGCATTATTTGACATTGATGTGGATTATCCGTTCTACTTCGGAGCATTCGTCCTGCTGCTTGGGGTAGCACTGAATTACTTGTGGATTAAAAGGACGCCGGCATTCAGACCGAATATATAGGGGGAGATTTCATTGACCATTATTGGCTTTATTCGACACGGCGTGACGGCATGGAACAAAGAAGGCCGCGCACAGGGAAGCTCGAATATACCGCTGGATGAAGAAGGTGTAGAAACCGCCCGGAAATTGGCGGAGCGTCTGGCCGAAGAAAAGTGGGATATTATCTTCACCAGCCCAATGATACGCGCCAGGCAGACAGCGGATTTACTTGCGGAACAATCCGGCGTACCTGTTGTCGAAGATGACCGCCTGCGCGAAAGAAGCGGCGGATTGATTGAAGGAACGACAGAACAGGAGCGGCTGCAGAAATGGGGGCCAAAGTGGCGGGAGCTGGATTTGAAATTTGAAACGGCAGAAAGCGTGATTGCCAGAGGACTTGAATTTGTAAATGAAAAAATTAGCGAAAATCCTGATCAGCGTCTGCTGATTGTCAGCCATGGGAGCTTCATCAAACGGATTATAGCTGCGCTGATGGAGGATTCACAATATGCCGTAACAATTGATAATACATCGCTGACTGTAATAGACGCAGAAAAGAAAAGCTGTCTGCTATTAAATGACACCGCGCACTTGGCAGGAGGATCCTATGGAGATTCAGTATAAATTAACAGAAGAAGATGTAGTGGCATTCAATTTGTATCATGTAAAACATTCTAAAGTCGGGAAAAACTCGTTGCAGTGGCAACGATACATATCCCCATTAATATTTTTGCTGTTTGCATACTTCCTATCTGTATTTACGGAGATGCCAAAAGGGCCATTGTTTGCTGCATTTGGAATCACAGCGGTATTGTGGGTGATCTTCTATCCGAAGTATTTTTATTTTCATATTACCCGGCAGGTACGTAAGATGCTGAAAGAAGGCAAGAATGAAGGATTAGTCGGAGAACATCTGATGAAGATGAACAAAGCGGGAATTACGGATAAGACTTCTGTAGGCGAAACAGCTGTGCAGTGGACGGGAGTAAAGCAGCTGAGAGAAGATGCGGAGTATTTTTACGTGTACACGAGTACGGTAAGTGCGTATATTATACCGAAGCGGGATGTGTATTCGGCGGATGGATTCAAGTCGTATGTCCGGAAGCGAATGTTAGCCTGATAAGATAGGAAGCATTCGTGTGATCATTAGACAGTGCGTTTACGATTGCTGACTCTGAACGGAACTTCTTGAAAATAATTCTTAGTAAAAAAGAATGGCCCTTGAAGTTCGTAACTTCGGGACATTCTTTTTATTATGCTCTTAAACGCCGGACTCAATTACCAGTTACGTTCAGTTCCTAAACGAATTTTTACTTTACTCTTTTGCATTGGCGGCTCTGACTTGCTGTTCTTCTTTCGGGTTCAAACAGACTTATCTTTTTCCAGGTTTCATTTCTTGTAAGCCGATACGCATTGCAGCAATAGCGCTTGTTAGATTTAATATGACAGCAATCGCCAAAAGTGCCCACATGACTTTTTCAGGCAGATCGAGAAAAATAGCTAAAAATAAAAGAGTGAAGCCGATCACCAGCATGAGTATATAGATAGACAATTTCTTGCGCACAAAGGAGTCCACCTTTCTTAGATTCTTCCCTCATTGTAGCATGAAAAATCAGGTATTCTAAAATGTGTGTTTTTATTTTGAGTAACTGGGGAATAATAAAGTTACAAATTCAGACAGGAGTGTGTGAAATGACAAAAAGTTATGCAGATACACCTGAACATGACCAAGATAGGAGTTCATCCAAGATCGCAAACGATGCAGCGAAGGCAGCTGAAGAGCAAGTGGAAGAAATAAAGAAAGAAGCAAGGCGAGAAGTGCAGAATAAAAACGGAAAAGAATAAAGTCAAAAAGCGATTATTTCCGAGGAAATAATCGCTTTTTATCGTCTGAATTTATTTCAGCAGATAATGCAGCATTCGATCTTTATCATCAAAAAACTGCTTCATAATTTGGTAATGGCTTGTCTCTTCTATTGTCGCTTCCTGTGCACCTTCATTTGTAAATTCGATAATCTTCGCGTCAGGGTAGGATAGGAGTAGCGGTGAGTGTGTTGCAATAATGAACTGTGAACCTTTGCCAACCAAGTCATGAATCCTGCTCAACATAGAAAGTTGACGCATGGGAGATAGTGCAGACTCCGGTTCATCCAATAAATAGATTCCGTTACCTCTAAAGCGATGAATGAATGTCGACCAAAAGGATTCGCCGTGTGACTGTTCATGCAATGATTTCCCGCCAAAACCGTCTATAATACGGGGGCTCGGACCTGGTGAACTGTCCAACTCCTCAATCGTCGTTGCCAGGTTATAGAACGTTTCGGCACGAAGAAAGAAACCGTCAGCGGGGCGAATCACGCCTTTGATGAGAGTGATGTATTCGTCCAATATAGAATGTGAATCATACGTAGAAAAGTTGAAATGCAGAGAACCGCCTTCAGGATTGAAACCTGCTGCCACTGCGATAGCTTCGAGCAGTGTAGACTTCCCTGTACCATTTTCGCCTACAAAGAAAGTAACATTTGGATGAAGTTCTAACTCTTCTAAAGTGCATATACTAGGCAAATGAAACGGATAGTCAATAAAAGATGGAACAGAATCACGTTTCAAACGGATACGACGAATGTATTGATCAGATTGCATACTGTATTCCCCCTTTGTATAACTATACTATAATAGTGCCTAACTATTTCTAGAAAGCTCCAGTTCACTGGATTTCCTGCTCCAGACTATCCCTTCATGTTTTCTTCCTCCTCAATCTTTAGTCCGAAATTGACTCTGTGCCCTGCATCGGTAAATCAGCGTGCTTTAAGCAATTTCACAGCAATTTACCAAATGAATTGGTAGACTACATGGTATATAGCCGCCTGGCATACAGCGTCAGCAAGACGATGTACGGATAGATCAGAAAAGGAAAATTGAAAGTAAACGAATAGAAGGAAGGGGAAACGAAAATGAATTCGGATAAAAAAATTGTGTTTTTTGATTTGGACGGAACGTTAATGAATCATGATAAAACAATTTTAGAATCGACAAAGCAATCGCTTAAAGCATTGCAAGATAAAGGAATTTATACTGTCATTTGCACAGGCAGGGCACCGCTAATGTTTCAATGGCTGCTGGAGGAGTTATCGTTCGACTCCTACATATCTATGAACGGACAGCATGCTGTACTGGAAGGGAAAGAAATCTATTCGAATCCTATTGAGCGTGAAATCCTGCATCAGCTTACAGAGCTTGCTCATAAAAACGGACATGGTTTAACGTATGCCACGTTTGAATCGTTCGTAACAAATGCCGATGCGCATCCGCTCGTACAAGGAGGAACATCTCGTTTGAAAATACCTTATCCGCCAGTAGACCCGCAAGTATACGTTCATTCCGATGTTAATCAGGTGCAGATCTATTCCAGTCCTAACGAAATGGAAGAGTATATGAATGTATTTAAAGACTATACATTTATTCGGTGGGATGAATGCTCAGTCGATATGCTGCCTAATGGCGCCTCAAAAGCAATAGGTATTCAAAAAATGCTCGAATACTTACAGATCCCTGTCGAAAACAGCTACGCATTCGGCGATGGTGAAAATGATATGGAAATGATTAAGACCGTTGGCACTGGTATTGCAATGGATAATGCAATTCCTGAGTTAAAAGAAATTGCTGATTTTATTACAGCATCATGCGCTGAGGATGGAATTATGAAAGGTCTGCTGGGAACAGGTCTGTTGGAAGAAAAGGATCTGCCGATGCTTCAAGAAAGCAAGTAATACCAATAGAAGAAATGTAAATGGAAGTCTATTCTTGACAGTTGTGTGAACGAGGCGTATATTTAGATGATATACAAAAAAGGAATATTTTAATTTTTCAAATTACTTATAAAGTAATTTGCTGCACAATCCAGAGGAGGCTTCATTTACAATGAAACTAGAAAAGCAGTGTCGGGAATCAAGGGTCGTACGTACGAGCAGGGTGTTTCCGAACGACGTTAACAATCATAACACATTGTTTGGCGGACGTTTAATGAGCGATATTGATCAAATTGCATCGATTTCTGCAGCTCGGCACAGCAGAGCAGATTGTGTCACGGCATCTATGGATTCTGTTGACTTTCTGTATCCGATCCGTCCTTCCGATTCAGTATGCTTTGAGTCGTATGTGACTTGGACCGGGACATCTTCCATGGAAATATTCGTGAAAGTCATTGCGGAAGATTTGGCTACCGGCGTATGTAAAATTGCGGCGACTTCATTGTTAACGTTTGTGGCACTGGATAAAGATAAAAAGCCTTTAACCGTTCCCCGTGTTATCCCTGTAACAGAAGAGGAAAAATATTTGCATGAAACCGCACCGCAGCGGGCTGAAATCCGTAAAATGAGAAAGCAGCAAAGTAAAGATTTGGCTACGGTATTAACGAACAATTATCCATGGCATGAACCTGCTCAAGTGAATGCATAAATGATGCCGTCGAAGTATGCTGGCGAAATTTCAGTAAAAATAATGTATAACTTTCGACAGGATAACACACACTGATAAAAGATAGGACGTTCTCTAATTTACATACTTGGAGGATACCTATCTTTTTTGTTTTGATAACATGAATTATTTACATATACCACAGAAATATAAATTGTCAGTAACTTTCCCAAAAAGCAGTCTGGTGAAGGTATAATAGAAATCATCAACTGAAAGATAAGGAGAATGAATAACTATGGCTGCAACAATTACTCCGGAAGAATTATATAAGAAAATAGAAGCTCGGGAGGATTTTCTGCTGGTGGATGTGCGTGCAGAAGATAAATACAATCATTTTCATATTGAAGGTGATGCTGTCCAAGAGTTGAACTTGCCGAAAACCAACATATTTCAGCTAGAAGAAGAACACAGCCAAAGCCTGCCGGAATTACCGGCCGACAAAAAAATGGTGATTACGTGTACGACAGGAAACTCTGCGGCCAGATGCGCAGCCATTCTTTCTGACCGTAATTATCATGCAGTCGTGCTGGAAGGCGGAATCACTGCATGGAAAGAGTACGTAAGCAGAAAATCGGTCATTCAAATGTGGGAAAAATATAAAGAAATTCAGCCCGAAGCCCCTGACCGCTACGAAGCATGGTCTTTTGGTGATTCAAAAGAGATGGCGGATAATTTGTTGAATTTGACGGCAGCAGGAGTTAAAACGGCAACCGCATCGAACTATCTCCTGTATCAAGCGGAAAATGAACCGTTGCCCGAGCCGGGTCTTCATAATATTATTCTCGATGGTGACGGCATAGCAGCAGCGATTGTTGAAACGACATCGGTGGAAGTAGTTCCTTTCAATGAAGTGACGGAAGAGCATGCATACCTGGAAGGGGAAGGGGATCGCTCTCTTCGCTATTGGAGGGAAGTCCATGAGGCATTTTTTACGAAAGAGCTGAAAGAGATCAACGGGGATTTTTACGACACGATGCCGGTCGTTTGTGAGAAGTTTCGTTTAGTATATAAGAAATAATTAGCATGTAGGACAGTGGGCGGTAAGGCAGCCCTTATTCGTTCATCAACCTAAACTTTTTCAGAAGTCATCCGCAGCGTTAAACTTTATAACTCCCAGTCACAAAAGGAGATGCCCTGGAAGCCGTATTGCTTCGACTTACGGAACATCTCCTTTTGTACTATACGTTCATTTGTGCAGGGGCCCAGGCAATTCTTTTTCTTTTGCCGTCAAATCCTTTTTGCTAGTAAGTACCCAGCTCTGAAGCGCGGGCTGGAAACGAGGCATGGCATAACCAAGGATCTTTCCGATGAAATACGCTGCCAATAGAGTACCGATTCCAATAGCTCCGAGCGTATGGATAAATACTAAACAGATGATGCCTGCCAATACTACATTCAGCAAGTCGCTGGTGATCTTTGCTTTCCCAAATTTCATTTTGAATCGGTCACTAATAACATACGTTAAGGCATCGTAAGGCATTAATGGTAATTTCGCGGTGAAATAGGCCAGCAATCCGGCAGAAATAACATACAGACTGACTGCTAAGTATATGTATCTTCCCAGCAGTGTTTCAGGAGCAGACAATAATTGAACGATTGCCAGTGTCAGATCCATGAAAACACCAAATAGAAATACGATTATCAGCTGAACGATGAATTCACGCAGTCCAATACGTTTTTCTGTCAACAGAATCTGAATAAAAACAAATAGAATATTTGCTAATACAGTGGTAGTCCCAATAGTTAATCCTGAAGTGAGTGAAATCGCGTATGCTAAAGATGATACGGGGGAGACGCCGAGGTTTGCCTGTATTGAAAAGCTGACACCTAACGATAATAAAAATAATCCTGTTATATATAGAATGAGTCGTTTCGTAATACTATTCATATTGGATAAGGACCTCAGCTTTCTGACTCGTTATATCCATTTTAGCATGGAATAGGAAATATGAATAATATATAATTATAAGAGAACGCATACATAAAACAACTAGTAAAGTAATAAATAGTGGGCAAGTTCAACGGATAAAACAGCGCCCCAATGGGAAATAAGGAACCAGCGGACTCTAGTTCCAGTAGAATAGAAAACTATATTGGTAAAAAAAGTGCATGATTTTTATTTGGCCGGAAACAGTTAGCGGTTCATTCAGTCAATTATTGACCGAATGAGGATAGTTGCTGGCTGTTCAATAGATGTAAGGAGGGAGCCGTCGGTGGCGAATGTAAATTTAGCAGTTATATATTATAGTGCGACAGGCACGAATTATCAGCTCGCCAGATGGGCAGCGGAAAGCGGTCAGCAGGCCGGTGCGCAAGTAAAAGTGCTGCGTGTGGAGGAATTGGCATCACAAGATGTAATTGACAAAAATGAAGCCTGGAAAGCGCATAGAGAAAAAGCGAAAGATGTGCCTATAGCGACGGTCGAGGATCTGGTATGGGCAGATGCAATCATTTTCAGTGTGCCGTCAAGATTTGGAAATATTCCATCTGAGATGAAACAATATCTAGACGGGACAGGAGAAGTTTGGTCACAAGGCAAGCTGGTTAATAAGGTAGTCAGTGCAATGTCCTCAGCTGATCATCCGCATGGCGGTCAGGAATCGACCATTAAGGCACTTTACACGACAATGATGCATTGGGGTGCAATTATTGCAGCGCCGGGTTATTCTGATCCTTCGATATTTTTAGCTGGCGGGAACCCATACGGAACCAGCGTAACAGTGGATAAAGAACATCATCAGATTAAAGATGCAGAAAGTGCGGTAAGGTACCAGGGAGCGCGTACAGTTACTATTTCCTCTTGGATTAAACAGGGACGCAACAGGTGGAATGAATAGAACGCAGCAAGGGGGCACTGGCTTCCTTGCTGTTTTTTTAAAAAATTTTATCAACAGATGAAAAGCATGATATGATAGATGAATATAAATGAAAGCGCATCCAATTGTTATCTTTAAAAATAATGTACGTTAGGAGGGAACTGCTATGGAGATGGTCCTTCGGCAAAAGCAGGAGTTGGGTCTGCACATGACAACAGAGCTTCGCCAGGCTATTGAGTTGCTGCAATTATGCACATATGACTTGGAACAATATATTCGGGAGCAGGAACTGGAAAATCCTCTTATTGAATTAACAGAGCCAAAACTAGATCATTCATTTGAGGAACGGATCACCCGATCGTATGCCAGTTCAGAATCTGATTCACAAGAATGGGTGAAGCAGGATGAAGAGGGGAAACGTGACCAGCTGATTCAACAGATAAATGTCAATTTTCCTGATGAGAAAACGAAGCAATTTCTGAAGCGGCTGATTCACAGCCTGGATGACAACGGCTATCTATCAGCAGAAATGCAGTCAGTTACGGGAGTGGAAAAAGGAATTGAATTGCTGCAGCAAATTGGTCCCCCTGGCATCGGTGCGCGCAATTTGCGGGAATGTCTGCTGCTGCAGGCCAGGCAGAGCGAGGATTGCCCTGAATTTGCTGAAACGTTCATTGCGGATTATTTACCGCTTGTGGCGGACAGGAAATGGCAGGATATTGCGACAGGTATGAATATCACAATGCCTCACGTGAAGGAATTGTATGACTTTTTATTAACGCTGAATCCCAGACCATGCCCGGAGCTTGCAAATACAAAGACGGAATTTATGGTTCCTGATGTGATCGTAGAAGAAAAACAAGGCAAGCTGACGTTTCATCTGAATGATCATGAACTGCCAAAGATCAGTCTGCGCAAGGAATATGTATCTTCACTGAAAGGGAAGTCTGAACTTTCTAACTACCTGCAAGGCTATCATAAACAAGCGCAATGGTTATTAACGAGTATAGAACAGAGGCGCACTACCATGATCCGTATCGTCACGGATCTTCTGGAAAAACAGCAAACATTTTTCCGGCAAGGCCGTGAAGCTTTACAGCCTATGACATTAAAAGATATTGCAGACAGTATAGAAATGCATGAATCGACAATCAGTCGGGCGGTGTCGAATAAAGTAATACAAACACCAGCGGGAACTTTTGAAATGCGTTCATTATTTACGTCCAAGCTGGCAGCACAAAACGG
The DNA here is from genome assembly GCF_002077155.1 of Sporosarcina sp. P33. Taxonomy (GTDB): domain Bacteria; phylum Bacillota; class Bacilli; order Bacillales_A; family Planococcaceae; genus Sporosarcina. The sequence continues at coordinate 1,241,259 of NZ_CP015027.1, read as the reverse complement.
AGAAAGTGTTTCGCAATCGTCTGTCAAAGCAGCGCTGAAAGCACTCGTGGCAGATGAAGATAAGCGAAAGCCTTTATCCGATCAAAAAATTGCCGACTATTTCTTGAAGGAGCAAGGAGTGACAATTTCACGCAGGACGATCAGTAAGTACCGGGAAGAATTGCAGATTCCCCCATCCAGTAAAAGAAAGTCAATCTTATAACAAGGGGAAAAGCCAATCACATGCGATTGGCTTTTTTGCTGTAACAACAACTAATTATTTCACTTGCTCTTTAGTTTCAATCTTCTTCGGTTCTTCATCATCGTCCATGATGTCTTTTGCAGACTTTTTAAATTCTGCCAGCGTTTTACCTACAGCTGATCCCACCTCAGGTAATTTGCGGGGGCCGAATAAAATTAGAACGATCACTAAAATAATGATTAATCCGGGAACTCCAATTGCAGCCAAATTCATAAATACTCCTCCTCTTCTTCGCGCGTAAGAAACAGTCTTTATCTGTATAATAACCGGTTTTTGTTCATCTGAAACACGATATATACAACTTTTCACTTCAGAAGAAAATGGCAAAAAGAAAATTTATAAATGATTAAAGTTTCCAAGGATTGGACAAACTGAAATTCAATCAGCGTGATCAGAAAGAAGTGATAAGTGTGGATGAATTAACGGGACAAACAGAAATGCCGGCTTATTTTAACCGGCTTGTCAAAGGATTGGCACCTTCTGCTGATATAGTGAAAAAGACATTGAAAAGCAAAGAAAAAGTTGTTCATTTGCTGTATTTAAAAAGCGTGGTAGATATGGCTCAGCTTCAGGAAATCCTGATTAAGCCTTTTTATGAGATGTCACAGGAACATAGTTTTTCAGAATATATAAAATCACTGCCATACGATACCAAAATGCCGACAGGGGATCAGGAAGTGCTAATCGAAATCACGAAGGGCAATGTTTTTGTGATGATGGATAAGCAAATCACATTACTTGAACTAAAATTAGTAGCGGCGAATACAGTCCAGGATGCTATTATGGAACCGACAATTCATGGACCCCAGCTTGGCCTCAGTGAGAGTATAGAAACAAATATAAATTTGATTCGGCAACGCTATCATAAACCGTCTTTAGTTATTGAACCGATGCAGTTGAATGATATTTCGAATCGTGATATCGCATTAGTCTATGACGAAGGAAAAGTGCATCCAGGGCGCTTAGAAAAAGTCAGGGAACGAATTCAGTCATTGGAAGTCGAGCTGGTTCAGGCCTCGGGGGATTTACAATATTACTTGAATAGCCAGAAATACAGTTTATTTCCCACCAGTATGCTGACTGAACGACCAGACCGGATTCTTCACAATGTGGCGCAAGGTAAAGTCGTTATCATGGTGGATGGAAGTCCGCATGCCATAATTGCACCTGTAGTGTTTTTTGATTTTATGGTGTCTATGGAAGATGAATACTATCCATTTTGGGTTTCGATATTAATTCGTTCTCTTCGGTATGGAGGGCTGTTTACCTGTATTACGCTGCCTGCGTTATACGTAGCAGTGACATCCTATACACCGGATATTTTCAGAACGGAACTCGCGCTGACCGTGGCAGCCAGCCGAATTGGCGTACCGTATCCGTCTTTTATTGAAGTATTCTTCATGCTGATATTTATCGAACTGTTGACGGAAGCGAGCATACGGCTGCCAAACGCGATCAGTGCGACCGCTACCACAGTCGGCGGACTGATACTCGGAACCGCTGCAGTAGAAGCTGCCTTGACTTCCAATATTATGGTGATTGTCGTGTCATTGGTGGCAATTTCTACATTCGTTATACCGATCAGTGAAATGAGTTATGCCATCAGGGTCTGCCGTTTTTTATTATTACTGTATACGACGGTATTTGGTTTGGCGGGTGCACTGCTAGGATTATTGGGATTGATGCTGTATTTAGTTAACAAAGACAGCTACGGTGAGCCGTATTTACGGATGTTCTGGCAAAACCGCCGGGAAGAATTGAAGGCGGATGATTCATGAGCCGCTTTGTTTATTTTTTGCTGTTATCCAATATGGCCGCAAATCTTATTGCTGCGGGCCCCAGAATCTTATTCAGTAAAAGTGAAGACGGGGCGATTGTTGCAATTATTATGGGATTGTTTTTTGGAGTATTTATGAATTGGGCTTTAATTACTTCGCTCAAAGCGTTTCCTGGAAAAAGTTTGCCTGAAATTTTGACGCAGTATGTTAGCGGATGGATTAAAGTTCCGGTCCTGCTTTTCCTTGGCGGTATTTGGTACACTGCAGGTTTTCAGACGTTAATTACGTATATTGATATTCTTCTGCGATTTCTGACGCCCGAAATGTCGGTATATACAGTCATTTCGATGTTTGTCATAGTAATCAGTTATAGCTTAATCATGCAAAGCAGAAACGTATTATATATGCTTGAACTCGTTTTTATCTTGTTTTTTCCGGTTGCAGTGTATTATGTGGTGAAGATTTACTTTGCAGAACAAATGAATTGGGATTATGTTGTGCTGGCTATGACGTATATTGACAATCCGCCAAGTTATCTTGTGTTTTCCACTACAGCATTCTATTTTGTTGGGGCATTCGATATAATTATTTTCAATTCATTACTTAAGAAAAGAATGAAATTTGGCATAAAACAAGCATTGATTGTATTCTCTTTGGGCACGTTTACAGTCTTCACAAGCTACTTTATTCCAATAGGCGTATTAGGATTTGATGATATTGAAAATATTCTTTATCCATGGATTCTTACCAGTGATTCCATTCGGATGAAGTATGGAGTAATTGAGCGTGTAGTTTTTATCTTTTTAATTCTTTTCCTGGCCGTGGCATTTTTAAATATTATTCTGCATTGGCATGTTGCATATAAGCTGTTTGAAAGTGTATTCGGCATGGAAAAGTTAAGTGCAGGTATTCGTAAGTACAGCAGTATGGCAGCAGTAATTATAGTGTTTTGGACTGCCGCATTTTTTATAACGTTAAAAGTGACAGACTATGATTTATTTCTTTACAGTCAGTATTTCTTTCAGTTAATTCCAATCGTATTTGTCGGTTTGATGATACTCATGCTGCTGGTGAACAGGAGGGCAAGGTCATGAAACTTCCCTTAATTACTAAATGGTTTGTTGTCATATTGTGTATGAGCAGTGTATTACTGCAGTCAGGTTGTGCATTTAAAGATATTGATAAGCTTCTATTTGTCTCCGCGATAGCGATTGACCCGGCTGAACATCTGGAAAACGGATATAAAGTCACACTGAAAGTTGCCCTTCCATTCGGAGCGATTAAAGAGAGCAATAAGCCGAGTTACGCCTATCTTTCCCGTGAAGGAGAATCGGTGGGTGAAGCTATTCGGATGCTGGAAACACATGTGGATAAAGTATTGGAGCTTGGTCATATGAAAACGATAATCGTCAACGAAAAATTATTGACGAATCATATGCAATCATTTATGGATTACTTTATTAGACGGGGAGATATCCAATTAATTGCGTACGTTGCAGGCGCCAGACCTTCGGCGGAAACTGTTTTAAAAGTGGAGCCTTCGACAGAAGCGCCCGCATCGGTTGCATTATTCAACTTTTTCGGAAGAACTGCAAATGAAAGTCCGTTTATTGTAACTACCTTTTTATTTCAATTAAGAAGGGAAGTATTGGCAAAAGGTATTAATCCGGTGCTGCCGTTAATTGAAACGAATGACAAACATGATGAACTAATAGTGAATAATGCAGTTGTTGTTGATCACCAGAGCGATCCGAAAGTATTATCCACCGTTGAAACGAAATACTATAATTCATTGCTGAAAGGTGCATCAGGACTTACGTATTTGGTTAAAGACGAGGATCTTAAGCTGTTAATAGATGTTAGCCAAAGTAAGATGAACTATCGCTTTGTTACTAAGAATGGAAATACAACGCCTGATGCCATAGAAATGCACTTCAAAATAAAGGGCGTTATAAAAGAGGCGAACAAGAAAATACTGCTTTCAAATTTAGAGGAATATAATCGTCTGGCATCAAAGGAAATGAAAAAGAAAATCAAACATTTCCTGACTGAAATGCAAGAAGAGAAACTGGATCCTGTAGGGTTTGGATTGCGTTTTCGTATTACCCGTCTTCATAAAGAAGGTTTATTTGCTGAATGGGAAAAAGTGTATCCGGATATGAAATTTACAATCCATGTAGATGTGGCTCTGCAAGGGACAGGGTCGATAGAATAACCATTGCGAAGCTGTCGCATATCCTCATCATCCGCAGTAAAAAAAGAGTTATTCCAAGAAGTCTAAAGATGACTTCTTGAATAACTCTTTTTTCTTATTTTCTTTGGTTCCGCCGCTCTTTGTTTGGCATGCTGTCTGGCTGCTGCCGTTTCTCATCAAAAGTAAATTCTTCGCCAAACTCCACGTTTTCCGGCTGTTGTGTTCTTTCGTTCTGAGAATGCTGTTTCCGCTGCTTTCGTTCCTGCTTCTTCATAAGAATCCCCGTCCTTTTGTGTTGTTAGACGATTTTCATCCACGTGATTAGAGTGAGCAGAAACAAAGCTTTTATACATGAAAAAACTCCGCTTACGATAGACGGTCAGCGAAGTTTTGCAGTGATTAGTTCAGGTGAAGCGGCGGAGGGATAATCCATCCTTTTGATTTGTTCAGGCTCAGCAATTTAGCGCCGAATGCAGTCTTTTCCATATGACATTTTGCAAACATTGCCGCCACGTCTTCACGCAGACATTGACCCATTGCCATACTGCATGAAACGAGGCCCTGTCCTACGTTAATCGATATGGCTCCGCTTATTTCCGGATCCATAAAGCGTGCGCCGGCTGGGATATCCTCTGCGTTAGCTTCGGGTCTTTCGGGCAGAGAAGGCGGAGGCGTGATGCCATTTGACTTCAACACTTTACCGAAGTCCTTATTTTCCGCTTTCATCATCTTAATCGCTTCTTGAAGCAGCCGGATCAACTCTGGATCTTCCGCATGATTAACGAAGGCTTCGTAGCCGCTGATAAGACCGTTGTTTGCACCCATAAATGACCAAATAGCTGTAATCTCCCCGTAATGCAACGGTTGATCTTTTGGATTACCATCTAAAATACCCACAGAAACTCACTCCTCATATTGTTTTCGTATTCAGAAGTAGTCTCTGCAGATATCATTTTTTTATACGTTATTTTTTATAAGTCGTTACAAAAGAAGGCCTTGGGAAGATATTAGGGCGCTGATCGACACCTTCTTTTGTGCCGCGTTTCGCGTGTGCTTTACCGTATGCCTGTGAGGACTGCCAATTATGGAATGACTCTTCATCTTCCCACATCGTCAGAATTACATATGTATCGGAGCTGACAGGACGCAGTACCCGAATCGCAACAAAGCCCGGCTCCGCTTCAATCAGACGTGCCCGGTTATTGAAGCGCTGCTCAAAAATTTCACGGCCTTCTTCTGTTACAGGAATATTATTCAAAACGGCAAAACGTCCTGAAGGCAAATCACCGCTCTGGTCTAAAATTTCGTATTCAACCGCATTGTCGAGCGATGTCGTTTCCGCTTCTTGCAATACAAGCACTTCTTCGTCATTATTCATCAAAGACACACGGGTTTCTTCCGGCAGATTTCCTGCTTCTTCCAACGGGCCTGTCCATTTAAATAATTTCATGCAGAACACCTCATTCGTTTCTATTTTATTCATACTGCTTATTATAACCAATAATTGAAAGTGCTTTCAATGAAAAAGGAACGGCAACATATATGGTTTATCAGTCAGAAGATGCGGGAAGAGTGAAAATAACATACCATTTGGAGGCGATCAAATGAATCAGAAATACGAAGAAGTACTGACGGTATTGGAGGAGTGCGTGAAAGCATGTAATCATTGTTTCGACGCATGTCTAAGAGAAGAAGATCTGCAGATGATGGCTGACTGTATACGATTAGACCGTGAATGTGCAGATGTCTGTACATATGCTATTCAGGCGATTACAAGGCAAAGTCCGTTTACAGACAAAATTTTGCAATTATGTGCGGAAATTTGCGATGCATGTGCCGAAGAATGTGGAAAGCACGAACACGACCATTGCAAAAAATGTGCAGAAGCATGCCGCAAATGCGCAGAAGCTTGCCGAAATGCAGCATAACTTTTAATACAAGGAAGAGAGAGACTGGGACATAATATGAAAAAAGCGTAAAGGAGTTCCCTTACGCTTTTTTTGTCTATTTTTTAATAAATACTTTGCAAAGCATTTGAGTGGACCGGAGCGGAAAAAGGCCGACTCCTGCGGGATTTAGCGCGAATGTTGAGACCCCGCAGGAGCGCCAGCGACGAGGAGGCTCAAGCGCGCCCCGCGGAAAGCGTGCCTTTTGGAGCGCAGGGGAACGGGCTTTATTTTTAGTTTTGTCCCAGCCTCTTTTCTTCTGCTTTCCTCTTCCTTGTTACAAAGAGAGCAGGCAGGTATAATTGAGATTGATGAGAAACGGGGGATACAGAATGAAAAGAGAAGATCTGAATACGGTCAGTGCAATTGAAGAGACAGACGGATCCATTATTGAACTGACAATCGACACGATAAAAACAGAAGCGCGTAATTTCTGTATGTATCAGGAGCAGGTGAAAGTCCCGCATTTGTACGGTACGACTGACGGGAAAGCTGTAGGCACTTACATTGAGCATGAGTTTAAAGAGTATCTGACTGAAAAGTACTCGTTCTCCAAGGGGAATTCTGCCAGCGGTATTGACCTGCCAGGGGAAGAAATTCTGACTGATATTAAAGTAACATCCGCAAGACAGCCCCAATCCTCATGTCCTTTCAAATCCGCGAGCCAAAAAATCTACGGCCTCGGTTATAATCTGCTGTTGTTCGTTTATGAAAAAGTCGATGATCCAGTCACGCGGACAGCCACATTCAAATTTGTCAGCTGTGCGTTTATTGATAAAGCGAGAACTGCTGATTTCCAAACGACTAAAATGATCAACACGATTTTAGACAATGACGGGAATGCGGATGACTTGTTTGCTTTCTTTGAGGATAAAAACATTCCCGGAGATGAAATAGTCTATACACATCTGGCCAATGAAATTTTGGCTAATCGTCCTAAGCAAGGCTATCTGACGGTCTCGAATGCATTGCAATGGAGACTTCAGTACAAGAGAATTGTAGATATGCCTTCATCAATCGATGGAATTGAAAAAATCGTATGAACAACAGTCTGAAAGTATGGGAACAGATCGTTCAGTCGTATGAAACATCTGATGTGAGTCTGCTGAATGAACAAATGCGGGATGCTTACGGAATCAGTAACTTCTTTAAAGACAGCGAAGAAGTCCGGTTTTGGAAAGAGTCATATAAAGATGGGGAATTGCAAGTGGGAATTAGAGAGTTTGGAGATTTTCAAACTCCTGAGGACCTGGCTGACAGAGTTTGTAAAGTTCTTTTGAAAAAGGGAATCAGCCCAGCTGTATTAATAGAGCCTACGTTCGGAAAAGGGAACTTTATCCGCGCCGCCCTGCAGAACTTTGAAGAGATAGATCAGATATATGGGGTAGAAATTCAAAAGCAATATGAAATATATTTTAAAAAGTTCATCTTGGAAAATAACCCGGTTAAGTTTCTCGGAAAAGATAAGCTTACTATGGAAATACATCAGGACGATTTTTTCACACATACATTTCCTGAACATCTGCTTGAAGGGGAAGGAGAAGTACTGGTGCTTGGAAATCCGCCCTGGATTACTGTCGCTGAACTCAGCACATTAAGCTCTGCCAATATGCCGGAGAAATCCAACTTCAAAAAATACAGCGGACTGGATGCCATCACAGGGAAGAGTAATTTCGATTTATCAGAGTACATCATTACCCAGCTGCTCACTTTGTTGAACAAGACAAAACAAGGGACGCTTGCTATGCTTTGTAAAAATTCTATTGCCAAAAACATTGTCCATTCGCTGCCCAATCAGGATTGGAATATCACTACATTAGAACTGTATAACTTTGACGCGAAAAAAGAGTTCGATGTAGCTACAGATGCATCGCTTTTCTTGGTGAGGTTAGGCGAGAAGGGAAAAGGCCCTGTAAATACTTGCGACGTCTACAGCTTGTCAGATCCTGATGCCAGGATGAAATCATTCGGCTGGGTCAATCAAAAGTTTGTATCAGACGTTGAATCTTATGAACTCAGTGCGGCAATAGATAATGTTTCTCCATTAGTTTGGCGGTCAGGTGTAAAGCATGATTGTTCCAAAATTATGGAACTTACCGTGACGGAAGAGGGTAAATTACTAAACGGCTTTAAAGAGTATGCAGACATAGAGGAAACGGATGTCTATAACTTGTTAAAAAGTTCTGATTTAAAAAAGGAGACTATTCCTAATAAAACCAGAAAAAAAGTCATAATTACTCAGCGGAAAATTGGCCAGGATACGTTATATATCAAAGACGAATCCCCGAACTTGTGGAAGTACTTGCAAGACAATAGGGGGTATCTGGATAAAAGAAAATCCTCCATTTATAAAGGAAAGCCGGATTTTTCTATTTTCGGGATAGGAGACTATTCGTTCGCTCCTTATAAAGTGGCAATTTCAGGTATGTATAAAAAATCAAATTTTTCATTAGTAATGCCAATCAATAATAAACCGGTGATGCTGGATGATACGTGTTACTTTCTAAGCTTTACTAAATATCTTGATGCGGTATTCACATTGCTGATAGTAAACAGTCCTATCGTTCAGGCATTCCTGCAGTCACTCGTATTCATTGATACGCAAAGGCCTTATACAAAAGATACGCTAATGAGAATTGATCTGATTGAGGTTTCCAGCCAATTAACTCTGGATGACCTTCTGGATTACGCAAAGGGATTTGATATCCATATCCCCTTTGGAGTTTCCGAAGAAGATTATGCAGATTATAAGCAAAGGCTAGCTGCAAATCCCGACACATTTTTCACAGGGGAAGCAGATTCAGCAAATATTCAAGAGGGATAAACCTTCATATAGTCAATCCCGCACTGCACATAGACAAAAAACACCTTCCATACGAAATGGAAGGTGTTTTTATGTCTTTATGTAAGCCGTCTTTGCCGTAGTTTAGTCATAGAAAGTTTTAAACCACCACTCCTCAAAGTGGGTGTTTGCGGAAAACGTTCCTGTATGTCCGGGCTGCTCTATAGGAACCCGGCATGCCATTTCCGTTTCGTAATAAACTCCCTTTTACAGCTTAAAGGTTAAAACTTAATGTCGTACGAGCAATACAGCCTGTAGATGTATCATACACCCGGCTATGCAAAAATGCAAATGTAAAATTCTGCTGCATCTTGAATCTTTGCCTGCTTGCCAAACGTAGAGTAATGAAACGAGAAGGAGTGATCATGTATGGAAACGCATGTGAACAACCCGGAAACACAAGAATTGATCACGAGGCAGACGCAAGAAATTACCGCTTTGAATCAGGAAGTGGAAGAACTGCGCAAAGAAGTGAAACAACTGCGTGATGACATTGAACTTATTGATGTGTTCCAAAAGAAACCTGTAATCGGAGCAGATGTAATAGGAGTCGTAGGATTTTATATTATTGCTGCATTAGTTATTATTGGAATATTTTTTTAATGAAGCGACGCCGATATGATACTATAAAAGTAATAGGATTATAGGCGGAGGTGGTCGTGTTGAAAAGGGCAGTTACGGTCCAGGCGAACACGGTAGATGAGGCGATTTTACAAGCATTGGAGATATTAAAATTACATCGTGAACAAGTGCATGTAGAAATCCTGACGAATCCGGGCAGACGGCTGCATCAAAATTGGTAAAGCCTATGGAGGCACGGAAATTCAAGTGGGCAACCGCAAATATGTCTTCTCAAAAGATGCAGTAAATATTAACGCTCACTTAAACGCTGAAGGAGAGCTCGACCTTGGATGATGTTTAGACCACTTATAGTTGTGGAATAGTATTTGCAGAACATCATATAAGGAGTGGGTAGCATTATGGCTAAAATTGCAGCAGTACTTGGAGACATGTTTGAGGATTCGGAATACCTGAAACCGGCCGCCGCATATAAGGAAGCTGGTCACGAAGTAGAAGTGATCGGTGCGGAAAAAGGGTCAGAAGTGACCGGTTTGAAGGAAAATACAAAGGTGAAAATCGATAAAACAATTGATGATGCCAAATCATCTGATTACGACGCATTGTTTATTCCAGGAGGATTTTCTCCGGATATTTTGCGCGCAGATAATCGCTTTGTGAAATTCGCCAAAGAATTCATGGATGCAGACAAACCTGTATTTGCTATTTGTCACGGTCCGCAGTTACTGATCACAGCAAAAGCGCTGGAAGGGCGCGATGCAACAGGTTATAAATCTATTCGCGTGGATATGGAATACGCCGGCGTGAAATATGCAGACAAAGAAGTCGTGGTGTGTCAGAACCAGCTTGTAACAAGCCGTCAGCCGGATGACATCCCCGCTTTTAACCGTGAATCATTAAAATTGCTGGAAAAATAATAACAGTTCAGCCGTCCGGGTATTTACAGCCCGGGCGGTTTTTCTATGTGCATTTTCCGCTCATAAAATTAACCGCGGGACCATACATTGGGGTATATTTTAAAATTCGTTGAAAAAGATTCTCAATTGCACTTGAAAATTGTTCTCAATGGGAGTATGCTAAAAGCAACGAATAACACGGAGAGACGATCGAGTCTTATAATTGAAAGGTCGGGATCTACTATGTATAAGATTGTTGCGTTGGCGGTACTGGCGGGAATTGGCTTAGGTGCGGCAGCAGGATTTTCATTTGGAAGCAAAGAACTGACAGGCATGGCGGCCGGACTCGCGGCGCTGGTGTTTATCGCAGCACCGGCGGCGGTAGTCTATGCAAGCGAAAAGAAAAAATGGCAGCAGGCACATTAATTCATCATACGAAAACAGTCCGTACAGTCGATTCCATTCTGACTGTGCGGACTGTTTTATTTTACTTATTGTATCTTCACGCCTTCTGCAGCTTCCTTTGCAGCATAAAGGGCCTGTTTGACGTCAGCGATCAGGTCTTCCGCCTCTTCCACGCCGACAGAGAAACGCAGCAGACGGTCGTCTACGCCGCGTCGATTCCGTTCCTCAACCGGTATATCCATATGCGTTTGCGTAGTCGGATAGGTAATGAAGCTTTCCACTCCGCCCAAACTTTCAGCAAATGAAATTAACTTCATATTCTCCAGAAACGGACCGACCCACTCGCTGTTCTGTACACGGAACGACAGCATGCCGCCGACGCCTGCATACAGTACATCTGAAATGAGAGGTTCTTGTTCCAAATAGGAGACCATCGCTTTAGCATTGGCATCATGTTGTTTCATGCGCAAATGCAAAGTTTTCAGGCCGCGTACTACCAGCCAAGAATCAAATGGAGACAGTGTCGCTCCGATGGCGTTATGGCTAGTAAACAGTCGTTCACATAATTCTTCACCTTTTGCCACGACAAGCCCTGCAAGCACATCATTGTGACCGCCGATATATTTAGTCGCGCTATGGATGACAATGTCTGCTCCTTCTTCAATCGGACGCTGAAAATAAGGGGTCAGGAATGTATTGTCTACGATGAGCAGCAGTCCGTGCTTTTTGGCGAGCTTTGCATAAGTGCTGATTGTAATATTTTGCATTAATGGATTCGTAGGCGTCTCCAGGAAAATAGCTCTTGTGCGTTCCGTGATAGCCTGCTCCACTTCTGAAACATTTTCAAATGACAGATAGTTTGTCGTGATGTTATACGTATTTTCGTATTGAGTAAACAGACGGTACGTACCGCCGTACAAGTCTTCAGGCGCAAGCAGTTCGTCCCCGGTTTTGAAAAGAGATAAGATGAGCTGAATGGCTGCCATACCGGAACTGCACGCGAATCCCTGATCTCCGGACTCCAAATCTGCGATTCCATCTTCAAGTACAGAACGTGTGGGATTTTTTGTTCTCGTGTAATCATACCCCGTAGATTTGCCGAGCCCGTCGTGATGGTAGGCTGTCGACATATAGATTGGCGGATTAACCGCCCCTGTTTTTTCGTCACTGTGATTGCCTAGTTGTACTAATCTCGTTTCTAATCCGCTGTTTGTCATGAATATCCATCCCTTCAGAAAAAAATAAAAGAGGACCTCTTCTTTTCGAATAGGCCCCCGAACATACAAGTGTATAGATTATTCTCATCTTCAAGGTGGACTCACCCTTGGAATTAGCACCGTGCCTGAGCTGGTTGCTGAGACTTCGCCGGGCCTATCCCTCCGTCTCTCTCGATAAGAATATTCACAATATAAGCAAAAGTGTTGACGAATTCATTCTATCATGTGTAAATAACGGATGCAAGTTTCCATTCAATCATCAATTGATGTCTTTTTATTTCAGTAAAATTATTGCTATACTGATAGACAATATGTATCGGTGAAGGAGGATTTTCATAATGGCTTGGGCGTATGTTGCATTAGCCGCTGTTGTAGAGATTTTCTGGGTTGTCGGTCTCCGATACTCGGAAACGGTCTGGCAATGGGCGGGAACGGGCGCAGCGATTATTTTCAGTTTTTACTTCATTATAAAAGCATGTGAAAAACTGCCTTCAGGAACTGTCTATGCAGTCTTTACAGGATCAGGAGCCGCAGCCATTCTGCTCGTTGATATATTTGTCTTCCATGCAGGGTTCACCTGGATTACGCTGTCTTTCATTGGATTAATTGTCATTGGGGTTGTCGGTATTAAAATGACGACAGATGAACATGGCGAGCAGAAGGGGGACGGCTGACAATGGCATGGGTTTATTTAATTATTGCCAGTCTTGGCGAAATTTTCGGTGTAATGAGCATCAATTATTACTTACAGAACCGCTCCGTAAAACGCCTGTTACTGATCGTCGGAATCTTTGGTTTTGGGTTTGTTTTTCTGTCATTGGCTATGCGGGAAATTCAGATGAGTACTGCTTACGCGGTATGGACAGGCTTAGGCGCAGCAGGTGCGGTGTTAATGGGGATATTGATTTTTAAGGAGCCGGCAAGTGGTAAGAGACTGTTCTTCTTATCACTCATTATTTTAGGTGCAGTAGGATTAAAATTATTCGGCTGAATGAAAGGCGGTGCTGATGATGATTTACTGGAACAGTTTTGATATAGAGCATGGCCTTGTTGCGCTTGCTGCAACTGAAAAGGGTGTCTGCTACATCGGTCTTGGAGAAGGCAGTGAAGAACGTATGAAAAACTGGCTGTCGAGGCAGTTTGGTGAAGCGGCAGTTATGCAGGATGCAGACAGATTATCGGATGCTGCAGCAGAAATCAGCAAGTACTTGTCCGGTGAAATCCGCCAATTTGTTTCACCGTTCGATAGCATCGGCACGTCATTTCAGCTTGCTGTTTGGGAAGTGCTGCGGGACATTCCCTATGGCGAAACTGCTGCCTATTCAGATATCGCAGAATCAATCGGACGTCCGGCTGCTGTCCGGGCCGTTGCATCGGCAATTGGAAAAAACCCTTTGTTGCTGATAGTTCCGTGTCACCGGGTCATTGGAAAAAACGGAAGTCTGTCCGGCTATCGTGATGGGCTCCAATGGAAAGAACGCTTACTTTGTCTGGAGAAGGAATTTGCAGGACTTTGTTGAACCGGCTGATACCGCAGTGCGTGCATCAGAGACCTCGTGCGGTTTCTGCGGACAGTGCGCGATGTCCGGGATAAATATATAAATTAAAAAAGAGCCATGGCGGGTTTTTTTTTTTTGTATCTGCCTGTCTGTCACAAATTTTTAGATGTTGTAACCTATCATTCAAATTATCGATTATAATGAATATTGGAGACAGGAGTGAATGACTTGCAATATAAGCAGATTAAGCCTAAAAAGATATATGAAGAAGTAGCAGATGCATTGGTTCATCTGATCCGGTCCGGAAAATTAAAGCCTGGAGATAAATTAGATTCTGTCCAGCAGCTGGCACAAAATTTCAATGTAGGAAGATCGGCTGTCCGGGAGGCCTTGACATCCTTACGGGCGATGGGCTTAATTGAAATGCGTCAGGGGGAAGGGACGTATGTATTGGAATTTTCATCAGACGGCCTGAAGTTCCCTCTTCATAGCGCGATGCTCATGAGCGAAGAAGATGTTTTTCATTTGCTTGGCGTCCGAAAAATATTAGAAGCAGGGGCTGCACACGCGGCGGCTGTTAATAGAACAGATGAGGATCTAGTAAAGATGGAAGAAGCTCTAGTTGAAATGAAACAACACGCAGGCGATATCGTCCTGGGTGAAAAAGCAGATTTAGATTTTCATTTTGCAGTTGCCCGTGCAAGCGGCAATCCGATCTTGGTCAGTCTGATGAATCACGTATCAGATTTAATGAGTGAATCCATGAGAGAAACGCGAAGAATTTGTCTGTATTCGAAGACTGCGGCCGCAGACCGTCTGCATGAAGAGCACGAAGCAATACTTACAGCCATCAAAAATCAATCGCCTGATGCTGCGGCACTGAATATGCAGGCACATTTACAAAATGTAGAATCAGTTTTATCCGAGTATATGCGCACGTTACATCCATAATCCGTTTCACCCGTTCTATATGCGGGTGATTTTTTTATCAGAAAATATAGTAAACGTCTGTTCATATGAAAAGATCTATAGTATGCTAGAAAATAATTAAGTCATCTGATGACCTGTTGACTAGAGAAATTCCCAAAATGAGGTGAATGAAAATGAAAGTAAGTTTATTTATTACTTGTCTGGTGGATATGTTTTATGCAGAGACCGGCAAAGACATGGCGGAAGTATTGGAGAAACAAGGTTGTGAACTGTCATTTCCTAAAGGCCAAGTCTGCTGCGGACAGCCGGCCTATAACAGCGGATATGTAGAAAGCTCAAAATCCGCTATGAAGAATATGATCAAGGCATTTGAAGGAGCTGACTATGTAGTGACCCCCTCCGGATCCTGTGCCGCGATGTTTAAATTATATCCGGACGTATTTAAGGATGATCCGAAGTGGCTGCCGAGAGCGCAAGAGCTGGCAGACAAAACGTATGAGTTCACGCAATTTCTTGTCAATGTTCTAAAGACAGAAAATGTAGGAGCGAAACTGACAGGAAAAGCAACGTATCATCCATCCTGCCATATGACCCGATTACTTGGCGCCAAGGAAGAGCCGGGGAAATTGCTGGCGCAAGTGGAGGGACTCGAGATGATCCCGTTGCCGAACGCACATAATTGCTGCGGCTTTGGCGGAACATTCTCCGTTAAAATGGGCGACATTTCTGAACAGATGGTAGATGAGAAGGTGAACAGCGCCATCATGACGGAAGCAGATTATGTAATTGGTGCAGACTGCGGCTGCCTGATGAATATCGGAGGACGCGCTGAGCGTTCGGGTAAGCCGATCCGGGTCATGCATATCGCGCAAGTACTGAACAGTCACGAATAAATCAGAAATGAGGTGATGCGAGATGGCTATGAAATTCAGCAAGAAGAACTTTACGGATCGTACTAAAGATAATATTTCTGACGAATTTATGCGGCAGGCAGTAGCAGGCGCGCAAGAACGATTGCACGGCAGAAGGCTCGATGCAGCGGAAGAGCTGGGGAATTGGGAAGAATGGCGTTCGCATGGAGAAGAAATCCGTCAGCATGTGCTCGAAAACCTGGACTATTATTTGCATCAGCTGAGTGAAAATGTGGCAGCACGCGGCGGTCATGTGTTTTTCGCCAAGACTGCCGAAGAAGCAAGTGCGTACGTCAGGGAGGTCATCGAGAAAAAAGACGGGAAGAAAGTTGTGAAGTCGAAATCGATGGTCACGGAAGAAATTAATTTGAATACGGTTCTCGAAGAAGCGGGCTGCGAAGTAATTGAGACTGATTTGGGAGAGTATATTTTGCAAATAGATGATCATGATCCGCCTTCTCATATCGTAGCACCGGCGCTTCATAAAAACAGAGAACAGATTCGGGAAGTGTTTGAAGAAAAATTGGGGTACCGCCGCACATCCAAGCCTGAAGAACTGGCGCTGCATGCCCGGGAAATGCTTCGTCAAGAATTTTTGGATGCGGATATTGGTATTACGGGCTGTAATTTTGCGATAGCGGATACGGGTTCAATCAGCCTGGTGACCAATGAAGGAAATGCGAGACTTGTATCTGCATTACCGAAAACGCAAATCACCGTGATGGGCATGGAAAGAGTGGTCCCTTCCTTTGAGGAGTTTGAAGTGCTTGTCAGTTTATTGACCCGAAGTGCAGTCGGACAGAAGCTGACAAGCTATGTGACTGCTTTGACAGGCCCGCGTGATGAAGGGGATGCGGACGGTCCGGAAGAATTCCATCTGGTCATCGTTGACAATGGCCGGTCCGAAATTCTCGGTACAGAATTCCAGTCAGTTCTGCAATGTATCCGCTGTGCGGCCTGTGTCAATGTCTGTCCGGTGTACCGTCATATCGGCGGCCACTCGTACGGTTCGATTTATTCAGGTCCAATCGGCGCGGTACTGTCACCGCTGCTCGGCGGATATGATGACTTCAAAGAGCTGCCGTTTGCTTCCACATTATGCGGAGCCTGCACAGATGCCTGTCCTGTGAAAATTCCTCTTCATGAACTGCTTCATACACATCGCAGAATCATCGTTGAAGAAGAAGGGCGTTCGCCTATTTCCGAACGGCTTGCGATGAAAGCATTTGGAATTGGTGCGTCTTCCAATCCGCTGTATTCCATGGGAGCGAAGATGGCGGCTGCTGCAATGAAGCCGCTGACGAAAAATGACCGGATTTCAACAGGTCCCGGTCCATTGAAAGAATGGACAGATTTGCGGGAATTCCCGGCAGTCGGCAACACCCGTTTCCGGGACTGGTTCTATGATCAGAAAGGGGGCGAATGACTATGGCCGGAACCATTCAAAACCGCGAAAGTTTCCTTTCATCAATCGCCGCGCAGTTAGGCCGTGAACCGAAAATGAATGCAGACAAGCCTGTGTGGAAATATCAGCCGCAACGCAAAGTACTGCAGGATGCTTCGGCCGATGAATTGCTGGAAGTGCTGCGTGCACAATGCAAACAAATTCATACCGATTTAATTGAGACAAAGAAAGCTGAGCTGCCCACCGTGCTGCATGAAGCAGTAAACAGATATGGCGGGGGTCCGTTGTCGCTTTGGAAAGATGACCGATTTGCAGAATATGGATTAGATGAGCTGCTGGATACCATATGGCCTTCAGAACAAATTACCGTCAATAGTTGGGATGTTTCTCTTGGGGATAAAAATATTGAGCTTGCCGAGCAGGCCAATATCGGCATTACGTTCAGCGACATGACCCTTGCGGAATCAGGTACAGTCGTCCTGTTCAGCAGTGCGGATAAAGGACGTTCGGTCAGCCTGCTGCCTGCACATTACATCGCGCTGGTTCCGAAAAGTACGCTGGTTCCAAGAATTACTCAGGCATCGGATATGATCCGGCAGAAACTGGATGAAGGCGGGCAAGTTCCATCTTGCATCAACTTTATTACGGGTCCAAGCAACTCTGCAGATATCGAGATGAATCTGGTCATCGGTGTACACGGCCCTGTAAAAGCAATGTACATCGTAATAGATGATTGTTGAAATTCCGCAGAAAACGGGAATAGTTATTGAAATTCACTGAATAAAACGGAAGACCTATCCCGCAGAGATGGGTCTTCCATTTATATTTTTTACTGCTGCGGACCAATTTCTTCCTGCAGCTGATCGACGTACTGCTTCGCTTCAAGCAAGGAAAAACCGAACACTTCCCGCGCCCGCTTTACTGCTTTCACAGTTTCCCCCTGTATAATCAGCAAACGAATAGAATCATCATCAACGGCAGGTCCCGGCAGACCCTCTGTCAGCTGCTCGAGCATAGACTGCTGACGCGCCAGCCGTCTCTCAATGCCGTGTAATTTCTGTAAAATGTAAAAACTGAAAAACGCGATAAACACTATGGCGTAAATGAGCATATTCATCCCCCCGTAATAATTCTACGATTAAATTACATAAAAGTTTCAGAAAACATTTCATGCGCAGGTGGTTACTTTGCTGAGAAACAGGGAAAATAGTGTATAATGACACTATTATTGCAACGGAAGAAGGAGACGACTATGACTTCATCATATCAAGACGACAGCTTGGCGTTACACACAGATTTATACCAAATTAATATGGCCGAATCATACTGGGCGGACGGAATTCATGAACGGAAAGCCGTGTTTGAAGTGTATTTCAGAAAAATCCCGTTTGGCAACGGTTATGCGGTATTCGCGGGTCTCGAACATGTATTGAAGTATCTTGAAGAATTTTCATTCACAGAAAGTGATTTAGCCTACTTGCGCGAAGAGCTTGGATTCGCTGACGATTTCCTTGACTACCTCAAAGGCGTCCGTTTCACAGGCGATGTGTACTCCATGAAAGAGGGAGAGCTCGTTTTTGCAAATGAACCGATTATCCGCATCGAAGCAAATCTAATCGAAGCGCAGCTGATTGAAACGGCGCTGCTGAATATTGTCAATTATCAAACGTTAATCAGCACTAAAGCAAGCCGCATTAAACAAGTGGTAAAGGATGACGTCGTGATGGAATTCGGCAGCCGCAGAGCGCATGAAATGGACGCAGCTATTTGGGGTGCGCGTGCGGCAGTAATCGGCGGTGTCGAATCAACGAGTAATGTGCGCGCCGGCAAACGGTTTGGCTTGGACGTTTCAGGCACACATGCGCATTCGTTTGTTCAGGCATATAAAGACGAATACACGGCATTTAAAGTCTATGCACAGCGTCATAAAGATTGTGTGTTCTTAGTGGATACATACAATACGCTGAAAATTGGTGTTCCGACAGCTATTAAGGTAGCAAAAGAGCTTGGCGACAGCATTAACTTCATTGGGGTGCGGCTGGACAGCGGTGATATTGCGTTCCTTTCCAAAGAAACACGCCGAATGCTGGATGAAGCAGGTTTCCCGGATGCGAAAATTGTCGTCTCCAATGATTTAGATGAATATACAATTTTAAACTTGAAAGCCCAGGGCGCACAAGTCGATGTCTGGGGAATCGGCACCAAGCTGATAACGGCTTATGATCAGCCGGCGCTTGGAGCGGTATATAAAATCGTCTCCATCGAAAACGGTGACGGAGAGATGATGGATACGATTAAAATATCTGCCAATGTTGAAAAAGTGACGACGCCTGGACGCAAGAAGGTATACCGGATCATAGACCTGGAGAACGGTAAAGCGGAAGGCGATTATATTACGATGCATGATGAAGATCCGACAAAAGAAGAGCGCATCAAAATGTTTCACCCTGTGCATACGTTCATCTCAAAGTTTGTAACGAACTTTAAAGCGGTCAATTTGCATCAGCAAGTTATTCGCAGCGGAGAAGTTGTTTATGAAAACCCGCCTGTCTATAAAATCCGGGAATTTGCTCAGGACAACCTTTCGTTGCTATGGGAAGAATATAAACGTTCATTGAACCCCGAAGAATATCCGGTCGACCTCAGTCAGAAGTGCTGGGACAACAAAAGACGCAATATAGAAGAAGTGCATGAGATGGTGGACAACTATACAAACCAATGAAAGGGAAGTGGAAACGTTGACATTGCAGCAAGAAATTATCCAGACATTACGTGTGAAGCCGGAAATCGACCCGCAGCAAGAGATCCGCACTTCCATTGATTTCATGAAAGATTATTTGAAAAAGAATACATTTCTGAAAGGATTCACACTTGGCATATCGGGTGGTCAGGACTCCACGCTGGTCGGCAAGCTGGCGCAAATGGCGGTCGACGAGCTGAATGAACAGGCGGGTACAGAAGAATACCGCTTTTACGCCATTCGTTTACCGTATGGCGTTCAATTCGACGAAGATGACTGCCAGGATGCGCTGCGCTTTATCAGGCCGTCGATCGTCTACTCAGTGGATATTAAAGAAGCCGTGGATGCCAGCGAGCGGGCTCTTCGCAGGGCTGGTCTCCACATCACCGACTTTGATAAAGGCAATGAGAAAGCGCGCGAGCGGATGAAGGTCCAATATTCAACGGCGGCGGTTCATCATGCCGTTGTGCTTGGAACAGACCATGCGGCTGAAGCGATTACAGGGTTCTACACGAAATTTGGTGACGGCGCAGCAGATCTCATGCCAATCTATCGGCTGAATAAGCGTCAGGGGAAACAGCTGCTGGAAGCGCTGGATTGCCCGCCGCATCTGTACAATAAAATCCCGACAGCTGATCTGGAAGGAAATAAGCCAGCTATCCCTGATGAAATAGCGCTAGGCGTGACGTATGAAGAAATCGATGACTATCTTGAAGGTAAAGAAGTGTCGGATGAAGCGCGCAAACAAATAGAAGGACATTATTTGCGGTCTGCCCATAAGCGGCACTTGCCAATCACTGTATTTGATGACTTTTGGAAATGAAAACTGCCGGCCTTTATCAGATAAAGGGCCGGCAGTTTTTCTGTTTGTCGGGCTTATTTGTTTCAGGTATGATGGTTTCATATAAAAACGGATTCAGTTCGTGGCGGAGGAGAACAATTATGCATTCACAAAGGATCGAACAACTGCTGAATAATATAGAAAAAGTCATTGTCGGCAAGCGTGATATTGCGGAATTAAGTATTACGGCGCTGCTGGCAGGAGGGCACGTATTGCTGGAGGATGTGCCGGGTGTCGGAAAAACTATGCTGGTGAGAGCTCTTGCTACATCAATCGGTGCCCAGTTTAAACGAATTCAATTTACGCCTGATCTGCTTCCTTCTGATGTATCGGGTGTTTCGATCTACAACCCGCAAACGATGCAATTCGAATTTCGTCCGGGTCCCCTGATCGGTAATATCGTACTGGCGGATGAAATTAACCGAACCTCCCCAAAAACACAGGCGGCGCTGCTGGAAGGAATGGAAGAAGCGTCGATTACCGTCGATGGCACAACTATCCAGCTGCCCAAACCTTTTTTTGTCATGGCGACCCAAAACCCCATTGAATATGAGGGGACCTACCCTCTGCCCGAAGCGCAATTGGATCGCTTTATTTTTAAATTGAAAATGGGCTATCCGACTAAACAGCAGGAAATGGAGTTATTGAAGCGGGCGGAACAGCAGATTCCGGTTAATCAAATTAAAGCTGTTCTGACAGTAGAAGAATTGCTCAAATTACAGCGGGATGTGCAGGAAGTCACGGTAGATGACACAATTATTTCTTACATAGTAGATTGCGCAGAAGCGACACGCTGCCATCATTCAGTGGCATTGGGTGTCAGTCCGCGGGGGTCATTGGCATTGATGAAAGCGTGCCAGGCCTATGCATTTGTGAAAGGGCGTACGTTTGTCTTGCCGGACGACGTGCAATATTTGGCGCCATACGCCTTCTCACATCGGCTGATATTGCGTCCGGAAGCTAAATATGAAGGGGTGGAAGCCGCGGGCATCATCAGGGATATTCTTGGCCGGCTGGAAGTGCCGGTGAACCGCAGGTCTGCTACTATATGAAACATTTGAAATCATTCGGCCGGTTTGCGGGCGTTCTGGCAATCGGGGTAACCGCCTATGCATTCGCGAAATTTCAGGGAGGATTTGTCAGCTGGTTTATTTTCTACATGCTGGTGCCGTTTGTCGCGTACTCCATCCTGCTATATTTGTATCCAATGCGTGATATACGTGTGGAACGGCATATTGAGGACCGCCATATAATGCGTAACGGGCAGGCGGTGATCCGTCTGATTATTAAAAGAAAGTGGCCATTTCCTTTGCCGTATATAATTCTTGCGGATAAACGGATACATGCGAAACAGACACGGACAGTGAGGCAAATGGCGCTGATCGGCTTCAGGAGGACATACGAATATTCTTATGTGCTTAAGGATCTTACACGCGGCGAATATACGTTGCCTGCGGTTAAAATTGAACTGGTGGATTTTTTTAATTGGATAAGAAAAAAAGAAGTATTTGCTGTGCATGACACGTTCCTGGTCTACCCGAACGTAACCGGTCTGATGTATCAGTCAGCTGCTGGCGGAACAAGAGGTGGTCAGCGGCTTTCAGCTTATACGCCGGCAAAGGATGCAACGACTCCTTCGAGTGTAAGGGAATACGCGCCCGGCGACCGGATATCCTTGATTCACTGGAAATCATTTGCGCGCACTTCGAAGCTGATGACGAAGGAATTTGATGAGCAGCGTTCTGAACAATATACTGTGCTGCTTGACTGCGGTAAATCAGAGGCGTTTGAAGACGCAGTAGAGTTCGCTGCGTCCATAGTCGTCTCAGCAAGAGAGCATCAGGCCAAGCTGACATTCATGACAGCGAGTTCTCAGCCATCCTTATTTCCGCGTATGCAATCGGCCGATCAGACCAGACAGGCATTAGTTCACTTGGCTAAAATTCACTCTGATGATGCGCACCGCGTCTTGCTGCCGACGGAGAAGGCGGTATCTGAAGACGCGTTGCTTGTTGTTACAGCCGCTCTTCGCTTAGATTTTATCCGCCGGGTGCTGCATTTTTACCGTAATCCGTCAGGCATGGTTTGTTTTGTGATGATTACGGATGAAGAGGAAGTAAAAAGAATGGATTCGGTTGTCAGCCAAGTGAAGCAGCTGGGCGTCAAAGTGCGATTCGTTCACCCGTCTGATCGTGCCGTGGCGCTGAAAGAGGCGGTGGCAGTATGAAGAAACAACGAATGAGCTGGAAAGTGCTTATATTTTTATACATATTGAGCGCGATTTTACTGTGGGAATGGTTTATTCCGATTATGGAGCTGACTGATTTTGGCCACCCTGCTCTCTTTTTGCTGTATGTGGCACTATTCTTCATTTTGGCGCTGACGCGTCTGCCTTGGTGGATCAGCGGGATAGTCCAGCTTCTTTATATCACATGGTCGATTCATTACATGTATTTAAATCAGCTGTCACTGTCGCTCAAGACATTTGGCATAATCCTAAGGGATGTGCAGCGCAATATTCTGCTGTTATTTCAGGGCGAGCTGGGTGACCTGTCAAATTTATTCCGTACGTTATTGCTGTTTACATTAGTTTGGATGATCGCATATTTAATCCGGCATTGGATTGAAGTGCGGCAGAGCATGATGATGTTCTTTGGCATTACTGTGCTGTTTGTTTCTGTTCTGGATACGTTTACTCCGTACGATGGATCTTCTTCGATCGTCAGGATTATGATTATAGGAATGGTCATTACCGGGTGTCTTACAGTGCTGAAGCTAGCGGGCAATGACAGAGTATCACTTCGCCCGAGGCGCATGCTGGTTCTTTTCTTGCCAGTCATGCTGATCGTTGGGGCTGTAGGGTTATTCTCCAGAAACGCCCCTGTACATCCGCCGGCATGGCCGGACCCAGTGCCGTTTTTATTATCATTAAGCGGAGCCGAAGATCAGGCTTCAGACAAAGGGCAGGCAAAAGCAGGTTATGATCCGGATGATTCTCAGCTTGGCGGAGTCTTCGTTCAAGATCACGGACTTGTGTTTGAAGCTGCGGTGGAAGACCGTCAATACTGGCGGATTGAAACAAAGGACACCTATACTTCAAAGGGCTGGCTGCAGGAAAGGGAAATGAATAAAAAATTATTATCGACCGGCGAAGAGCTGCATGCAACTCCGGAAGAAGCGGAAGTATCATCAGCAGTACTGAAGTTTGCAGAACCGCTGCCGTTCATTGCCGCGCCATATGGGACAACGAAAATATCCGAACCTGCCGGCATAGATCTGATGCATGAAACGGATGCAAATCGCCTGTATTTGCTGATGGGTCTTCAGGAGAAGGTGGAGCAATATGAAATACAGTATATGGCTCCTGAATATATGCTGTCCGAATTGCAAAAGCCGGAGATGGTGAACTATGAAACAGTTATAGAGGATTTGAATAGTTATTTACAGCTACCCGAAAACTTGCCTGAGCGGGTAAAAGAGCTGGCCCTGTCGATTACGGAAACAGAAACGAGTGTTTACAACAAAGCAAAAGCCATTGAGCAATACTTCAAAAAGAACGGCTTTTTCTATGACACGCAAAATGTAGCAGTGCCGGAAGATGAACAGGACTATGTTGATCAGTTTTTATTTGAGACGAAAAGAGGCTATTGCGACAATTTTTCTACTTCTATGGCAGTAATGCTCCGTTCCGCGGGCGTGCCGACACGCTGGGTAAAGGGGTTTGCTCCCGGTGAACCAGCATTGAAAGCGTCAGGGGAAAGTGTATATCGTGTAACCAACGACGAAGCACATTCGTGGGTGGAAGCGTATATACCGGAAATTGGCTGGATGCCGTTTGAGCCGACCATCGGTTTTACGCACCCGACTGATATTACATATGACATGCCAAATGACAGCCAAGAAGAAGAGGAAATCCAAAAGCCTGTCCAGCCGGCAGCGGAAAAGCAGAAAGAATTCCAAAAGCAGCAAGGACAGCCGGCGCCATTTTTTAACGAACTGAAAGAGAAGCTGGTATGGCTCTTCACTAAGTGGTGGCTGTATGTGTCGCTTCTGGTCGCATCCGCCGTTGCAGGTATTGTCGTATTTAGTAAACGAAGCGGCTGGCTGCCTGGGTGGCATGTCAGACAATTACGTGCTCAGCCGAATGGACGAGAGAAGTTTGAACAGCAATATAGACAATTATTGCGGCAGCTCGACCGTACCGGCATGCCGAAAGAAGCCGGCATGACACTTTCAAACTATGCAAACCAAGTGGATGAACGTTACGGCGGAGAACGCATGTCGGTCTTAACAGCAGCCTATGAAAAAGGAATTTACGGCAACGACTGGAAATCGCAGGATTGGGATAAGTTAAATGAAGTGTGGGAAGATTTAATTATTAGTACAACATGTTGATTTTTTAGCGAAATATGCGTAAAATATGTATCGAATCAATATTTGATATGACCTCGGCATATTTTGCACTACTGAACGTCAATCGTCATCGTATAGCATGAATCGTATTCTTTGGCGGAAGAGACGCGTGGAAAGTTGACTTTCTTACGCGTCTTTTGTAGTTGAGGCATGAATCAGCACTAAAAAATTGGAAGAGGTGGATCAGTTGTCAAATGCTCCTTTGTTAGTCGAACAAGAAAAAATTGTGGTTCTCGATTACGGCAGTCAGTATAATCAGCTCTTCACGCGTACGATCCGTGAATTTGGTGTGTACAGTGAGTTACATGCGCATACAACGACTGTTGAGGAATTGAAAGAAATGAATCCGGTCGGTATCGTGCTTTCCGGGGGTACAGCTTCTGCAGGAGATGCAGCAGCGTATGATATTAATCCGGAAATATTAAAACTTGGTATCCCGGTGCTGGGCATCAGTTACGGAACGCAGCTTATCATCGAGCATTTGGGCGGTACAGTGGAAGTGAATGCGGACGGCGAAGGAAAAGAAGAATTGGTTACAGTGGATACCACATCTGCATTGTTCGCGGGACAAACAGAGAAGCAGAACGTTTGGGTGAAAGACAGTGCTCATGTAGCACAATTACCAGATGGGTTCACGTCTTCAGCAACGGACTCTGAAGGTAATATCGTCGCTGTTTCCAACGACGCACAACAGATCTATGCAATTCAATTCCATCCCGAAGAGCACCGTTCAGAACACGGCAAAGATTTTTTACGGCACTTCGTTTTTGAAATCTGTAAAGCCAAGGGCGATTGGACTATGGAACGATTCATCGAGATCGAAGTGGAGAAGATCCGTTCGACAGTAGGTGACCGCAAAGTATTATGCGCACTGAGCGGCGGAGTAGATTCTTCTGTCGTTGCTGCTTTAATCGACCGGGCGATCGGCGATCAGCTGACATGTATCTTTGTCGATCACGGCTTGCTCCGTAAAGGGGAAGTCGAGAGTGTTGTCAAGACTTTCAGTGAACAATTCAGCATGCACTTCATTAAAGTGGATGCGCGCAAACGTTTCCTGGACAAGCTGGCGGGTGTTACAGAACCTGAACAAAAACGTAAGATTATCGGTAATGAATTTATTTACGTGTTTGATGAGGAATCCGCTAAACTGGATGGTATTAAATTTTTAGCGCAAGGTACGATTTATGCAGACATTATCGAAAGCGGAACTGCTACATCTGCCACTATCAAGTCTCACCATAATGTAGGCGGCCTGCCTGAAGATATGGATTTCGAGCTGATTGAGCCGCTTCGTGCTTTATTCAAAGATGAAGTGCGTGCAGTTGGAGCGGAATTGGGCTTGCCGGAAGAAATCGTGAACCGTCAGCCATTCCCTGGACCGGGTCTCGGAGTTCGTGTACTTGGTGAGATCACAGAAGACAAGCTGGAAATCGTTCGTGATGCTGACTTCATTTTACGTGATGAAATTGCGAAAGCAGGCTTGGACCGTTCGATTTGGCAATACTTCGCAGTGCTGCCGAATATCCGCAGTGTCGGTGTCCGAAATGAACAGCGCTCCTATGATTATGCGATCGGTATCAGAGCGGTTCATTCAGTGGATGGGATGACAGCGGACTGGGCTCGTATACCTTGGGATGTACTGGAGAAAATCAGTACCCGCATTACGTCTGAAGTCGACCAGGTGAATCGCGTAGTATATGATATTACGGCAAAACCTCCTGGCACGATTGAGTGGGAATGAGATAAACAACAAAATATGATCGTATAACGCTGGGAATAAGGCCTGGAAGTCTCTACCGAAACACCGTAAATGTTTCGACTACGATCCGTAATAGAAGATTATTTTCTATTGGATTAAAGGAGAGGCATGCGAAGTTATTTCGCTTGCCTCTTTTTACATACTAAGCATAAGGAAGGTCACAATGAAAAAATATTTTGAGTTTGATAAGCTTGGTACTAACTATCGTCGCGAAATCATTGGCGGAATTACTACGTTTTTAGCCATGGCTTATATTTTAGCAGTCAACCCGATCATGTTATCTCTTGACGTTGTTCCTGATTTACCCGATTCCATGCGTATGGACAAAGGCGCAGTATTCGTCGCAACGGCACTTTCAGCTGCTGTCGGAACATTGTTTATGGGCTTGATAGCCAAATATCCGATAGGGTTAGCGCCAGGAATGGGTCTGAACGCATTCTTCGCTTTCACGGTAGTGCTGACATACGGTATTCCGTGGCAAACAGGATTAACAGGCGTCCTTTTTTCTGGACTGATTTTTATCGTTCTTTCATTAACAGGGCTGCGGGAAAAGATCATTAATGCAATTCCGGCTCAGCTGAAATTTGCTGTCGGAGCGGGGATAGGCTTGTTCATTACATTCCTCGGTCTTCAGAACGCAAAAATTATCGTAGGGGATGAAAATACACTGGTCGGCCTGGGTGATTTAACGGCAGGCCCCACGTTATTGACGATTTTCGGATTAGTCATCACAGTCATCATGATGGTGCGAAAAATCAAAGGTGCTATTTTCTATGGAATGATTATGACAACTGTCGTAGGAATGCTCGTCAGTCTTATAGAAGTTCCTCATAAAGTAGTGGATAAAATTCCGCCGGTCACTCCGACATTCGGCGCTGCATTCGATGCGATCATCAACGATCCTGGCTCGTTAATGACCACCCAATTCCTTGTGATCGTCATTACATTCCTTTTTGTGGACTTCTTTGACACAGCGGGAACACTGGTGGCGGTTGCTACACAAGCTGGTTTGATGAAAGATGACCGTCTTCCGCGTGCAGGTAAAGCATTGCTGGCGGATTCATTGGCAACGGTGACAGGATCTGTGATGGGTACATCCACGACCACTTCCTATATTGAGTCTACTGCGGGTGTTGCGGCAGGTGCCAAAACCGGCTTTGCTTCTATTGTTACGGCCGTGCTGTTTTTACTGGCGTTATTTTTCTCGCCTCTGCTATTGGTCATCACGCCGGCAGTTACGGCCCCAGCTTTGATTATCGTAGGGGTGCTGATGGTTTCAACGCTGGGTAATATTGAATGGAATCGTTTTGAAATTGCGGTTCCTGCTTTCTTCACGATTATCGCTATGCCATTGACGTACAGTATCGCAACAGGTATCGCAATTGGTTTCGTCTTTTACCCTATCACGATGCTGGTGAGCGGCAGAAGAAAAGAAATCCATCCAATTATGTACGGTCTCTTTGTGATCTTCATCTTATACTTCATATTTATCAAATAAAGACAAACCGCTACTCCGATCAATGGAGGGGCGGTTTTTTTACAGCTGTAATCGGATATATGCCAAGCGGAATGATTCAGCTTCTAAAATAAAATTAAAAGAAATTGAAAAAAGATGTTTAAAGTTGTTGACAGTTGAAAATCTCTTTGATATAGTAGTGGAACAGTCAAGAAAGCGACTGGCATGAACCTTGAAAACTGAACAGCAAAACGTTAACGAAATACAGTTTATGCATCTAGCGATGACATGAACAAAATGAGTATCTTAATTGATGCCAGCAAATGAAACTCGAGCTAATCGATTTTTCATTCTATCGGGTGTCGAGTCGTAGTGGAGTGCTAGGAAGTGATCGAGCGAAGAAGGGAGCGTACTAACGTACGTGACCGACTGAGCGAGTGAAACTGACGACGCAATCCGCTGCGAATCGGCGGCCGGTCTTATGGAGAGTTTGATCCTGGCTCAGGACGAACGCTGGCGGCATGCCTAATACATGCAAGTCGAGCGAACTGTTGGAAGCTTGCTTCCAACAGTTAGCGGCGGACGGGTGAGTAACACGTGGGCAACCTGCCCTTCAGATGGGGATAACTCCGGGAAACCGGGGCTAATACCGAATAATCCATTTCTTCGCATGAAGAAATGTTGAAAGACGGCGTCTCGCTGTCACTGAAGGATGGGCCCGCGGCGCATTAGCTAGTTGGTGGGGTAACGGCCTACCAAGGCAACGATGCGTAGCCGACCTGAGAGGGTGATCGGCCACACTGGGACTGAGACACGGCCCAGACTCCTACGGGAGGCAGCAGTAGGGAATCTTCCACAATGGACGAAAGTCTGATGGAGCAATGCCGCGTGAGTGAAGAAGGTTTTCGGATCGTAAAGCTCTGTTGTAAGGGAAGAACAAGTACAGGAGTAACTGCCTGTACCTTGACGGTACCTTACCAGAAAGCCACGGCTAACTACGTGCCAGCAGCCGCGGTAATACGTAGGTGGCAAGCGTTGTCCGGAATTATTGGGCGTAAAGCGCGCGCAGGCGGTCCTTTAAGTCTGATGTGAAAGCCCACGGCTCAACCGTGGAGGGTCATTGGAAACTGGAGGACTTGAGTACAGAAGAGGAAAGCGGAATTCCACGTGTAGCGGTGAAATGCGTAGAGATGTGGAGGAACACCAGTGGCGAAGGCGGCTTTCTGGTCTGTAACTGACGCTGAGGCGCGAAAGCGTGGGGAGCAAACAGGATTAGATACCCTGGTAGTCCACGCCGTAAACGATGAGTGCTAAGTGTTAGGGGGTTTCCGCCCCTTAGTGCTGCAGCTAACGCATTAAGCACTCCGCCTGGGGAGTACGGCCGCAAGGCTGAAACTCAAAGGAATTGACGGGGACCCGCACAAGCGGTGGAGCATGTGGTTTAATTCGAAGCAACGCGAAGAACCTTACCAGGTCTTGACATCCCACTGACCGGCATGGAGACATGCCTTTCCCTTCGGGGACAGTGGTGACAGGTGGTGCATGGTTGTCGTCAGCTCGTGTCGTGAGATGTTGGGTTAAGTCCCGCAACGAGCGCAACCCTTAATCTTAGTTGCCATCATTCAGTTGGGCACTCTAAGGTGACTGCCGGTGACAAACCGGAGGAAGGTGGGGATGACGTCAAATCATCATGCCCCTTATGACCTGGGCTACACACGTGCTACAATGGACGATACAGAGGGCTGCAAACCCGCGAGGGGGAGCCAATCCCACAAAATCGTTCCCAGTTCGGATTGCAGGCTGCAACTCGCCTGCATGAAGCCGGAATCGCTAGTAATCGTGGATCAGCATGCCACGGTGAATACGTTCCCGGGTCTTGTACACACCGCCCGTCACACCACGAGAGTTTGTAACACCCGAAGTCGGTGGGGTAACCCTTACGGGAGCCAGCCGCCGAAGGTGGGACAGATGATTGGGGTGAAGTCGTAACAAGGTAGCCGTATCGGAAGGTGCGGCTGGATCACCTCCTTTCTAAGGATTATGTTCTCTTGTCTGAAATATGACAGAAACATTCGGAAGATGAATCTTAGATTCACCACGTTAACGTTTTGCGTTCAGTTTTGAAGGCTCATTTTTTGAGTGTTCAAAGCTTTTTTCTTGTTCATTGAAAACTGGATAAAACGACATTGAAAGTAATCAAGTAATCAACCGAATTGCATAGTCATATGCAGTTCAAGCAATCTTTTTAACCTTCTGATTCCTATCGCTAGGATGACGTTGGACCTTTTATAGGTTAAGTTAGAAAGGGCGCACGGCGGATGCCTTGGCACTAGGAGCCGATGAAGGACGGCACTAACACCGATATGCTTCGGGGAGCTGTAAGTAAGCTTTGATCCGAAGATTTCCGAATGGGGAAACCCACTGTCCGTAATGGGACAGTACGTGTATGTGAATACATAGCATACTCGTGGCACACCCGGAGAACTGAAACATCTAAGTACCCGGAGGAAGAGAAAGAAACATCGATTCCCTTAGTAGCGGCGAGCGAAACGGGAAGAGCCCAAACCAAGAAGCTTGCTTCTTGGGGTTGTAGGACACTCTATACGGAGTTACAAAGGAATGCATTAGACGAAGCGACCTGGAAAGGTCCGCCGCAGCGGGTAAAAGCCCCGTAGTCGAAAGTGCATTCCCTCCAGAGTGGATCCTGAGTACGGCGGAACACGTGAAATTCCGTCGGAATCCGGGAGGACCATCTCCCAAGGCTAAATACTCCCTAGTGACCGATAGTGAACCAGTACCGTGAGGGAAAGGTGAAAAGCACCCCGGAAGGGGAGTGAAATAGAACCTGAAACCGTGCGCTTACAAATTGTCAGAGCCCGTTAATGGGTGATGGCGTGCCTTTTGTAGAATGAACCGGCGAGTTACGATTCCATGCAAGGTTAAGCTGAGAAAGCGGAGCCGCAGCGAAAGCGAGTCTGAATAGGGCGAATGAGTATGGGGTCGTAGACCCGAAACCAGGTGATCTACCCATGTCCAGGGTGAAGGTCAGGTAACACTGACTGGAGGCCCGAACCCACGTATGTTGAAAAATGCGGGGATGAGGTGTGGGTAGCGGTGAAATTCCAATCGAACCTGGAGATAGCTGGTTCTCTCCGAAATAGCTTTAGGGCTAGCCTCAAACGAAAGAATCTCGGAGGTAGAGCACTGTTTGGACGAGGGGCCCATCCCGGGTTACCGAATTCAGACAAACTCCGAATGCCGATGATTTATGTTTGGGAGTCAGACAGTGGGTGATAAGATCCATTGTCGAGAGGGAAACAGCCCAGACCACCAGCTAAGGTCCCCAAGTATCTGTTAAGTGGAAAAGGATGTGGCGTTGCCCAGACAACCAGGATGTTGGCTTAGAAGCAGCCATCATTTAAAGAGTGCGTAATAGCTCACTGGTCGAGTGGCGCTGCGCCGAAAATGTACCGGGGCTAAACAGATCACCGAAGCTGTGGATTGACCGTATGGTCAATGGTAGGAGAGCGTTCCAAGGGCGTTGAAGCTGGACCGGAAGGACTGGTGGAGCGCTTGGAAGTGAGAATGCCGGTATGAGTAGCGAAAGAAGGGTGAGAATCCCTTCCACCGAATGCCCAAGGTTTCCTGAGGAAGGCTCGTCCGCTCAGGGTTAGTCAGGACCTAAGTCGAGGCCGATAGGCGTAGACGATGGACAACAGGTTGATATTCCTGTACCACCTCCCCGCCGTTTGAGTAATGGGGGGACGCAGTAGGATAGGGTGAGCACACAGTTGGTTGTGTGTCTAAGCAGTGAGGTGGAGAACGAGGCAAATCCCGTTCTCATATAACACTAGGCTGTGATGGCAAGGAGATTTATCTCCGGAGTCCCTGATTTCACACTGCCAAGAAAAGCCTCTAGCGAGGCGGGAGGTGCCTGTACCGCAAACCGACACAGGTAGGCGAGGAGAGAATCCTAAGGTGATCGAGAGAACTCTCGTTAAGGAACTCGGCAAAATGACCCCGTAACTTCGGGAGAAGGGGTGCTCTGGTAGGGTGAATAGCCCGAGAGAGCCGCAGTGAATAGGCCCAGGCGACTGTTTAGCAAAAACACAGGTCTCTGCAAAATCGTAAGATGACGTATAGGGGCTGACGCCTGCCCGGTGCTGGAAGGTTAAGAGGAGGGGTTAGCGCAAGCGAAGCTCTGAATTGAAGCCCCAGTAAACGGCGGCCGTAACTATAACGGTCCTAAGGTAGCGAAATTCCTTGTCGGGTAAGTTCCGACCCGCACGAAAGGCGTAACGATCTGGGCACTGTCTCAACGAGAGACTCGGTGAAATTATAATATGCGTGAAGATGCGCATTACCCGCGACAGGACGGAAAGACCCCGTGGAGCTTTACTGTAGCCTGATATTGAATTCCGGTGCAGCCTGTACAGGATAGGTAGGAGCCTTGGATTCCGGAGCGCCAGCTTCGGAGGAGGCATTGGTGGGATACTACCCTGGCTGTATTGGACTTCTAACCCTTGCCCGTGATCCGGGCAGGAGACAGTGTCAGGTGGGCAGTTTGACTGGGGCGGTCGCCTCCTAAAGAGTAACGGAGGCGCTCAAAGGTTCCCTCAGAATGGTTGGACATCATTCGCAGAGTGCAAAGGCATAAGGGAGCTTGACTGCGAGACCTACAAGTCGAGCAGGGTCGAAAGACGGACTTAGTGATCCGGTGGTTCCGCATGGAAGGGCCATCGCTCAACGGATAAAAGCTACCCCGGGGATAACAGGCTTATCTCCCCCAAGAGTCCACATCGACGGGGAGGTTTGGCACCTCGATGTCGGCTCGTCGCATCCTGGGGCTGTAGTCGGTCCCAAGGGTTGGGCTGTTCGCCCATTAAAGCGGCACGCGAGCTGGGTTCAGAACGTCGTGAGACAGTTCGGTCCCTATCCGTCGCGGGCGCAGGAAATTTGAGGAGAGCTGTCCTTAGTACGAGAGGACCGGGATGGACATACCGCTGGTGTACCAGTTGTCTTGCCAAAGGCATCGCTGGGTAGCTATGTATGGACGGGATAAATGCTGAAAGCATCTAAGCATGAAGCCCCCTTCAAGATGAGATTTCCCATTACGCAAGTAAGTAAGATCCCTCAAAGATGATGAGGTGGATAGGTCTGGGGTGGAAGTACGGCGACGTATGCAGCTGACAGATACTAATCGATCGAGGACTTAACCTATTATAAAAAGAAGTTACTTGAATGACCCAATGTCTTTTATTCAGTTTTGAGTGAACAAGCTTTACTCAAGAAGTCTAGTAACGATGGCGAAGAGGTCACACCCGTTCCCATACCGAACACGGAAGTTAAGCTCTTCAGCGCCGATGGTAGTTGGGGGTTTCCCCCTGTGAGAGTAGGACGTTGCTAGGCAAGCGAAGCCATTCCCTTTGGGGAGTGGCTTTTTTGTGTTTTGAGAGAATTTTTTCTGTTGGCCGCTCATTCTTTTGGATGTTTGATCATACCGGCTGTTCAAGCGCTCATACTTGGGCGGCCTCCGCTCTATCTCTTCGGCCAAGCGCTCATACTCGCGCGTCATCCGCTCTATGCCTTCTGCCAAGCGCTCATACTCGCGCGTCATCCGCTCTATGCCTTCTGCCAAGCGCTCATCCCCACGCGGCATCCGCTCTATGCCTCCGGCGATGCGCTCATACTTACGCGGCCTCCGCTCTATGTTTCCGTCCAAGCGCTCATACTCGCGCGGCATCCGCTCTATGTCTCCGGCGATGCGCTCATACCCGCGCGTCATCCGCTCTATGCCTTCTGCCAAGCGCTCATCCCCACGCGGCATCCGCTCTATGCCTCCGGCGATGCGCTCATACTTACGCGTCATCCGCTCTATGTTTCCGTCCAAGCGCTCATACTCGCGCGGCATCCGCTCTATGTCTCCGGCGATGCGCTCATACCCGCGCGGCATCCGCTCTATGCCCCTGGCTAAGCGCTCAAACTCACGCGGTATCCGCTCTATGCCTCCGGCGATGCGCTCAAACTCACGCGACATCCGCTCTATGCCTCTGGCTAAGCGCTCAAACTCACGCGACATCCGCTCTATGCCTCTGGCTAAGCGCTCATACTTACGCGGCCTCCGCTCTATGCCCCTGGCTAAGCGCTCAAACTCACGCGACATCCGCTCTATGCCTCTGGCTAAGCGCTCATACTTACGCGGCCTCCGCTCTATGTTTCCGTCCAAACGCTCATACTCGCGCGGCATCCGCTCTAACCCTCCGTCCAAGCGCTCATACTCACACGGCATCTCCTCTCAATCCTCCTCCTTCCCAAGCACCCAGACGCGGTGCACAATCCGCTGACACACCTCCATCACCCCTAATACAGTCCGCGAAAAGAAAAAATCGGCCATACTAATAATTAGTAAATAGTAAAAATCTTTCCTTGAGTTTTTACCTCATGCGCGATACGATTATTCTACTTGTGGAAAGGTGTGGGGCAATGTTAATGGTGTTAATTATTTTCTCAATCAATATTATATATGTATCCTTTATGACAGTACGGATAATTCTGACTCTGAAAGGTTATCGTTATGTTGCTGCAATAGTGAGTATGGTAGAAACAGTTGTCTATGTTATCGGTCTTGGATTGGTTCTTGACAATTTGGATCAAATTCAAAACTTAATTGCTTATGCAGTAGGATATGGATCAGGTGTTATCATTGGATCGAAAATTGAAGAGCGGCTGGCACTTGGCTATATTACAGTTAATGTTATAACAGCGGATATAAATAAAGAAATACCTGCTGAATTGCGCCGGCTCGGTTATGGGGTTACAGACTCTGCAGCTAATGGATTAAGCGGAGGCCGCTCCACTATGCAGATCCTGACACCGCGTAAATATGAAATGCAGCTGTATAAAACGATAACGGATCTGGATCCGAAGGCGTTTATTATATCGTATGAACCTAAGTCGATACATGGCGGATTCTGGGTGCGGAATGTGAAAAGAGGTAAATTATTTAAATGAGTAAACAGAAAATGTGGTTTGACAGAAATGAAGATGAGACACTGGAAGAGTGCCTGCAGCGAATTCAAAGTTTGGGATATACTGTTGTTGCCCGGCGGGAAAAGCCTTTATTTGAACAAGTAGGGGAAGAGTATATACCTGTCAGGCAACAAACTCAGTTTCAAGGGGTTAAAACTAGCCAATAACTGCAGCTGACAGGAGAAGTGATGTGTATTTAATCAGATGGCAACTTAAAGACGAATGATTATAAAAGACATATAATATAATGTTCGGATTTAAGTTGACGGATTATGTATTAATTGATAATATAATAAGAGTAAATGAGTTCCCCGTATATGCTGCAGAATTGGCTGCTGCGTTTCTACAAAGACACCGTAAATGTCTACACTATGTGGGAAAGCAATTTTTCTTGGATAATCACGAAGAATAGCTGAGTATGTATGGCTGTATATTCGTTTTAGTAAAGGTCCTTGAAAGTTCTGCTTTTTGTGCATGTGAAAAGTGGAGTTTTCAAGGACCTTTTTATTTTTTACATAAAATCTTGTTGTGCATGAAGGAGCGGATTGGATTTGGAACCGAAGATTGGTGTCATTATGGGCAGTAAGAGCGACTGGGAAACAATGAAGCATGCATGCGAC
Source organism: Sporosarcina sp. P33 (assembly GCF_002077155.1). GTDB lineage: Bacteria > Bacillota > Bacilli > Bacillales_A > Planococcaceae > Sporosarcina. The sequence continues at coordinate 1,205,558 of NZ_CP015027.1, read as the reverse complement.
ATATTAGATGAACTGGGCGTTCCTTATGAAAAGAAAGTAGTGTCGGCCCACCGTACACCGGATTTCATGTTTGACTATGCAGAACAAGCCGAGAAAAAAGGCTTGCATGCTATTATCGCAGGTGCAGGCGGAGCTGCCCATTTACCGGGAATGGTTGCGGCAAAAACGCTCGTTCCTGTTATTGGTGTGCCCGTGCAGTCCAAAGCATTGAATGGAATGGACTCTCTGCTGTCTATCGTACAAATGCCAGGCGGCGTTCCGGTGGCTACTGTTTCGATCGGTAAAGCAGGCGCTACAAATGCCGGACTTCTTGCAGCTCAAATGCTTAGTGTACAAGATGAAGAATTACGCAGCAGACTGCAGCAGAGGCGCGATGAAATGAAGAAAATCGCGATGGAAAGCAGTGGTGAACTAAATTGAAGATGATTCAGCCTGGACAGACCATCGGGATAATCGGCGGAGGACAATTGGGGCGGATGATGGGGCTTGCGGCAAAAGAAGCAGGATTCAAAATCGCAGTACTTGATCCCACAAAGAACTCCCCTTGCGGCCAACTGGCAGATATTGAAATTGTAGCTCCTTATAACGATGAGGAAGCGTTGAATGAATTAAGCAAAGTGAGCGATGTTATTACATTTGAGTTTGAAAATATTGATTACGAAGGATTAAAACGGCTGACAGAGAAGGCGTATGTGCCACAGGGAGCTGAATTAGTCCGCATTACACAAAACCGCATTAATGAAAAAGCGGAGATCAGAGCGGCTGGAGCACCTGTAGCGCCGTATGTAACAGCTGACAGCTTTGAAGAACTGGAACAGAAAATAGATGAAGTAGGCTTTCCATGTATCGTCAAGACGGCTTTTGGCGGGTATGACGGTAAAGGCCAAGTAAAACTTGAAACAAAAGATGAGCTGGGCAGTGCAGAAGAATTGTTTGCACACTCTGCTTGTATAGCAGAAGCGTTCGTACCGTTTGAAAGAGAGATATCAGTTATTATACAGCGCAATCCGGCGGGGCAGACATATTGCCTGCCGATCGCGGAAAATATTCATAAGCATCATATATTGCACGAATCAATCGTACCGGCACGAGTGGATGAGGGCGTTTTGAGACAAGCTGTAAGTGCAGCGGAGAAAATCGCCGGGCACCTGGAGTTAGTCGGTACATTGGCAGTTGAAATGTTCGTTCTTCCTGACGGTGCAATCATTATTAATGAATTAGCGCCGCGTCCGCATAATTCCGGGCACTATTCGATTGAAGCATGTAATATTTCGCAATTTCATCAGCATATCCGTGCGGTTTGCGGATGGCCTCTTCGTGAGCCGAGACTTTGGGCACCTTCCATCATGGTGAACGTACTGGGAGAACATGTGGAACCGCTCCAGAAGCGTGTTGCAGATTATCCAAACTGGTCCGTTCATTTATATGGAAAGGCAGAAGCGAAAGAAAAGCGTAAGATGGGCCATGTAACGATTATGACGGATGATTTGGAAGAAACATTGCAGGAAATTGAACAGTCTGGTATTTGGCAAGATTAATCACTGCTCTAAAAAAAACTATTATTTCCACTTTGGGAGGAACCGACAATGACGAAAGTAACTATTTATGTAACACTGCGTGAAAGTGTTGTAGATCCACAAGGAATCGCGACAGCTGAAGCACTTCAAAAGATGGGCTACGAAGAAGTGAAAAGTGTACGGGTTGGTAAATTAATCGAGCTGGAGCTGGAAGGTTCAGAACAGTCAATCGAAACACGCGTGAATGAAATGTGCAACGATCTGCTGATCAATAAAGTCATTGAAGATTTTCGATTTGAAATCGGGGAGGTTGCCAGCAAATGAAGTTCGCCGTTCTAGTATTCCCAGGTCTTACTTGTGATCTTGATATGTATCATGCGATTGAGGAAACAGTAAAGCAAGATGTTGAATACGTTTGGCATACAGAAGCCGGTCAACTCGATCAATTCGATGCGGTTCTTCTCCCGACAGGCACTTCATACGGAAATTACCTGCGTCCGGGAGCCTTGGCAAAAAGTTCTCCTGCATTCAAACAGCTTCAAGCATTTGCAGAATCAGGCAAACCCGTGTTAGGCGTCGGTAATGGATTTCATATTTTGGTGGAAGCAGGTCTGCTTCCGGGCGGCTTCTTGCGTAACCGCGGTTTGAAATTCCGTTCCGCTCAAGAATCAATCCGAGTGGAAAACAGCAATACTGCTTTTACAAAAGACTATACACAAGGTCAGGTTCTTACATTGCCTGTTGCACATGAATTCGGTAATTATTACGCGGATGAACAGACAGTGGAGAAATTAAAAACTAATAATCAGATTATTTTTACGTATGCAGAAGAAAATACAGATGGCAGCACAGAAGCAATCGCAGGCATCACGAATGAAGAAGGTAATGTGCTGGGGATGATGCCGCTTCCTGAACGTGCAGTGGAAGAAATAATCGGCGGAACAGATGGAGCAGCATTATTCCAATCAATTATGAATAATCGGGGTGAACAGCATGTCAATTAATCACGAACCTACAGCGGAGCAAATCAAAGATAATCGCTTATATCTCCAAATGGGCATGACAGATGCAGAATATGAGCGTGCGGAAGAAATGCTTGGCCGCACTCCGAACTATACGGAAACAGGATTGTTTTCTGCCATGTGGTCAGAGCACTGTTCATATAAAAGCTCAAAATCTGTTCTGCGCAAATTCCCGACTGAAGGTGCACGCGTGCTGCAAGGGCCTGGTGAAGGTGCAGGTATTGTGGACATCGGTGATAATCAGGCTGCTGTATTCAAAATGGAATCGCATAACTCACCTTCTGCAATCGAGCCTTTTATCGGAGCGGCAACAGGTGCAGGCGGAATTATTCGTGATGTATTCTCAATGGGAGCACGTCCGGTAGCATTAGTGAACTCTATGCGTTTTGGTGATTTAACAGATCCGCGTGATAAATTCTTATTCGAAGAAGCGGTAGCGGGAATCGCAAGTTATGGTAACACAATGGGAATTCCGACAGTAGCGGGTGAAGTGCAGTTTGATCAGTGCTACTCTAAGCGTCCGCTCGTTAACGCAATGGCTGTCGGTTTACTGAATCATGAAGATATTCAAAAAGGAGTAGCGGCAGGAGTCGGGAATACGGTTCTGTACGCAGGTGCGACAACGGGCCGTGACGGAATTCATGGCGCTACGATGTCTTCATCCGAACTTACAATTGAAGAAGAACAAGAACTGCCGGTTATGCAGGCGGGAGATCCATTCATTGAAAAGTTATTGATGGAAGCTTGTTTGGAATTAGTGAAATCTGATGCGCTGATCGGTATTCAAGATATGGGTGCAGCAGGTCTGACGTCTTCAGCCGCAGAAATGGCTTCTAAAGCCGGCTATGGCGTGGAGTTAAACTTGGATCTTGTACCGCAGCGTGAAGAGAATATGACGGCGTATGAAATGATGCTGTCTGAATCTCAGGAACGTATGCTCATCGTTGTGAAAAAGGGCCGTGAAGAAGAAGTCATCGAGTTATTCACGAAATATGGCATCAATGCTGTGGCAATCGGACGGGTTACAGACGATAAAATGCTTCGCCTGCTTCATAAAGGGGAAGTCGCTGCAGAAATCTCAGCAGATTTATTGGCTGAAGATGCACCAAGCTATCAAAAAGAATCGAAGGAACCTGCATCATTTGCAGAAAACCAGGCGATGGAAAATAAAGAACCGCAAGTAACTGATTTGAAAACGACATTGCTTGATCTATTGCAGCGTCCGACGATTGCTTCAAAAGAATGGGTCTACAATCAGTTTGATACAGGCGCAAGAACGAGCACAGTCCTCGCGCCGGGAGCTTCAGCAGGTGTTGTGCGTGTAAGAGGAACGAATAAAGGAATTGCGATGACAGCGGATTGTAACTCACGTTTCATTTATTTGGATCCGGAAACAGGCGGTAAGATTGCGGTAGCAGAAGCTGCACGTAACCTAGTATGTTCCGGCGCAGAGCCAATCGCACTGACAGATTGCCTGAACTTCGGAAGTCCGGATAAGCCGGAAGTATTCTGGCAGCTGGAAAAGTCGGCGGATGGCATTTCAGAAGCTTGCCGTAAACTCAACGCTCCGGTAATCGGCGGTAACGTATCCCTTTCCAATGAAGTGAACGGGGTGCCGATCTATCCGACACCGACAATTGGTTTGGTAGGTATCGTTCATGATTTGAACCAGGTAACAACGCCAGGATTCAAACAAGCAGGAGACGCGATCTATTTGATCGGTCAGACAGAAACAGAGTTTGGCGGCAGTGAGCTGCAGCAGATGATTGAAGGGAAAATCTTCGGTAAATCACCTGCAATCGATTTAGATGTTGAAGCAGCACGCCAGCAACAGCTTCTGGAAGCGATTCAGGCCGGATTAATACAGTCTGCAGCTGATCTGTCAGAAGGCGGATTTGCTGTCGCACTTTGTGAAAGTGCATTTGGCGCACGCGGTCTGGGCGCAAATGTAACAGTTGAAGGTTCAGCAGTTACAGCATTATTCAGTGAAACACAATCACGTTTCCTAGTTACTGTACACGCAGAACAAGTGGCTGCGTTTGAAGCTAAGGTTCAGGATGCAGTGAAAATCGGAGCAGTGACAGATGATGAAGAACTTGTCATCAAAGACGCAGAAGGAACTGTCCTAGTAGAAGGGACGGTAGAAGAATTCCACACTGCTTGGAAAGGAGCAATCGCATGCTTGCTGAACTCAGAGGATTAAACGAAGAGTGCGGCGTATTTGGTATTTGGGGTCATGAAGATGCTGCACAGCTCAGCTATTATGCATTGCATGCACTTCAGCACCGCGGGCAGGAAGGAGCCGGAATCGTCGTCAAAGGCGAGAAAGGTCTCCAGGCTGTCAAAGGCGAAGGTCTGGTCAACGAAGTATTCTCAAGCGAGAACCTTTCTTCGCTGCATGGCCGCGGCGCCATCGGGCAAGTCCGCTATACGACAGAGGACGGACGCGGTATAGAGAATGTGCAGCCGCTCGTCTTCCGTTCAACAACAGGCAGCCTGGCGATTGCGCATAACGGCAACCTCGTGAACGCAACTGATCTGAAAGAACATTTGGAACGTCAGGGGAGTATCTTCCAAAGTACGTCTGATACTGAGGTGCTCGCTCACTTAATTAAACGCAGCAGCGGTTCGCTCAATCAGCGGGACAGAGTAAAAAAAGCTCTTCGTATTTTAAAAGGTGCATTTGCATTTGTTTTGCTGACAGACGAAGGATTAATGGTTGCACAAGATCCAAACGCTATGCGTCCATTATCTCTTGGGAAAATCGGAGACGCATGGGTTGTTGCATCAGAGACCTGTGCATTTGACATCATCGGCGCGGAACATATTCGTTCCGTTGAACCCGGCGAATTATTGATTATTAATGATACCGGACTGACGTCTGAACGATTTGCAGAAGCGGCGGATAACGCGATGTGTTCGATGGAGTATGTCTACTTCTCCCGTCCGGATTCAGATATTGACGGCATCAATATACATGCTGCGCGTAAACGCTGCGGCAAGCAATTGGCACGCGAAGTACAAATCAGTGCGGATGTTGTCACAGGCGTTCCGGATTCAAGTATATCCGCTGCCATTGGATTTTCTGAACAAAGCGGAATTCCGTATGAACTAGGATTGATTAAAAACCGTTATGTCGGCAGAACATTTATACAGCCTTCACAAGCGTTGCGCGAACAGGGCGTGAAGATGAAGCTGTCGCCTGTGCATCAGGTAGTAAACGGCAAGCGTGTCGTAATGGTTGATGATTCAATCGTCCGCGGCACAACATCAAAACGTATTGTCGCGATGCTCCGTGAAGCGGGTGCGAAAGAAATACATGTAGTGATTGCTTCACCTCCTCTAATTGCTCCATGTTATTACGGGGTCGATATTAGTTCTGAATCAGAATTAATTGCAACGGGCCGTACATTGGATGAGATGCGCGATGAGATTGGTGCAGATTCATTGTCATTCCTGTCTATAGAAGGAATGCTTGAAGCGAATGGCAGATCATCGGAAATGAAAAATTGCGGCCAATGTCTGGCTTGTTTCACAGGCGAGTATCCAACGGAAATTTATGCGGATACGGCAATGCCGCACGAAAAAGAAATCATGCGATAGGGGGCCTTTTTCCATGTCAAAGGCATATGAAAAAGCGGGAGTCAATATTGAAGCTGGCTATGAGTCAGTGGAACGGATGAAGTCTCACGTAGCACGAACATCCCGTAAAGGGGTGGCAGGTGCATTTGGCGGGTTCGGCGGAATGTTTGATCTATCTGCGCTTGAATATAAGGAACCCGTTCTGATTTCAGGAACGGACGGCGTCGGGACAAAGCTGAAATTAGCTTTCATGGCTGACCGTCATGATACGATCGGGATCGACTGTGTGGCAATGTGCGTCAATGATATCGTAGCGCAAGGTGCAGAACCATTGTATTTCCTTGACTATGTAGCACTTGGGAAAGCAGTTCCTGAAAAAGTAGAGGCAATCGTCAAAGGTGTGGCGGACGGCTGTGTGCAATCAGGCGCTGCATTGATAGGCGGAGAAACAGCTGAAATGCCGGGGCTTTACGAAGAAGATGAGTACGACTTGGCTGGTTTCGCTGTCGGTGCTTGTGAAAAAAGTAAACTCGTAACAGGCGAGCGTGTACAAGAAGGAGACGTATTGGTTGGTATCGCGTCTAGCGGAATCCACTCAAATGGTTATTCTTTGGTGCGCCATATTGTATTTGAACAACTGGGTGCCGACATCAGCAGTACGATTGAAGGCTATGAGGGGTTGGGGACAGTGGCGGAAGCATTACTGAAACCAACAAAGATCTATGCAAAGCCGGTACTTGAAATGCATCAAAAACTGGACGTTCATTCCATGGGGCATATTACGGGCGGCGGATTCTTTGAAAACCTTCCGCGCATGTTTTCAGATGGCTTTGGAGTGGAAGTAGATTTGGGTGCATGGCCAGTACTTCCTGTATTCCAGATGCTGAAAGAAAAAGGCGAATTAACTGACCGCGATCTATATAGCGTATTCAATATGGGTATCGGATTTGTCGTGGCGCTGCCGGAAGCGGAAGCTGAAAAAGCCATTGAAATTGCAAAAGCTCATGGCGAAGATGCTTATGTGATCGGACGTGTAACCAAGTCAGAAGGCGTGACGTTCATTGGTGAACACGACGGGACATTATCAAAATGAATAAAGTGAAAATTGCAGTATTCGCTTCAGGAAGCGGAAGCAACTTTGCTGCTTTGGAAGAAGCTTGCCGCGCAGGGCGCATCCCGGCTGACATTGTTTTGATGGTGACAGACAAACCGGATGCATATGTCAATGAACGGGCGCAGCAGGCCGGTATTCCAATTGCCGCGTTTTGTCCGCGTGAATTTGAGACGAAACAGGCGTATGAGCAGGCTGTACTGGAAGCATTACAGGAAACAGGTGCAGAATGGCTGATATTGGCCGGCTATATGCGGCTGATCGGTCCTGTGTTACTGTCTGCATATCCAGAGCGAATCATTAACATTCATCCATCACTGCTGCCTTCATTTCCGGGCAAAGATGCAATTGGACAAGCAGTTGCTGCCGGTGTCAAAGTAACGGGTGTCACCGTTCATCTTGTAGACGAAGGGATGGATACAGGCCCTATTCTTGCACAGAGGGCAGTTGACGTTATTGACGGCGATGAAGTGAAAACAGCTTCCGCCATTCATGCCGTTGAACACGAATTATACACAGAAACATTGCAGAGCCTATTTAAAAAATGATCAGCCTGTTGTCAAGACAGGCTTTTTTTATAAACTGGAGGGATTCCTTTGAAAAAGCGCGCACTTTTGAGCGTATCGGATAAAAGCGGAATACTGGAATTTGCAAAAGAACTTGAACAGCTAGGCTATGAATTATTGTCTACAGGCGGCACGATGAAGCATTTGAAAGACAATGGCGTTGCGGTAACAGCAGTGGATGAAATTACCGGTTTCCCTGAAATTATGGAAGGCCGCGTCAAGACGTTGAATCCGATGATTCACGGCGGATTGCTTGCGAAACAAGATGATCCTGGGCATCAGGCACAAATGGAAGAGCACGGTATCCAGCCAATTGATGTAGTTTGCGTCAACCTCTATCCATTTAAAGAAACTATCTCAAAGCCGGATGTATCGGCAGAAGATGCCATTGAAAATATTGATATCGGCGGCCCGGCGATGCTTCGTGCTTCGGCAAAGAACCATGCCTATGTCACAGTGATTGTGGATGCAGCAGACTATGAAGCAGTACTGAATGAATTAAAAGCAGATGGTCAGACAACGCTTGAAACACGCCGCCGTCTCGCCGCTAAAGTTTTCCGCCATACAGCAGCTTATGATGCATTAATTTCAGGTTATCTGACAGAGCTGGCAGGCGAGCAATTCCCTGAGCAAGTAACATATACATACGAGTTGAAGCAGCCATTGCGTTACGGAGAAAATCCCCATCAGCAGGCAGCATTTTACAGCCGTCCGCTTGGATCTGATTTCTCCATCGCTTACGCGGAACAGCTTCATGGAAAAGAACTTTCTTATAATAATATTCAGGACGCTAATGCAGCTATTCAAATCGTCAAGGAATTTACTGAGCCTGCAGCAGTTGCAGTTAAGCATATGAATCCATGCGGAGTAGGCACAGGCAGCACGATTGCAGAAGCATTCAAAAAAGCTTACGAAGCAGACTCCACGTCTATTTTTGGCGGCATTATTGCATTGAATAAAGAAGTTGACCAGGAAACGGCGCTGCAGCTTGCAGACATTTTCCTTGAGATCATCATTGCACCTTCATTTACGGAGGAAGCACTTGAGACATTGACGAAGAAGAAAAATATCCGTCTGCTGACGATTTCATTTGAACAGCAAAAACAAGACAAATGGAATACGGTGTCAGTAGAAGGCGGATTGCTGATGCAGCAGCCTGACACATACGGTTTTGAAGAAGCAGACATTAAAGTGGCAACAGACCGTGAGCCGACCGAAGCAGAATGGAATGCGATGAAACTTGGATGGGCAGTCGTCAAGCATGTTAAATCCAATGCGATTGTTGTGACAGATGAGCAAATGACGATCGGTGTAGGTGCCGGACAGATGAATCGTGTAGGTGCAGCGAATATTGCACTGACACAAGCGGGGGAACGCGCAAAAGGAGCTGCACTTGCTTCTGATGCATTCTTCCCGATGGATGATACGGTCGAAGCAGCGGCAAAAGCGGGTATTACAGCAATTATTCAGCCCGGCGGTTCTGTGAAAGATGCAGATTCCATTAAAAAAGCAAATGAATACGGTATTACGATGGTATTCACAGGTGTACGTCATTTTAAACACTAAGAATGCAGGGGGAAGATGGACATGAAAGTTCTTGTAATAGGTAGTGGCGGCCGTGAACATGCGATTGCTAAACAGTTCAGCCAGGCACCTTCTGTAACGGAAGTCTTTGTAGCGCCAGGAAATGACGGGATGCAGCAGGATGCAACATGCGTGCCGATTGCTGCGACGGACTTTGAAGCATTGGCAAATTTTGCGATCGACAAGCAAGTTACGTTAACATTCGTCGGGCCTGAACAGCCGTTAGCAGAAGGAATCGCTGATTATTTCCTGGATAAAGGACTGACGGTATTTGGTCCGACCCAGGCAGCAGCGCGTATTGAAGGCAGTAAGTCATTTGCCAAGGAAATCATGGACAAGTATGATATTCCGACAGCTGCATATGGAACATTTACGGACGCTGAAGAAGCCAAGGCGTTCATTCGGGAGCAAGGTGCGCCAATTGTTGTTAAAGCAGATGGTTTAGCTGCCGGAAAAGGCGTGATTGTGGCGATGGAACTGCAGGAAGCATTGGATGCGGTCGACGATATGATCGGCAATCAAAAATTCGGTGAATCTTCATCACGCGTAGTGGTAGAAGAGTTCCTGGATGGCGAAGAATTTTCCTATATGTCATTTGTTCATGACGGTCAAATCTATCCAATGGTGATCGCGCAGGACCATAAGCGTGCTTATGACGGAGACAGGGGGCCAAATACGGGAGGCATGGGGGCCTATTCCCCCGTTCCGCAAATTTCTGATGAAATCGTTCAAGAAGCTTATGACCGCGTAGTTGTACCTACCGTCCATGCAATGGCTGAAGAAGGTATTCCTTTCACAGGCATACTATATGCTGGTTTGATATTGACTGAGCAGGGTCCGAAAGTCATTGAATTCAATGCACGCTTTGGCGATCCCGAAACACAGGTCGTTTTACCGCGCATGAAGTCGGATTTCGGAAAGTTCATGGAAGCACTGATGGCGGGAGAGCCATTTGAACTGGAATGGTATAAAGAAGCGATGCTGGGTGTCGTCATTGCATCAGAAGGATATCCGGGCGATGTAGTAAACGGCCATGCACTTCCCGACTTGAACGTACTGACTGAACAAGGTCTCGACGTATTCCACGCTGGAACGAAACAGGCGGATGGCCATTTCGTCGGAAACGGCGGACGTGTGCTTCTCGTCGCAGCGAAAGCAGATACATTAAAAGAAGCGCAAGAAAAAGTTTATACAGGTCTTGCCGAACAGCGATGGGATGGTTTCTTCCACCGCACTGATATCGGATGGCGCACATTTGAATAAACGATCAATTATATGGGCTGACACCGGAAGTGAGTTATACTTCCGGTGTCAGTCTTTTTTCTGTAAGAGATACAACTGATTAGCTGTGCTTTCCGTCATGCCATTCGAGTATGATATCGAATGCAATAAGTTTGAAATGTTAATAAACATCGTTTATCCACAGTGTTTTTTATAATATGTGAATTACCGGTGGGTAAAATGTGAGTAACTTGTTAGTAATGTGTATAACAGGCAGATTTTGTGTGGGTGAATGAAAAGTCGCTTGTGGACAAAGCAACCGAATTATCCTACTCTACATCCGATAGCTATGTTACTATAAAGTATATTGATAAGGGAATGGCCCACTACTATAAAGGGATGGTGTTAAGCATGTGGAAGAGCGATGAAATACAGTCACAGCTGGCGATTATTGACGGGAAGAAAGCACCCGATATTGTAATTGAAAATGCTACCTACCTGCACTCTATATTTAAAAAATGGATGCAGGGACATATCTGGATTCAGGGTGACCGGATTGTGTACGTCGGGGATCGTATGCCTGCGATGCTCGAAGGAACAGAGCGTGTCGATGCAACGGGCAAGAAAATAGTGCCCGGCTATATTGAGCCGCATGTACATCCCTCCCAGCTGTATAACCCGGAAACATTTGCCGATTATGCGTCACGCCGGGGGACAACTACTTTTCTATCGGATAATCTCACTTTATTTTCGGTGTTGGATCAGCAAACAGCTTTTACATTTATCGATCAATTGAATGAATTGCCTTTCTCATTTTATTGGTGGGCACGTGTCGACTCTCAAACCCTTTTGCAAAATGAAAAGGAACTGTTTAATCCTGACAGCATCGCGAAATGGATGGAGCGGCCTGACGTGCTGATGACGGGGGAGCTGACCGGGTGGCCGAGGCTGTTGCGGGGCGATCAGAATATCATGCAGTCTTTGATTGAATCTAAGCGGCTTCGCAAGAAAATAGAGGGACACTTCCCAGGTGCTTCAGAACGTACACTTGCGCGGATGAAACTGCTAGGGGCAGACGGTGATCATGAAGCAATGACAGTGGAGGAAGTGGAACGCCGCTTGCAGCAAGGCTATGCTGTTACTTTGCGCTATTCCTCCATCCGCCCCGACCTGCCGGATTTATTGAAAGGCATCGTGGAGAAGGAATGGGATGTATTTGATCATCTGATGATGACAACGGACGGATCGACTCCTGCATTCTACCGGGAGGGTGTGATGGATCAGTGTATTCAAGTTGCTCTTGATGCGGGTGTATCGCCGATCGATGCCTATCAGATGGCTTCCTATAATGTAGCAAGGTACTATGATATTACAGATTTGCATAGTGTAATAGCAACAGGAAGGTATGCGACAGTAAACTTCTTAGAAGATGAACATAATCCTGTGCCAACAGACGTATTATCAAAAGGCCGTTGGGTATTGCGGGACGGCCAGACATCAAATGTCTTTCAAGCGGTGGATTGGGATGCAATGCCTGTTTTTAAACTGCATTACGAATTGACGGAAAGAGACTTCACATTTTCGTCTTCGACAGGAATTCAAATGGTCAATGATGTAATTACGAAAGCGTATGAAAGTGAACTGGATCTCTCTAATCCGACTATTCCATCAGGCGATGAGTGCTATTTGATGCTTCTTGACAAACACGGGAAGTGGCGGATCAACACGATGCTGAAGGGCTTTGCGGATAATCTGCAAGGTTTTGCGTCTTCCTATTCAAATACAGGTGACGTATTATTGATTGGTCAAGATTGGCGAGAAATGAAGAGAGCCTTCGATGAAATCAAGAAAATTGGCGGAGGTATGGTGCTGGCTGAAAATGGAGCGATTATAGAAACGTTGCCGCTTGCTGTTTCAGGCAGGATGTCCGATCAGCCGATGGAAATGATCATAGAAGAAGAACTTGCTATGAAAAAGGCATTGGAAGAACGTGGATACGCCCATGGAGATGCAGTATATACACTATTATTTCTTCAGTCAGTTCACTTGCCTTATGTGCGGATTACGCCGGTTGGTGTCTTTCAAGTATTGAAAAATGAGCGCTTAATTCCTAATACAGAAAGGTAGGAAGTAGTATTGATATGGAATAAACGAAAGTTGCTTTTAACTGCTGCAGTCAGTCTGCTGTGTCTTGCAGGCTGTTCATCAAAAGAGCAAGAGTCCGCAGAAACGCAAGAAGAAGTGCCGGAAAGTAAGACATATAGTTTTACAGGTGAGGTCAGAACAGAAGCTGCTGATCACCGGCCGATTTTGGCAACGATCAGTAATCATCCGGCTGCACGCCCGCAGTCAGGTTTGGCTGATGCCGATCAAATCTATGAATTTTTGGCAGAAGGGCAAATCACACGCTACGCGGCATTATTCCAAAGCAAAGTACCCGAACAATTGGGTCCGGTTCGCAGCGCCCGGGATTACTTTGTACATCTTGCACAAGGAATGGATGCGTTTTATATCGCCCATGGATATAGTCCGGATGCGAAAAAATTGCTGGATGCCGGGGCCGTTGACCAAGTGAACGGTATGAGTCATGACGGAACTCTATTTGAACGGTCAGCTGATCGCAGAGCACCTCATAACTCCTATATTTCAAAACAGCATATCGAAGAGGCGTTTACACTTGCGAATGCTTCTGAAAAGATCTCCGCTCTGCCGTCCTTTTCTTTCCTTAATCCCAACGAAAGTGATAAAATAGGGGATATCGCATCATCAGTTCAAGTATCGTACAGTGCAGATCCGAATTATATCAGTACGTATCAGTATGATGAGTCGGCGAATCGCTATTATCGGTCTGTCAAAGGAATCGAGACAGTCGATAAGATAAACGAGCGGCGTATAGAACTGGCGAATGTAATTGTGATGGAAATGGATCATCAAACAGTGGATCGGGAAGGGCGGCTCGCAATTGATTTACAATCAGGCGGCACTGCCATGCTGTTTCATGAAGGGATCGCTAAAACGATTGAATGGCAAAATAAAGATGGATTTTTGATACCGGTGGAACAGGGCATACCAGTGAAATTAACAGCGGGTAAAACTTGGATCCACATCATACCGTCATTATCTGGTCCTTCTTCTTCCGTCACCTATACTCCGTAAGATCGACATAGAGAGAGGGCGAATACATGCAAATAGACAAACTGCGCGGTGAACAAATAGATCAGCTGTTTAAAGCAATTCTGGAGCTAAAAGATGTGGAAGAGTGCTACAAGTTCTTTGACGACATCTGCACGATGAGTGAAGTCCAGTCACTTGCACAGCGCTTGGACGTCGCCTATAAACTGCGGCTGAAAAAAACGTACGACAGCATCCAGCAAGAAACTGGCGCCAGCACAGCCACCATCTCCCGCATCCGCCGCTGCGTAGACTACGGATCCGGAGGCTACAACCTCATGCTGGACCGCCTCTACCCGGAACTACAAAACAACCAAACAAAAAACAAATAACAGAACCGGCCAGGGACACAACCCCCACCGGTTTTTTTGGTATACTAAACAAAAGCGCAGACGGCTGTCCAGCCCCGGCAGGCACTGGAGGTCTGCCATCTGCAGGCGCACTTTGCCTGCCGATGACAGACAGAAGTGTCCCGAGGGGCTAGCCGTCGGAGCTGGATGTAAACAAAAGCAGAGACGGCTGTTCAGCCCCGGCAGGCACTGGAAGTCTGCCATCCGCAGGCGCCCTTTGCCTGCCGATGACAGACAGAAGTGTCCCGAGGGGCTGTCCAGCGCTCTGCATTACAACAAAACGAACATACAACCAATACAATAAAAGAAGGTGGACATAAAAATGGATTATAAAACATGGCGGCATGCATTTAAAATCGACCCTGCCAAAAAACTGTCGGATGACGACCTGGAGGCAGTAGCGGAATCCGGCACGGACGGAATTATTATTGGCGGATCAGACGGTGTCACATTAGAAAACGTTCTGGATCTGCTTGCGCGTTTTCGCCGTTTTTCTGTCCCTCTTGCTCTTGAAGTATCAACCGTGGAATCTGTCACACCCGGATTTGACTACTACTTTATCCCGACAATTTTAAATACAACTGACTCGAAATGGCTGAATGGCCTGCATCACGAAGCCCTTCGTGAATACGGTCATATGATGAACTTTGATGAAATTGTGACAGAAGGCTATTGCATACTGAATCCCGGCTGCACAGCGGCAAAGCTTACGGGAGTAAACACTGTTCCGGATGAAGAGGATGTACAGGCTTATGCCCGCATGGCAGAACATTTATTTTCACTGCCCGTATTTTATATGGAATACAGCGGAAAATACGGTGATCCGCAGCTTGTAAAGGCAGCGAAAGAATTACTGAACAATACGCGGCTCTTTTATGGCGGCGGAATCCGATCAGCCGAACAAGCAAAAGAAATGGCAGCCATAGCGGACACAGTCATAGTTGGGAATATTATATACGATGATTTGAAAGCCGCGTTAGCGACAGTCAGTGCTGTGAAATCTGTTCCTTTATCTGTGTGAGTAGTATATAATTAGAACAAATGTTCCTAAAAGGCGGTACTAATATGAATAAACTATCAGAGGATTTACTGAAAGGCATGAATCCCGAACAGGCACGTGCCGTTAAGACAACAGAAGGGCCATTGCTCATAATGGCGGGTGCAGGTTCAGGAAAGACCCGTGTATTGACACACCGAATTGCTTACTTAGTAGTGGAAAAACAAGTGTACCCTTCCAATATACTGGCGCTTACTTTTACCAACAAAGCAGCACGTGAGATGCGCGACCGAATCGACGGATTGCTTGGGGCAGGCTCAGGAGAACGTATGTGGGTTTCGACATTTCACTCCATGTGTGTACGGATACTTCGCAGAGAAGTTGACCGTATCGGCTTATCCAAAAACTTTACTATTTTAGACAGTGCCGATCAGCTGACTGCGATGAAACGTGTTTTGAAAGAACTGAACCTTGACCCGAAACAAAATGACCCGCGTGCGATGCTCGGCATCATCAGCAATGCAAAAAACGAATGTATTGACGCGGCGGAATTCCGGAAAAATGCCAACCCTCAAAATCCGCATGAACGGACAGTGGCGGATATTTATGAGCGCTACACGAAAAAACTGCGTCAAAATCAGTCAATGGATTTCGATGATCTGATTATGATGACGATCGTGCTGTTTGAACGCGTTCCGGAAGTACTGGAATTTTATCAAAATAAATTTCAGTATATTCACGTCGATGAATACCAGGATACAAATAATGCGCAGTATCGTCTCGTCAAGATGCTGGCATCGAAGTTCCGTAACATCTGTGTAGTAGGTGACTCCGATCAGTCCATCTACCGCTGGCGTGGAGCGGACATCGGCAATATCCTGTCCTTTGAGAAAGATTACAAAGAAGCGAATGTCATTTTACTGGAGCAGAATTACCGTTCCACGAAGCGGATTTTACAGGCGGCAAATGAAGTCATCACTAATAATAAAAGCCGCTATGACAAGAAATTACGCACAGAAAATCCGGAAGGCGAATTAATTTCTATTTATAAAGCGCGCGATGAAAAAGATGAGTCACAATTCGTCGTTCAGCAAATAATTGAATTAAAAGAAGAACTGGGATTAACGCTCGATCAATTTGCGATACTGTATCGTACCAACGCGCAATCCCGTCTCATTGAAGAATATTTACTGAAATCAAATCTGGATTATACAATTGTTGGCGGCACGAAGTTCTATGACCGAAAAGAGATTAAAGATCTGCTGGCCTATTTACGGCTAATTGCCAATAATGACGATGATCTTGCGTTTGCCCGAATTATCAATGAACCAAAACGCAGCATTGGGGCCACATCATTTGAACGAATGGCAACTTTTGCATTGCAAAATGACCGTTCGATATTCGATTCATTGCAGGAAGTCGATTTCATGGGCTTGCCGAAAAAAGCGCTGACAGAAGCAGTGAAATTCCGTGAACTCATCGACGGATTTTCCCAGATGCAGGAATTTTTATCTGTCACGGAATTGGTAAAAGAAGTTATTGAAAAATCGGGTTACCGCGATATGCTGGAAAATGAAAAATCGATCGAAGCAGAAAGCCGTCTTGAAAATATCGAGGAATTTTTATCGGTGACAGAAGCATTCGAAAAGCGGGCAGAGGAAGAAGACGAAGAGCCTACACTCATTGCATTCCTGACAGATCTTGCACTGGTCGCGGATATTGATGCGCTGGATAATGAAGAGAACTCTTCTGCTGAAAAGATCGTCCTAATGACGATGCACGCAGCTAAAGGTCTTGAATTCCCGGTCGTCTTTGTTATCGGCATGGAAGAAAATATATTCCCGCATATTCGGGCGCTTGCTGATCCGGAAGAAATGGAAGAAGAGCGCAGATTGGCCTATGTTGCAATTACACGTGCGGAACAGCGCCTGTACTTGACTTGCGCAGGCTACCGTATGCTGTTTGGTAAGTCGAACTTCAATTCACCGTCCCGTTTCCTAAATGAAATTTCAGAAGAACTGACAGAACTGCTCGCAGACGGCAACGGTATGAGCGTACCATTTGCTCAAGCGCCAAAACCAAAAGCAAGACGTCCAGCAGTTAAGCGTCCTGCTTATAATGAATCTGGCGGAGAGAAAATGCAGTGGAAACCAGGCGACAAAGCTTCCCATAAGATATGGGGAACCGGCACAGTAGTAAGTGTCAAGGGCAGTGCGGATGATATGGAGCTGGACATTGCCTTTCCGAATCCGGTCGGCATTAAACGGCTGCTGGCTAAATTTGCACCGATTGAAAAAGAATAAAGCGTCTCTAAGGAGTGTGGAAAACCGATGGATGATGTTCTGGAACTGGAGAAGCGAGTGGCAGAACTCCATAAAATTCTGCGTGAATACGGACATGCCTACTATGATTTGGATGCCCCGATCGTTCCCGATTCAGAATATGATGAAAAAATGCAGGAGCTTCTGGCTATAGAAGAAGCACATCCTGATCTAATATATCCTGACTCTCCGACACAGCGCGTGGGCGGGGCGCCGCTTGAGGTATTTAGTAAAGTCGTTCATCGTCACCCTATGCTTAGCCTGGCGAATGCATTTAACGAAGAAGATTTGCGGGACTTTGACAGACGGGTGAAAGAAGCAGCTGGCAGCGCGGTATATGTATGTGAATTAAAAATCGACGGACTTGCCGTTTCTTTGCAGTACGAAGAAGGCCGGCTAGTGCAGGGGGCCACACGTGGGGACGGTGCAGTTGGTGAAGATATTACTGCGAACTTGAAAACCATTCGAACGGTGCCGCTGAAACTGAACGAACCGCTGACAATTGAAGTGCGCGGAGAAGCTTATATGCCGAAACAGTCATTTGTTACGCTCAACGAAGACCGGGATGAAGCAGGTGAAGTGCCGTTCGCGAACCCTCGGAACGCGGCCGCGGGTTCACTCCGGCAGCTCGATTCCCAAGTTGCTGCGAGCCGCAATCTTGCCGTGTTCATTTATGCTGTTGGCGGAGATGCGGAAGTATATGGGCTGGACAGTCATTCTGAAGCACTCAACAAAGTGGATGAACTGGGTCTGACGACAAATAAAGAGCGCAAGCGCTGTGCAACCATTGAAGAAGTGCTGGAGTACGTGGAATACTGGACAAAAAACAGACAGTCCCTCGATTATGAAATCGATGGGATCGTCATTAAAGTAGATAATTTCGAGTCACAGGAACAGCTCGGCTATACAGCGAAAAGCCCTAAGTGGGCGATTGCCTATAAGTTCCCGGCAGAGGAAGTGCAGACTAAACTGCTTGATATCGAGTTAAGTGTAGGGCGAACAGGAGTCGTCACACCGACTGCGATTCTTGAGCCGGTGCGCGTTGCGGGTACGACAGTTGGACGGGCATCTTTGCATAATGAGGATTTAATACGGGAAAAGGATATACGAATCGGCGATCATGTCGTACTGCGAAAAGCGGGTGACATTATTCCTGAAGTTGTGATGCCGCTGATAGAGCAGCGGACGGGTGAAGAAGAACCTTTCCATATGCCGGAAGCTTGTCCTGAATGCGATTCGGAGCTCGTACGGATCGAGGGAGAAGTGGCATTGCGTTGTGTGAATCCCAAATGTCCTGCTCAAATGAAGGAAGCGCTGATTCACTTTGTTTCCAGAAGAGCGATGAATATTGACGGAGTCGGCGAAAAACTTGTCGAACAATTGTATGAAGCTGATCTTGTACAAGATGTATCTGATCTGTATACATTGACTAAAGAAGAACTGCTGGGGCTGGAACGAATTGGCGAGAAATCCGCAACCAATATTTTAGCCGCTATTGATACATCCAAAGAGAATTCACTGGAAAAACTCCTGTTCGGACTGGGAATCCGTCATGTGGGCGAAAAAGTTGCAAGAATCCTTGCAGAAGAATATCGGACACTTGAAGCACTGGAACAAGCAACCGATGAAGATCTTGTAAACATTTTTGAAATCGGTGCAATCGTAGCAGATGCGGTCACGACCTATTTCAGCACGGAAGAAGTGCAGGACGTCATGAACAAACTCCGCTCATACGGGGTGAATACTGTCTATAAAGGTGCTGCCCGGGAGGAGTTACCGACTACTGGGCCGTTTGCAGGCAAGACAATTGTACTGACAGGGAAGCTCACTGCGTTAACTCGCGGAGAAGCGAAAGAACAGATAGAATCGCTTGGCGGAACAGTCAGCGGCAGTGTCAGCAAGAAAACAGATCTGGTTATTGCCGGTGAGGATGCAGGCTCGAAGCTGACGAAAGCCAAAGAATTAGAGATTGAAATTTGGGATGAACAAGCCATGCTTGAAGCCCTTGGAGTGGATACGAATGAGAAGAACGACTAAATGGCTTGCTTCGGGCATCCTGTCAGCTGCTTTGCTGACAGGATGTGTCCCAGCACCTAATGATGACTCAGAAAAAGTACTTCAGGAAACAGAAGAAAGTGACCAGGAAATGGTGCTGATTCCTGAAACTCAAATCAAAAAAGAATATTACCGGACGCCTGTACCATTCAAAAAAAGTGCAAGCAGAGGGCTTGTCGTCAATAATTTAAATACAAAATACGATATCCAGGAAACCGAAGAAGGTTTACTTCGTCTTTCCACTTTGTATTTTGACCCGAAAGATTATTTATATCAGGAAGGCCAGTACATCGACCGGGATACAGCAAAGCAATGGATTTCCAGGAAATCAAACTTTGAGGCGGGGTTAAACCCTTCAATAACTGAAGATATGACACCTGCACAAATTGCAGACGAAGCACCGATCTATTTGGCGCACATCGTAGAACAGAACTATCTGCAGCTGACAGACGATAAAAAAGTCAAATTGGCGGGTATGTCCATCGGTCTTGCGATGAATTCCATCTATTACCCGCGTGCTGGCGGTGAACGGAAAATCGATGATCGGACGATTGAAGAAAAAGGAAAGAAAATGGCAGATATTATTTTGAGCCGGCTGCGCAGTAAACCGGAGCTTGCTGATATTCCTATTGCAGTCGGGCTTTTTAAGCAGGAAAGCCGTAATGATATCGTACCGGGCACCTATTTTGCGACCTCATTTGCTGCAAAAGGAAAAAGTGAATTCACGGGCTGGAAAGAAGTGGACGAGCAGTACGTATTGCTTCCGGCCTCTTCGTCGACCGGAAATTACAGAGATTTGAATACGACTTTTAAAAACTTTAAGCAAGACATTGATGATTACTTCCCAAGTTTTGTGAACGTAATCGGAACGGCATTCTATAAAGATCAGAAATTGAATTCCTTGCATGTGGAAATTCCTATACAGTTTTTCGGAAAGACGGAACTGATAGGTTTCTCGCAATATTTGACTTCATTAGTAAAAACGCACTTTAAAGACATTCCGATTGAAGTAAGTGTCACTTCAGTGAATGGACCTGAAGTACTGATTGTGAATGACAATGAAAGAAAAGAACCGTTTGTCCATGTGTATGGATATTGATATCTGAGGCAGCAGCACGAACTTTTCAAGAAACTGATTAAATGGTATGATTAATTGTACGATTGCAAATTGAGGAGGAACGATGTATGACAACATTTTCAAAAGAAGACGTCAAGTATTTTGCGGATTTCGTCCGTATTGGCCTCTCCGAGGAAGATAAAGAAAATTTCTCTGCGAAAATAGCAGATTTGATTGAAAGTGTCAGTGATTTGAAAGAAGTAGATATCACGGGTGTCGAACCAATGACTCATCCGGTTCCTATGATTAACGTCTTACGTGAAGATGAGCCAAAAGATATCTTGGATCGTGAAGTAATGCTGGCTAGTGCAGAAGATCAGGAAGATGGATTGATCAAAGTACCAGATATCCTGTAATCGGAATATGCAGTATAGAATCACATTCACGGCACAATGACAGTAGGAGGAAAAGTGATGACGTTAACAAGCAAAACAGCCGCAGAACTTCAAGCGCTTTTATCAAAAGGGGAAGTTACGGTCAAAGAAGTAACAGAAGCTACATTGAATACGATCGAACAGCAGGAAGAAAAAATTCATGCGTTTATTCATGTTGCCAAAGAAGAGGCAGCGAATCGTGCAGAACAGCTTGATCAAGAAGCAGCAGACACACGGGGACAACTGTTCGGTGTACCGATCGGAATCAAAGATAATATTGTAACAAAAGATATGGCGACAACATGTGCAAGTAAAATGCTGGAGAATTTCGTGCCGGTGTACAATGCCACGGTAATGGATAAATTAGAAGCGGCTGGCGCAGTCAACATGGGAAAACTTAACATGGACGAGTTCGCAATGGGTTCCACTACTGAAACTTCGTACTTCGGCAACACATTGAACCCATGGAATACAGAGTACGTGCCGGGCGGTTCATCAGGCGGATCTGCAGCAGCAGTTGCAGCGGGAGAAGTCCCTCTTTCACTTGGTTCAGATACAGGAGGATCCGTTCGTCAGCCAGCTGCATTTTGTGGAATTGTCGGCATGAAACCTACATATGGTCGTGTGTCCCGTTTCGGTTTGACTGCATTCGGATCGTCACTCGATCAAATTGGTACGCTGTCACGCACAGTTGAAGATAATGCATTATTGCTTAGCGTCATTGCAGGTGAAGATGACAATGACAGTTCATCTTCAGCGAAAGCTGTCCCTGACTACACAGCGGCTCTTACAGGCGATATTAAAGGTTTAAAAGTGGCGGTTCCAAAGCCTTATTTGGGTGAAGGTGTCGATGCAGACGTCGCAGCATCTGTAAAAGAAGCAATTCGTGTGCTGGAATCACTTGGAGCTGTTTGTGAAGAAGTGGAACTGCCGCATATTCAGTATGCGCCAACTACGTATTACGTACTATCTTCTTCGGAAGCACAATCCAATCTGTCCCGTTTCGACGGATTGCGTTACGGCTATCATACGGAGAATGCAGAAAGCCTGGAGCAGGCATATTTCCGTACACGTCAGGAAGGATTCGGCGATGAAGTGAAAAAACGCATTATTTTCGGTACGTACGCGATGAGTGCGGACCATCACGAAGATCTGTACGTGCGTGCACAAAAGACACGCACATTGATCGCGCAGGATTTCGATTCTGTATTTGAAAACTATGATGTAGTTATCGGGCCAACTGCGGCAACGACAGCATTTAAACTGGGTGAAACAGGCGGAGACCAGCTCGTTCATTATGCAAACGATGTATTGGCTGTACCTGCAAACCTGACAGGACGTCCGGCGCTTTCTGTACCATGCGGATTCGTTAACGGCCTGCCGGTTGGAATGCAGATCATGGGTAAGCATTTTGATGAAGAAACACTGTATAAAGTGGCGCATGCCTATGAGCAAGCAACGGACTTCCACAAGCGCACTCCATCGATTCAGGAGGGGAACTAATCATGAACTTTGAAACCATTGTCGGACTAGAGATCCACGTAGAGTTAAAGACAGACACTAAAATCATGTCTCCCGCACCCGCTCATTTCGGTGCAGAGCCAAATAAAAATATTCATGTGACAGACATCGCCTATCCGGGTGTCTTGCCTACATTAAATAAAAAAGCAGTCGAGTTCGGAATGAAAGCGTCGATGGCATTAAACTGTGATATCGCGCCAATCATGAACTTTGACCGTAAGCACTACTTCTATCCGGATAATCCAAAAGCCTATCAGATTTCACAGGACAAGCGCCCCGTAGGATCTAACGGCTGGATTGAAATTGAAGTGGACGGCAAAAAGAAAAAAATCCGTATTGAACGTGTTCACTTGGAAGAAGATGCGGGTAAACTGACACATACAGAAAACGGCTACTCATTAGTCGACTTGAACCGTCAAGGAACACCGCTAATTGAAATTGTAACAGAAGCAGATGTGCGTTCACCGGAAGAAGCCTACGCTTTCCTAGAAAAGCTGAAAGCGATCATCCAGTATACAGGTGTATCTGATGTCCGGATGGAAGAAGGTTCACTTCGCTGTGATGCCAACATTTCATTGCGTCCATTCGGCCAAGAGAAATTCGGCACGAAAACAGAATTGAAAAACCTGAACTCCTTCAACTTTATCCGCCGCGGTATTGCAAATGAAGTAGCGCGTCAGGAAAAAATCTTGCTGTCAGGCGGAACGATCCAGCAGGAAACACGCCGTTATGATGAAGCAACCGGAGATACAGTATTAATGCGTATTAAAGGCAGTGCGAATGACTATCGTTTCATCAATGACCCGGACCTTCCGGAAGTGCATATCGATCAAGAGTGGGTCGACCGTGTGCGCGCGGAAATCCCTGAATTGCCGGACGCACGTAAAGCGCGTTATGTATCGGAATTGGATCTTCCAGAATACGATGCACACGTATTGACATTAACTAAAGAAATGTCTGATTTCTTTGATGCAACAGTAAAAGCCGGAGCAGAGCCGAAGCTCGCTTCAAACTGGCTGATGGGCGATGTATCCGCGTATTTAAATGCAGAGTCTAAAGAACTGCATGACACGCCGCTGACACCTGAAAATCTGGCGCAGCTTGTAAAATTAATTACGGACGGTACAATCTCTTCTAAAATTGCTAAAAAAGTATTTGTCGACCTTGCGAAAAAAGGCGGAAATCCTGCTGATATCGTGAAGGAAAAGGGACTCGTTCAAATTTCTGACGAAGGCACACTTCGCACGATCATTACAGAGATCCTTGATGCGAATGAACAATCAATCGAAGACTTTAAAAATGGTAAAGACCGTGCAGTTGGCTTCTTAGTGGGACAAGTCATGAAAGCAACAAAAGGACAGGCAAACCCGCCTCTCGTCAATAAATTATTGATGGAAGAAATAAAGAAACGCTAATCTGTCAACTATTTGATAAACGTTCCAGGGGAGACAAACCAGTCCGAACCTGGACGTTTTTTCCTTATGAACTTCTATGCTGAACAGGAGGGGATTGTATTGAAAACAGAACAACAATATTTTGAAGAAGCGGTATCACTTCAAACGTATATGGACAATATGGAATCACAAAAAGAAAATAGTTTTTTGATCTATAATGAGTTTGAGGTGCCGCAAGACGATGAATTTATTGAATTGCTGAAGGAAAAGCAACCCCATGTCTTAGTAATTACAGAAGATTGGTGCGGCGATGCAATGCTGAATAACCCAATTCTGCGCCGGATTGGGGAAGCGGCAAATATCGAAGTGCGTGCTGTATTGCGGGATCAGAATCCGGAATTGATGGATCAGTATTTGACGAATGGCGGACGGTCCATTCCAATTTATCTGTTGCTGAATTCAGCCGGTGAGGCAATAGAGAAGTGGGGTCCCCGTGCGCCGATCCTGCAGAAGTATGTAATGGAAGGACGTTCCAAGCTGCCCGCTGAAGAATCGCCTGATTTTGAAGAAAAGCAAAAAGCATTTTATTCGCAGCTGATGTCGGAATATACCGCAAAACCTGCCAACTGGCTGGCTGTCTATGAAGATATACGTTCTGCATGGCTGCCCGTTTTACAGCAAGTGAAGTAAATATAATGAGGAAACCATATTATAATGGTAAAGGTCTGAAGAAAATCAGACGCGAAAGGATCGAGGGGAAAGTGTATGAAACGTGCACGGATCATTTATAATCCTACTGCAGGAAGAGAAGTATTCCGTAAGCATTTGGCAGAAGTCCTCGAGAAACTAGAGAAAGCCGGCTATGAAACTTCAGCTCATGCCACTACATGTGAAGGCGATGCTTCAGTTGCCGCGCGAGAAGCTGTCCGCAGAGGATTCGATGTGATTATTGCAGCTGGCGGTGACGGGACGCTTAATGAAGTAGTAGCGGGTGTCGGGCATTCTGAGAAACGTCCGAAAATCGGCTTAATTCCCATGGGAACAACGAATGATTTTGCCAGAGCTCTAAGAATTCCAAGAGAAATTGATGAAGCTGTAGATATTATTTGTCAGGGAAAAACAACGCCAGTCGATGTCGGTATGATGAATGACCGTTATTTTATCAATATCGCAGGCGGCGGCCGAATGACGGAATTGACATATGAAGTGCCAAGCCGTCTGAAAACCGTAATTGGCCAATTGGCTTACTATTTGAAAGGCATTGAAATGCTGCCTTCCATACATTCGAGTCATCTTCGTATCGAGTATGACGGCAAAGTGTTTGATGAAGAAGCGATGATGTTTTTGATCGGATTGACCAACTCGGTCGGAGGATTTGAGAAATTAGCGCCTGATTCCAGCATCAATGACGGCTATTTCACATTGCTTATATTGAAAAAGTGTAATATCGCGGAGTTTATTCGTGTCGTCACGCTGGCTTCAAGAGGAGAACATTTGGATGATCCGCTTGTCGTTTCTGCCAAAGCAGAGAAGATCGTTGTGACTTCACATGACGAAGTGCAATTAAATCTGGATGGAGAGTACGGAGGCAGGCTGCCGGCGACTTTCCAGAACTTGTACCAGCATATTGAAATGTTTGTGCCTCTGCATAAGCTGCGGCTGCAAGATCAAGTGAAACCGACTAAATAAAAAACAAGCAAAAAGACTATTCCAAGCGAAGATGTAGCATTCGGGTGGAATAGTCTTTTATTGTGCAAAATTAATTGGGTGTGAACGATGTAATGCGCATTGCATCAGGTCCATATCAGATATATTCAATCGCTTCTCCTTGTTTAGCAGCTAGCTTTGGCACTTCGTGCAACGGCATCCAACGGTAGCTGAATAATAGACCTGCGTCTTTACCTTCACCTTCGACGTTATATTCCCATTCGTTCCGCTCTTCTCCTACATAGGAAAAATGGAAAATAGTACGTTCATAAATCACATTTTTGTCTTCCGGGAAGAACTTTGAAGCCTTTACTTTACCTTCTAGTATGAGTTCATCACGCACGATACCGGATTCCTCTTCAATCTCACGATATAATGCATCCAATAATAGTTCATTGCGTTCGATGGTACCCCCTGGAACTTGTAAACCTGCTTCAGGATGATCTTTTTGTTCGTAAACCAGCAGTTTCCGGTGTCTGCCTTCACCTTTTGTGATGTACGCTAATACTTTTCTTTTTACCCTTTTCAATATATTTCACCTCTCATTAGTTAACCCATTATACTGTGAATTTACTCAATTTGCAAGTAAAATGAGTTAATCAATTAGTATATAACAATTATATGAACTGTGGTCATGCTTATTCGTCTAAATTTCAACAAATAGGTTATGAAAAGTGATTTTAGGGGAAAACATGAAAAAGGACTGGCTAAGGAAGTGAGGATGCATGTATAAAAGACAGGAAAGACGCCTGATGTGGCTAGCATTTATAGTTGCCGGCATCATGCTGTTATCAATCATCGGAAGATTATTTTCATAAAAACAGGAGGTGCGCTGTGTGGACTCAGTTTTTTATTCTAGAGTATTAACCGAATTGACCTTATCATTTCATATTATTTATGCCACGATCGGGGTTGGTGTCCCGCTCATGATTATGCTGGCGCAGTGGGTCGGTATTAAGAAAAACGACGAGCACTATATTTTGCTGGCAAGACGCTGGGCGCGCGGTTTTGTCATTACCGTAGCTGTTGGAGTCGTAACAGGAACGGCAATTGGATTACAGCTGTCATTGCTGTGGCCGAGTTTTATGGAGCTCGCGGGCAATGTGATTGCGCTGCCATTATTCATGGAGACATTCGCGTTCTTTTTTGAGGCAATTTTCCTTGGTATTTATTTATATACGTGGGATCGGTTTGAAAATCAGAAGAAACATTTTTTATTACTTATTCCGGTTGCTCTCGGGGCTTCATTTTCAGCAGTTTTCATTACGATTGTGAATGCTTTTATGAACGCACCCCGGGGCTTTGACTTAGTGAACGGTGAACTGATCAATGTCAATCCGCTCCTGGCCATGTTTAACCCGGCCATGCCGACAAAAGTAGCGCACGTGGTCGGGACAGCGTATATGACGACTGCTTTTTTATTGGCAGCTATCGCAGCGTTTCGTCTATTGCGCGGTTCAAATCATATTTATCACAAGAAAGCATTGTATCTGACTTTGAAAGTCGGTTTTATCTTCAGTGTGACAGCGGTGCTCGTCGGCGATTTATCAGGAAAGTATTTAGCAGAGTATCAGCCTGAAAAGCTGGCAGCGGCTGAATGGCATTTTGAAACGGAAGAAGATGCCCCTTTGATACTTTATGGAGTGCTCGATGACGGGGAAGTCAAATATGCCATTAAAATACCGTATGCGCTTTCCATCCTCGCGCATGGCACGCCGAATGCGGAAGTTATTGGCTTAGATCAGTTTGCAGAAGAAGATACACCGCCCCTGTACATCCATTATCTCTTTGATATTATGGTGACAATAGGGATGTTGTTGCTGACATTGTCAGCTGTATATTTGCTTGGAATGTGGCGGAGATGGCCGTTTGTAAAGTCCCGATTATTCCGCTGGCTTATCGTGCTTAGCGGGCCGCTCGTTTTCATATCACTCGAATCTGGCTGGTGGATGGCAGAAGTGGGACGGCAGCCGTGGATACTGCGTGACATCATGCGTACTGCTGAAGGGGCTACCACAAGCGGGCAAGTGCCTACCATGCTTGTTCTCTTTGCGCTTCTATACTTGGTGCTTGGAATCGGCAGTGTCGTGGTTTTGAGACGGATGTTCATACGAAATCCTGTTGAAAAAGAAATTGCAGATCGTCAGCAGGAGAAAGGCGGTGATATCCTATGACTGTTGAAATTCTGGGAATAACCGTATTATGGGTATTTCTTTTCGGCTATATTGTGATTGGAGCGATTGATTTTGGAGCAGGGTTTTTCAATGCGTACAGTTTATTGACGGGAAAACAGAGAGTTTTAACCGATGTCATTCAGCGCTACCTGTCCCCGGTGTGGGAAGTTACAAATGTATTTCTGGTGTTCTTCTTCGTAGGAATCATCGGGTTCTTCCCTAAAACTGCTTTTTATTATGGAACAACATTGCTTGTGCCTGTCAGTTTTGGGATTATTCTATTGGCGATCCGGGGTTCGTATTATGCTTTTGAAACATATGGCGCCCGCGGACATAAAGGATACTCTTTTGCATATGGTGCATCGGGTTTATTGCTCCCTGCCTCTTTGTCGATTGTACTGACAATATCTGAAGGCGGATTTATCGAGATAGTAGATGGCCAGCCTGTTTTGGATTATTGGAAATTATTCAGCAGTCCGCTCACCTGGTCAATTGTAGTGCTCAGTATCGCAGCGACACTTTATATCTCCTCGACTTTTTTGACATGGTACGCAAATAAAGCAAAGGATGAGGAGGCCACACAGTTATTGAGAAAATATGCGCTCATCTGGTCATTGCCGACAATCATTGCAGCTGGCGGAATTATCTTCGAGCTGCGCAAACATAATCCGCTGCATTATGAGAACATCCAACGGTTCTGGCCAATGTTCCTGCTGTCGTTCCTGCTGTTCCTTGGGACAGTGTTCCTCATCTGGAAAAAGCGGCAATATGGAATTGCGTTCGGATTACTGGCGGGACAATTTCTGTTCGCTTTCTTCGGATATGGCGCATCTCATTATCCGTACTTGCTCTATCCGTACTTGACTATTTACGATAGCTTTACGAATCAGGCAATGGCGGTTGCATTAATAACAGCGTTCATATTTGGATTAATGCTGTTGATCCCGTCACTGTATTTGCTGTTGCGCATGTTCTTGTTCAACAAAGAATATGTAAAAGGGAAAAAAGATCACCATGCATAAGGGGGCATTCTGATGGATGAATTTTTGATTTTCTACGCACCTTTTCTCATTATCATCGCAGGGATCGCGTTATCGTTCTTTGTCGTTTTGAAAGACGATGCGGTGACAAGAAATGAACATACAGAGAGTGAACATACAGACGTGTAATCGCGTCTGTTTTTTTATTTGCGCGGCATGGTACACTATGAGTATCTGAAAGATGGAGGAAAAATCATGAGCTTTGCAGTAAATAAAAATGAAAAAGTACAAGTAATTATAGAAGATCTGACACATGACGGAGCAGGAGTAGCGAAAGTGGATGGGTATCCATTATTCATTCCAGGGACGCTGCCTGGAGAAACAGTAAATGTGCATGTAGTAAAAACATTGAAAAAGTATGGATTCGCAAAACTGCTGGATATTGTGGAACCATCTTCATCCCGCGTAACACCGCCATGTCATGTGTTCCCTGCATGCGGGGGCTGTCAGCTGCAGCATCTGTCCTATGAGGGACAATTGATGCAGAAGCGGAAGTCTGTGCGCGATGTCATGGACAGAATTGCCAAGCTGCCCGATGTGCCGGTACATGAAGTAAAAGGCATGGATGATCCGTGGCGCTACCGCAATAAATCACAGATTCCTTTTGATACGGAAAATGACCGTGTGATTACCGGATTTTATAAAGCACGTACCCACCAAATTGTTGATACGGATGTCTGCTTGATTCAAACGAAAGAAGCGGACGAACTGATGACAATGCTGAAATATAAGCTGCAGCAGCTAGGAATCGAGACATATGATGAACACACACATAAAGGCATGCTGCGTCATTTAATCGTCAGAAAAGCACGGCAGACAGGTCAGGTGATGGTTGTATTGGTAACACGCCACAAAAAATTCCCGCAGAAAGAAGCGGTAGTGGAGCTGATTAAACAGGAGCTGCCAAATGTGACGTCGATTATGCAAAACGTGAATACGGCGAATACAAACGTCATCATGGGAAATGAAACCATCAATTTGTACGGATCAAATGTGATCATCGACCGGATAGGGGACACGAAATTCGAAATTTCCGCACGCTCCTTCTATCAAGTAAACCCTGTACAGACGGAAGTACTGTATCAGCAGGCGCTTGATTACGCGGATTTAACCGGTAAAGAACGTGTAATTGATGCATATTGCGGCATCGGCACTATTTCATTATTTTTAGCTAAACAGGCGAAAGAAGTATACGGCGTGGAAATCGTACCGCAGGCAATTGAAGATGCGAAGCGCAATGCAGAGCTGAACGGCATCACAAATTCGCATTTCGAGGCAGGACCGGCAGAAGAGATCATTCCGAAATGGTACGCCCAAGGCAAGCGATTCGATGTCCTCGTTGTCGATCCGCCCCGTAAAGGCTGTGACGAGAAGCTGTTGGAAACCATTTTGGAATATAAACCAAAGAAAATCGTCTATGTATCGTGCAACCCGGGCACATTAGCCCGTGATTTGCGGATTTTGGAGGATGGCGGCTACCGTACAAAAGAAGTGCAGCCAGTGGATATGTTCCCGCATAGCAGTCATGTGGAGTGTGTGGCGTTGATAGAGTTGGAATAATGGGTACCAGGTCCGCACACAATAATGGGTACCAGGTCCGCACACAACTTCGGTTCAATTCAGAATAGTGTCCGAATTGTGTTGGGACCTGGTACCGTATTTTGGCACAGAATAAGTCATTAGTGGAAAATGGACGGTTTGATTTTGGTAGACTTGGAAAAGAAGGCATTGGCTTCGATAAAGGAAAGTATAAAGTAGGTATTACTCTTGCTATTCCCTCAGTTCAAAAGAAAGAATTTGTGCTTAAAGCAGGATTAGAGTATGAGAACTTAAAAGGAAAATATGTTGATAGAACCGGTATAGGACCAACGATTAGCTATACCGAAGAGTTTGAAGTTTAATTTAAATATAATGGAGAGATTTAATGCTAAGTATCGAGGAATACATTGCACGAAGAAAAAAGGAAGATAAACTCAATGAATTTGATATTGATGCACGTGCACAAAATATGAAAATCTGCGTTGATTATGTATTCGAGTATTTTAATAACTATCTGAATATTACGGAAACTGGAGGAAAAACAGTACTCCATAATGAAAAGCTAGAGAAGTATCGGAAGCAGCTTAGGGAGTATGATCCTGAAGTTCGAGAATGGGTTGTTGGAATTTACAATGAATACGGGAAGCAAGTGCACAGATACATCGGAAACATTATGAAGGAGAATGAGTTCTTCTTTCTGTATAGTACTGATAGTGAATTTAGAAATGCTTCCTATGATTGCTATTCCCAGCTCATTAAAAAGTTACCATTTCTTAAAGACCAAACAGAGATGCTTTTTCTTTTTATTAAAGACTATCATAGAGTTGAAAGCGAGCAAAGATTTAATTTCGGAATACCATCGATATCAGAAGAAATAACTGATTGGATTGACAAGACATGGGCAAAGTATCAGGTTAATCTGCTTGCCTTTGCTTATGGTTGGGTAAATAGTTTTTTTGAAAACGAGGATGTTTGGCCATCAACGCATAGAAAGAAGAGTCAATATACTTGGAGAAAGTACGATTATGATTACAAGCAAAAAAGTAATCTTTTTAATCTCGATTCCCTATATAGAAAGATGCCGAAAAAATCCTTCACAAAAGGAAGAAAGCAAGAATTTGAAATACTGTTAATGTACTATTGGCTTCATGACATGGAAGGGGATAATGATTATTGGCAGGAGTATTTGGAGATGGTTTTATCTGCTTTGAAAAAGCAATAGATTTATGAACATAGATGGGGTGAAAAAATGAATGATAAAGAAATAATTCTTTCAAAAATTGCAGAAATTGTTAGCAGACCAGGCTTTTTTATAAGGAAAAATTCAGAGTTTAAGGCCAGATTAAAATGCGTGGGGCTAAATGACCTTTACGTAAAATATGTTGATTACCTAGTGCCATATTGGTACAACCAAGGACATTCACAGAAATTTGAAAACAATAATGATCAATATGATGTGTTTCTAGGTTTAGATAGTATATTCTCGGATTTATATAAGGAAAACAGGCATGAGGATATTATCAATCTACTAAAAGAAATAACTAAATCTTTCAATGTAAGATATATTTCTGAGGATAGCGATGAAGATTTTGAAGAGATAGCAAAACTATATGAGATTTTAGGGTTAAGTATAGCTATTGAATTTGATAAAAT
This sequence comes from Sporosarcina sp. P33, assembly GCF_002077155.1. Classification (GTDB taxonomy): domain Bacteria; phylum Bacillota; class Bacilli; order Bacillales_A; family Planococcaceae; genus Sporosarcina. The sequence goes on along the minus strand of NZ_CP015027.1, from coordinate 1,173,542 downwards.
TACAGTTTCTGCTTGCATGGAAAGTGACTTTGCCAGAGTAAGTGAGATGTTTTCTGTTGAGTCATGGATAAAAAGTAACCATAAAGAAGTATATGATGCTTATAAATCTGCAATTGATGCCTATACACAAGGGCATTCAGGAGCTTGTATTGAATCATGTAGGACAAGTATTGTAAGCATATTTTCAAAATATAAAGGGACTGAAAATTTCGCAAAGTGGATGAGAGGTGTCTTTAACACCAGCGGAGACAGTGCAACTGCAACGGTTGCTGACTTAGATAGGGCTCTTAAGTCAGACCTGAAAAAAGAGGATTTAGCAGACTTTTTCAATGAAAATAAAGATGGAAAACTGACAAAGACCAAAACAATTTATATGGTTTACTCTATGATGTCTGATTATGGGACCCACAGGAATGAGAATATTATTGAATCGCCAACAATTGAAGATGCGCTGTTTTGTTTGAGGCTAACAGATAGCATTTTATTTTGGGTATATTCAAAAAATAAATAGTGATTTTTTTATTAGTAAAGGGGTGAATAATATGTCTGACGTAAAAAATGCATATAATCAAATTATGGATTTCATGGGTAATGAAATAGAAAAAACATTGTTGCTACGCGGTATTGCTGACAAGGAAAAGCATCAAGCTCTTCTTAAAGCATTAAATGATAATGGGAACTTGAAAGGGCTGATTAATTTAATTCATACATCAAAAGATGGAATGGAGAATTTCTTCCGTTGGGCTGAACTTTATCAAGTTAAAGTACCGAAGAAATACGGGCAAGCAATGAAATTATCAAATCTTACAATTTTCTTTGATAATCTGACCACTAAAAGTAGTAGTGACAAATACGATGATTATGCTTTCGGTTTTATGATTGTATGGCCAATACAAAGTGTAACTAAAAATGAAAAGGAAATTCAGATGTTAAAAGAAATGGCTGAACGTCAAAAAACTAAAAAAATAATATATCTTACTATTAAGGAACCTTGGTACAACCCGGATTCTTTAGAGCCTATCGTGGATCGAGTGATAAAACTTGACTGTGAGAATGATGACCCAAAAGAGTATCAGCGAATTTTAGCTGCATATGAAGAAGATATGGAAAGACGCGATTATTATTAACAAAAAGGTAATGTAGTTGATATGTTCCCGTCTACCGATAGTGCAAATAGTATCGTGGATATGTTTCTGAGAACGGACATACTCAAATGAAATTCATTCTGTCCTCTCAAGCCATGTGGAGTGTGTGGTGTTGATAGAGTTAGAATTGTAGCCCCAAAATAAAGTCTCGCACCCAAAATCCCTTGAACCCTTGTCACTACTATCCTTTCACAATCTGAAACGTACAAAACTTCTTTTTAAATCGAAAAAAAACGTGAGCAAAAAGCGTGAGAAAAGCAGTGAAAAGTGGTCAAAACGTGACCGGAAATGTGTGAAAATGAGGGGAAGATAGCGTGACTTTATTTTAAAAGGGAACGAAGGAATGCGGGTTTGAGTGGTGTGTTTTCGGAAGTTTATAAAATAAAGGAACAGGAATACCAATATTGAAGGCTTTTAACTGAATATATAGGTGTGTTTTAGTTCCCTCAAATCGCAGCAGCAGAATTGGTTAATAGAGAGAAAATGACGAAAATATACTGTTGATATATTTCGGCGGGCTGGATATGTCACGATGAAAAAGGAGTAATTTAATATGATAGGAAAGAGAATAACTGCACACATTTTAAATAGAGTGATAATTCTCTTTCCATCAATGTTATTACTTGGGGGAATCACCTCACTGATATTTCCAAGTTACTTCATATTCGGAAATGATCAAGATTCAGGATGGTTAATAGTTTGGCTTTTAAAGTACATGATATGTTTGCCGGCAGTATTTTTAGATGTAATTACCCTGCCATTAGAATTTCTGAAGATAATTGAAATAATAGTACCTGCTTTACTAAGTTTAATTATTATAGAAATTATAAGTATCACCTTAATCAAGCGTAATATAGGCATGAAAATTATGGGGCTAAAAATAATATCTACAAAGGATAAACCATTTAGTATAATACAAATAACTGTGAGAACTGCAATAAAATATTTTTCACTGGCGTTTTTTCCTTTTGCACTTGTATTTATTTTTTTTTATAAAGACAAATCGTCATTACATGATAAGATTTCCTGCACAAAAGTAGTGAAAATAGGAAAATAAAGAGGAAGTACATGATACCAGCTGCTGAAATTAGTAATTGGTATCAGTTCCAAAGCAATTAGTAAAGAGTGCCTGTGTGATACACAATTTAAATACAAATCTGAATCGTGTCTTAATTGTGTGACGCACAGGCACTGCTCACTATGTGAATGAGGTTTAAGATTCAGACAACTATTCCTCCTGTAATTATCGGACGGAGTACCTATATATATGGTAGACTTAAGGTGATGAATTGCAAATAATCAATGATTTACTAAAGGGGAGGGGGATGTAGGTCATGTATACTAAATGGTTTGGTCACCTGGGAACATTAGGATCCCTCATAGGTATTATTTTTTTGATGAAAGCTAAAGATGAACCCTCAAGTTTCTTTATGGGTTTTTTAATTTGTTTAGCAATCATGCTTTTTTTTCTAGCAGTTATTTGGGAGATGAAGCTGAATAACAGGGAGAAAGGAATTTATTGTAAGGATGAGGAGAATTAAACAACTATATGCTTCAATGGATTAGTAAAGGTGGAAGGGTAACGATTTTTACAAGGGACATGAGTTGGGCAAATAAAGATAAAGAAATAAAGGAACTTCTTTTTAAAAAAGCTATAAACAATGAATTGATTATAATTATAGCAAGTAATATTGGACTTACTAAAAAACTTGAAAACGATGGTGCTACTATTTATACATATGAAGAATTAGGTTATACTCCTAACTCCCGATTTACTATTGTCAGAACGGATAGAATTGATAGTAAAGTAGCTATAGGAAAAGAAAGAAATGGAAAGCACTTTATCGAAGAGTTTGATAGTTCCGACGGGTATCCCTTCCATATAGCAAATGATCTTACTAACTTTTTAATTAAATTCAATAAAATTAATAAAGAAGGAACTATTCAAAATGAAGAAAGTAAATAGAAAAACGAATGTGGATATTGCTTTGGAATGGGATCAGATTTCAGACGTTAGATTTCAACAAATTAGAGACAATAAAGATTTAAGTTTAAAACACATTCTTAAGCCATGTATATTGGAGTTGATAAATCCATGTAACAAAGAAAAAGTACTAGATATTGGTTGTGGTACAGGTAATTTAACAAGTTATTTAGCAAACTACTCTGATGAAATAATAGGAATTGATTTAAGTGGGAAAAGTATAGAAGTTGCTGCAGAAAACTTTCAAAGAGAAAATATGAGTTTTCAGAATTACTCTATAGAACAATTTGCAAAATTTAATAATGAAAGTACGTACTCTTTAGTGGTTGCCAATATGGTTCTGATGGATGTTGCTGAATTGCCTACAGTAATAAAGTCTATAAAAGATATTATTAAGAATAACGGACATTTTGTATTTACGATAACCCATCCTTGTTATTGGCCAGTCTATTGGGAATACTTTGATGAAAATTGGTTTAATTATAAAGAGGAACTATATATTGAATCAGCATTTAAAATTGCAACAGAAAAAGTAAAGCATAGAACAACTCATATTCATAGATCGTTGGAACATTATGTTAATACTCTCTGTAGCGAAGGATTTATTATAGAAAAGATGATTGAACCAATACCGAATGAAGAAGTATTACCTGTGTTTCCTAAAAATAATTCATATCCAAGATTTATGGGGATCAGATGTAAACTACTAAAGACAAAGAATAAGTATTAATCTGGGTATAGGTGAAGACACGCACGTCTCATTATTTGTCTACCGTCAGCAGTCCACGCATGTCGAGTGTGTGTGGCGGTGATAGAGTTGGAATAATGGGTACCAGGTCCGCAAACAACTTCAGTTCAATTCAGAATAGTGTCCGAATTGTGTTGGGACCTGGTACCGTATCTTAGTGCTTACGCTTTACTTCGATTCTATAGCCATCAGGGTCAGTAACAAAGAAGTAAGAAGGTGTTCCGCCTGAAAGTCCTTTCAATTCACTTGTTTCATAAGAAGAAGCTTTACAAATCTTGTGCATTTCTTCTAAATCATCTACTGTTACGCCTAAATGACTGAAACCATTTCCTATTACATACGGTTCTGCATCATAGTTGTAGGTAAGTTCTATTTGTACGGAAGAACCTGGTGAATTAAGATAAATTAAATCAAATTTATCTTCAGGGAATTCTCTTCGGCTTGCTACTTCAAAATCAAAAAGCTCTGTATAAAAATCTAAAGTAGCATCAATGTCTCTAACACGTAAACAAATTTCAACGAGTACTTGGTTCATTTTATCGTCCTCCATAATTTTATTGATTTTTATCTTATCATAGATCCTATATAAGTACATTTGATACGATTTTATACAGTTACTGGTTATTTAATGTGGCTGATTTTTAACGGGATAATGGTTCTAAGCCGTTGATCTGCGCAGCAGCCGGATTTAGTGTACATAAGACAGTTTGATAGCCCTCTGCAAGCAGTGAAAGCCGAGTAGACTTGTCTGATACAATGCGTCCATTTTTGAAGTTAGAAAGCGGTAATTTTTTTAGCTACTATGACAATTTCGATGAAATGAATGAAGAAAAAAATCGCTTTGTTGTCCATTCAGTCAGGCAATTCATAGCTCCACCCACACCGCGCAGATAGAGTCACTTACCATACTCCAATTTCTGGACGAACACTGACTGACCTGCGGACACAAACTCAAGGATTCTCCCGGAAGAACCGGCGACTCCTGGAGGATCAGGGTGACAGGCGTAATCGCCAACGCACTTCTGGCGAGTCCGCCGCGCCCCCTCAGGAAAGCGTCCGGTTCTGCAGGGAGAATCCTAAACCATACGCTATCTTAACAACGACTTGTCAAGAGCATCTCATTTTCAAAAACCAATTTCATTGGATAATCTACAAGCTTGTTATTTTCTGTATGTTTGACCATCTTGGCCCAATTACTGAAGAACTTTTATAAAGTGCCTGTCACAGCTCGAATCCTGTCGAAGGTGATTGACATTTTTTTCGTTGTGCCAGGCACTGATTATTCGGCAAGAAACAACAACCCAGTGATTACTTTGAACACCTTTTCTGCGCTCCGATTTGAATTCCCTTAGAAGTCATCACGGGCGTTGCGCAATTCAATAAAGTCTTCCAATGTTTCCGCTCGCAGAAAGAGGTTAATCTCCTTCTCTCTGCCGATCGTTGTCGGGAGTGTTGGCTCTCCTTTTTCACGCAAGTCACGTACCTTTTTCAATGCATTGAAGATTTTTTCATTGTCTGGCTGCGTGTCGTATGCAAAGCGTAAATTAGTTTCGGTATACTCGTGACCAGGATAAATATGTATATCCTCATCCAAGCGTTTAAATTTCTGCAAGGTTTCATATTGGGCTTCGTAATCACCGGTAAAAACTCGGCCGCATCCCGCTGAAAACAAGGCATCTCCGCAAAAAAGACTGTTTCCCATTAAAAAGCTGATATGGCCATGTGTATGGCCCGCCGTTTCGAAAACTTGAATAGGATGGCCCAGTAAGTTAAAGGTATCGCCTTCCTCTACCACATGATTTGCCAGGGTTTCCGTTTCTTTCGGTCCATATATCTGGCATTCTGGATGTCTCGCCATAACCTCAAGTACCCCGCCGGTATGGTCTTCATGCTTATGCGTTAAAAGAATGGCAGCCAGGCGAAGCTGCTTTTCTTCAAGAAAATCCAGGACATCATTTGCTGTTCCCGGATCAACTACAACTGCCTCTGTTTCTTCTTGAATGCACCATATGTAATTATCAGCAAAGGCTTTGATTGGATGAATAATCATCGTACGATTCCTCCTCTTTTCATATCTTTGATTTGCGGCTTGGAGACTAGTTTTTCTCCTTCCGCTGATAAGTTTAAGTTTACCTTACTATCATAACATGGGGGAGGTCCGCCTTCTCTGTCTGTAAATCAATTCTACATCTTGTCAGCAACCTTTTACACCTTCATACAAAGTGCCTGTGCAACATGGAGCTCCATGTTGCACAGGCACTTTGAATGGTCATACTACACCGTAACCATAGATGGTCATTTTCTTTTCATACCATATTTACTTAAGTTTGCGCTGCTTTTTTCAACGATCTTCTCGAATTCGACAACTACAAAATATTTAGTTTCTCCGACCTTTTCAACACTTACGATTTTTCCGTTACGCCCTTTGATCCTCACACTTTCATCTGCAGCCGGTATGATCCGTGATGCTACATTGAGCACTTCAACTTTGTCTTCAAAATAATGAATGGCATACATTTTCTAATCTCCTTAGTTAAAATGAGTGGTGGTATATATTCATTTTATGAAGTGGATTATGAAATAGAACGCGGGCAAAGGTATTTTGTCTGCCTATTCGTTTGACGGGAAGGTGCTCAGTATCCAGACAAACACAAACTTCTGCATTCGCACATAAATTAGTAAAACGGCAGGAGGTCATGATATGAAAAATAAACAGGCATCCACTAATCGTGAGTCCTCAAGAACGAAATGGCATCTTTTTGAGATAATTGGGGTCTTGTTAGTGCTGCTTTCATTGCTTATTTTATTATTCGCGCCTAATTCACTGGCCAATTTCTTTAATACAATAATTGGTGAAGTAAAACCAATCGTAGTAGATGTGTTTTTAACAAGCGAGGTAGGCATCGCGATTATCGTCAGTGTGATTTTTGGGCGTTTATTGGAACGGCTAGGATTTACGGATGGCTTAATCAGACTATTTGTTCCCGTTATGAAATGGCTGAAAATTAATCCATCTGTTATCATCCCAAGTGTTTATAATATCCTCGGTGATATTAATGCGGCTGGAAAAATTGCTGGTCCGATTCTTGTCAAAGCTAACGCTACCAAAGATGAACAAAAAATTGCAATAGCGACAATGATTCAATCTCCTCAATCTTTTGCGACATTAGTGTTAGGACTCATCGCGTTATCCGTATTCGGTATTCATGCATTTCCGCTTGTGATCTTCTCAATATTCCTCCCTATAATAGTGGTTCCGTTTATTCTGTCAAAAACGATTTATCGAGATACAAAAGGAGTGGAATTAGAACATTTGCCCCGTTTCACCCCGAAAACCAGATTTCTTCAAACCGTCTTTACTTCAGCAAAAGAGGGAGCAGAGCTTCTTTTGCTGCTCATCATTCCGGCAGTTGCGGCTGTATTTTTCTTTATAGGGGCGTTCAAGTTTTTTGGCATTTGGAGTGCCATTGAAGCATCGTTGTCCACTGTCTTAACATTTATGAGTATTGAACCCACGACGGGAATTATATCGATACTCGCCGCACCTACGCTGGCGGTTGCCCAGCTTGCAGAGCTATCGAGCACAGTAGATCCCCGATTGATTGTAGGGGCATTTGTATTGGCGAACTCAGGCTTGCCATTATCCGTTATCCTTGGCCAGGTACCTGTAACATGGCAAGAAACATCCAATCTCAATGATAAAGAAGCTTTACAAGCCGCATTGATTGGTCTGATCCTTCGATTCGCAACTACTTGGGCATTGGCGGTCTTCTTAACGCCATTTTTGGTGAACTAGATGAACAATGCAGGTTATATCATTAGAGGTAGAAAGATTATTACTGTCGGCAAATTGGGGACGATTGAAAATGGTGCTATGGCTGTAGAAAACGGCAAAATTCTGGATGTAGGGAATTGGAATAGGCTTCAAAATCGATATCCCGGTTTCGCTGTGATTGATTACTCGGCTTATGTTATTACGCCTTCATTAGTCGATTGCCACACGCATCTATTGGAGTTTGCACCATCTTCACTGTATCCTGACCTGCCAATTAACCATCTTAAAGTGGGTAAAGACCTTCTTTTAGATGCTTTGTCGTCGGGAATAACTGCTTTGGGAGAACAAATATGCGGACATCCGCGCTTTGACTTTTCTGTCAGCGATTACCGGAGGGCGGTTTTGAATATGCCCCTGGATGTTTCTTTTGCAGCGACAAGCATATCAATAGGCTTCGAGAAGTTAGCCCATTTCACGGCAGTCACTCAATCGCAAGCCGTGGGGAAGTCAGATTTAATGGACCTGAATGTGGTGCAAATGATTGCACAAGCAAGTGACTACCCAGGAGAAAACTTATTTATTAATGCAACACCGGCAAACTTTACGGCAGATGAAGTTCCAAGGGCAGGAGAAGTCATTTATACGTTAGAGGAATTAAAACGTATTGCAAAAATTTATCATCAGTGCGGAAAGCGGATTGGTGTTCATGTGGCGGGTGAGTCCAGTATAAAAATGGCATTGGATGCCGGAGTGGATGTTTTACACCATGCACATGGCATTACGGACGGGTTAATCAAACAGGCTTCAAAACAGCGTGTGGAAATAGTGGCAACTCCCATGGGGGGGACACATTTGCCTCCTAATTCTCCAGAAGATGTTCTTGCACTGGTGAATAATAATATTACTGTTTCAATTTCAACTGATGCGTATTTGCCTCCTTATCAAGGAGTGACGTGGCTGCCATTTACCGATCAGGCATTAAGGGGACCTGATGTATTCATGTTAATTGCCCATCCTGCCATGAAACTATTAAAAGAAAATCACTATGGTGAAAATGAAATATTGGCATTACTGACTGCAAATCCCGCAGCATTATTAGGCCGGGAAAATAGTTTTGGAAGATTAGAGCAAGGGTTGGATGCCAACTTCCTGGTGGCAGAAGGCATTCCGGGTTTGGAAATTACAAGTGCTGAAGATATTAGTAAAGTGTTCTTTCGAGGAAAAAAGGTAATTGACCGTAAAAACGGAGCCAAATAGCATCGCATGTAAGAAGCGTAATATTGTTCAGAATCCATTGAAATGTATACTTTATGTGCCCCCGGACGAATCAGTACGGGGGATTTTTGACTCCTGAATTCTAACTGCTGCACGGGATGAAGGGTACTGGAGTGTATTCATTTAACGATCAGTCTAGGTTGTGGAGCCGAATAACTGCTATTGAAAAGTATATCCTATCTTGGTGAATAGTCTGACAAACCACGGAAGAATATATTATTACTACTATTCAGTTTTAATAGTATATATTATAATAAAAATAGACAGAAAACTATTTGTGAATTTGGAAGGGGCTTGATAAAATTGATGAATGGTTCAAAAGGTCAAACTATAGTTGAATGTTTACAGGAGTATAATTTAAAGAAAAATATTAAAGAACAGCTAAAAATAATCAATCCCCTTCTGGGTAAAAAGGAAACAGATATAAAAGTTCATTTAGCGAATGCCGTTGCTAATGGTGTAATTACCAAAAGTGAAATGGATTTCTTAGAAATCAAAATGGCGCTTGGCCGGATGTGCTTAGAGTTGGAGCAAGTATTGGATAATATTTACGTTACTTTGTTGTTTTATGATAAAGAACGCAATTTAGTTTTTCATGGTGCAGGTCCCAGTATTCCAGTGGAGTTCTTTGACTTCTTTAAAATTATTAATGAACAGGGAATACTGGATGAAGATTGTGCTTCATGCGGAAGAGCTATTTTTACACAGGAAGTTGTGCATTCAGATATTGGGACAAGCGAACTTTGGGCAAAATTTAAAGAAGGCATACTTGAATACGGTTTCAGGTCTTGTACCTCAATACCATTCTTTACAGACACAGGCCGGTTGGCCGGAACGTTTGCGCATTACTCTGCCACACCAAACCATCATATCACTTCAGATGAAGTGGAGATGATTCAAGAAAAAATATCGATGTTTAGTTTTGAAATACAAACGATATCTGATCGTATTCAAGAATATACGCAAGTCGGCAATGCTGAACTGACCATTATATGAAGAAGGGGGATTTACGATTGACTGTTGGAGAACGCCTGAAAACGCTTCGTTTGAAGAAAAGGCTGACACTGCGAGAGGTTGCATCTAAAATTGGGCTGGCCAAATCATCCTATGCAAGTTATGAAGGGGGATATAGAAATCCCCCTATCGATAAGCTAATAGCTTTAGCGCAACTTTATCAAGTTTCAACAGATTATATATTAAACTTAACGAATGTTCCTGATTCTGTTGAATCTCTTCAAAAGCAGCAACTGAACTGGGATGGGAAAGTTTTAAGTAAAAAGGAATTAGAAATTGTTCATCAGGTTGTCGAATTAATGACGGAAAAGCAACAAGAGAATATTAAAGGCAATTTAAGACATATGGATATCGGGTAATATTCATTGTCTTTTTTTCTATAAGGGGTCGCTTAAAGTGAACAAAGTTCTGAGTGGGGGGATGAACATGGGGAGCAAATATAATAATCAATTGAGCAAGGAAAACACAGGAAATTCATATGACCATGACATGGTTAATGAACAACTGCGAGAAGCGGATACAGCATTCCTGACGGACGGTAACATTCAGCTAGTCGGAAAATTAGCTGCGGGAGTAGCCCATGAGATTAAAAATCCACTTACTTCTATTAAAGGTTTTGTTCAACTGTTGAATATGGGTATAAATAAGCCTGAATATTATTCAATAATTTATTCGGAAATAGATCAAGTAGAAGCAGCAGTAAATAAACTTATTAACCTTGCGGAAACGCAATCCGTGTGCTTTCGTATAAATTGTATTGCGCGTATCTTAGAGTGTACTGTTAAAAAGATGAATGACTTGGCTGAACGTAAAGGCATTAGAATAATTTTAAGGGCGAATAATGATTTATTATCGATCTGCTGCGACGAAATTCAACTTCAAGAGGTCTTTGAACGTATTATTAAAAATGCCATTGAGGCTTCAGCTTCTAATAAAAACATATATATCACTTATGAAAAAAATGAATCTCATGTTCATATCACGATAAAAGATGAGGGAGCCGGTATCCCTTATGAGAAGATGATGCATCTTTTTGAACCGTCTTACTGCAACAAGAAGAACTGTACTGGTTTTGGTCTAATGATTAGCCGCAAAATTATTAAAGAACATAATGGCGCTATTCATATTAAAAGCGGGCTGGGAATGGGTACGACAGTTGATATTTGCCTTCCGCTGCAAAACTCAAAAGTCCCTGCATCTCAGCAGTTGGAATAAAAATGTTCTGGCTGTGCAAGGCAACATAATTCAATCTGTTTCATGTGGCGGACCGAAAGCCAATTGATTCATGTGATGGAGCACAAAAAATATAAACAAGAAGATTGGTGCGAATACACACGCATAAAGTCAGGTCTTCAGAGAATTTGTATTATTTATAAAAACGAGAACCTATCAGCATGTACAAGGAAATTATTTATCCAGATCGAACTCCTGCGTATACGTATTACTCTGTGACGATAACACAATTGGAGGGTATCACTTGGTTAGTAGTCAAGAATTAAAAAAGTATTGAATGCCCAGTTTCCAAGTAAGGTTGGAAACTGGGCAATTTTATACATACAGTAATTTCCGTCAGTGATATAAGAGGGATAAAACGTTATGAGTGATTATAGCTGTCCATGTTAATAATCATAATAGCAGACGGATGACCTTTAAAAAAAGATTGACTGGTCAATAAACATGGTTTACAATTGGGAAAGAATATTCAGAATTTTGGGAAGGGGGAATTTTGAATAAAGTTAAGGAGAATGTAAAGCTATTCTTTTTTGGATGTGTTAAAGACTTGTGTTGATCTAATCAGCTTCGCGGAAGTGGCTTGAAAAATTAAATCTAAAAAAAATTATGCTTCCGATAGTGTAGTAGGGTTATAATGGCTATGCAAAGAAAAACTTTTATCAACATAAAAGATTGACTGGTCAAATTTATTACCAAATATTTCTTTGAGGAATTACATGTAATTTTTAAGTTATTAAAAACAAAAGATGTATCTAAAAATAAGAATTGAGGTGTAGAAATGAAAAATCAAAATCTTCAAATGTTAGTGAGTCCAGCTCAAACTGTCGCAATCGTTGGCGCAAATCAACGTTTTGCCACGCTTGTCATGTTAGATAATTTAAAGCAAATGGGTTTTAAAGGTACTGTATATCTTGTGAATCCCAGATATGAAAATATAAATGGCATCCGTTGCTATTCTTCTCTGGCTGATATCGATGAAGAAATTGATGTCGTTGTGGGGCTTGTCAACCCACGGTTAATGATGGAAGTCGCTGAAGCAGCAAGTGATATTAAAGCGAAACTTCTCGTCATCCCAGGCGGAGGTTATGGGGAAAGTGGAAAAGAGGGAGAGGAAATACAAAACCACATTCTAGAAAGCGCTTCAAAAACAGGAATGAGGGTTGTAGGACCGAACTGCATGGGGTATTTTGATATGCACAATCATTTCACGCCATACATTGGGACATTGCATAGACCGCTGCGACCTTTAGTAAAAGGTAATGTCTCGATTATCTCACAAAGCGGTTCTGTTAACGATGCTTTTATTGCTTCCAGACTGGGAATCAATAAAATTTATTCAACGGGCAATGAAGCTGATATCAAAATGGCTGACTATATGAATTTATTAGCGAACGATCCAGAGACTTCGGTCATCATTTTATATATCGAAGCAATACGGGATCATGAAGCATTCTTAAAAGCCCTTGATTTATGCAGTACGAATAAAAAACCTGTCATCGCCATGAAAGTAGGCAGAACAACAAAATCAGCGGCTGTTGCTAATGCGCATTCAGGGGCTTTGGCTGGAGATTATCGGATCGGGAAACTTGTACTTGAAGAACACGGAGTTATTTTTGTTGACGATATAGATGAGGCAGTTGCGGTATCTCAATTATTATCCCAGCCTTATCTGCCTGCTCAAAAAACAGTCTCCGCACTCACCGTGTCAGGAGGTCAAGCTGGATTATTGCTTGATTTAGCAGATGATTACAGCGTTGAATTTGCAGATTTTTCTGCACCAACCTTAAAAACGATAAGCAATAAGCTTCCTGAACTGGGTAAATTGTCAAACCCTTTAGATATTTGGGGGAAAAGCAGTAAGGATTTTTCTGAGGTATCGAATATTTGTCTGACATCTTTAGCGGAAGATCCTAATATTGGGATCGTTACAGTTGCGATTGACGCCCCCAACGGACAAGGCGATCATGAATTTGATTTTACAGGCACTCCCGCAAAAAATCTTGCAGAGTTACGAAAAACGTCAGATAAACCGTTCTTATATTTTAGTCATATTCAAACGGAATTTGATCCGCGGGTACTAAAGATTTTGGATGAGGCCCAAATCCCAGTAATTCAAGGCAGCCGCAATGCTCTAACTGCTTGCCGGGCATTATTCCAATACGCAGATTTCTTGAATCGAAAACATAAAACACCGATTTATTCGTTCAAACAGACAGATCAATCAGAACCAGCTCTGCTTCATGATGATGAAGGGCGGGAATTGCTTGAAAACAATGGATTTTCTTCGCCTAAAGAAAAAGTGGTGACTGCTCTTAACGAAGCAATAGAATTTGGCGATTCAATCGGCTATCCAGTGGTGTTAAAAGCACAGGGATTAGCCCATAAAACAGATGTTGGCGGCGTAGCATTGAACCTAAATAATTCAAATGAGCTAAAAACGGCCTGGGAAAACATGCAGCACCTTCAATCTCCATTTTATTTGATTCAGGAAATGGTGAATGACGGACTTGAAACGATTTTAGCTTATAAAACAGACGCTCATTATGGCCCTATCGTTATATTTGGGTTGGGAGGCATCTACACGGAATTGTTTAATGAAGTTGTCTTAGCGGTTCCGCCGATTTCAACTGAAAAAGCCGAGCAAATGATCCGAAGCATACCTATGCTGTGGAAAAATGTTCAAGGCTTTAGAGGGAATCCTCCATTGGATAAAGACGCGTTGGTTCATTCTATTATACAAATGGGCAAAATGGCTACCGAGAAATATGAAGAAATCGTGGAATTTGAGATTAATCCGTTAGCGGTTCGTAAAACAGGTGTGGTCGCGCTGGATGTTCTGGCGTCTGTAAAAAAAACTGCACTAGAAAAGCACGGAGAATTAATTAGGTAAAGTGTAACGATCTAATAAAAATAAAATAACCCAATGGTGCACAGATAGTCGATGCAGGCATGCGCAGCCTATGTACCCTCAAGGAGGTAATATATGTGAGAAAAACAAAAATTGATTGGTTTATCTTCATCTCCACTTTTGTATTGATTGTTGCGATTTGTTTACCTTTGATCCTGTATCCAGAAAAGGGCAGTGAGCTGGTAAACTTGGCCAATGGGTTTGTTACACAAAAATTCGGTATGGTATTTCTTTGGGCAGGAGCGGGTGGTTTCGCTTTTCTGATCTATTTGTACTTTAGCAAACATGGGAAGATTAAGTTTGGCACAAAAGATGAAAAACCAGAGTTCTCAAATTTTAGCTGGGGTGCCATGATATTCTGTGCAGGAGTTGCTTCGGGGTTAGTTTACTGGGCTACAATTGAATGGGCCTATTATTTTAAAGCCCCGCCATACGGCATTGAAGCAGGTTCTGTGGATGGAGCGGAAATTGCAGCGGCTTACGGGATTTTTCACTGGGGGCCGTCTGCTTGGGCATTTTTCGTCTTACCGGCTATTCCAATTGCCTATTCATACTATATTTTGAAAGTACCTATTTTACGATTAAGCGAAATATGCAGAATTGTGATTGGAAAGCGTGCGGATGGTTTATTAGGGAAGGCAATTGATATTGCGTTTATGTTCGGAATCTTAGGGGCGGCTGGGACATCGTTAGGTTTAGGCACACCGTTAGTTGCCGCAGGTGTAAGTAAGGTAACAGGTATAGAGGCGTCCATGGGAATGAATGTGTTTATACTCATATTATGTACAGCATTATTTACATGGAGTGCCTATTCAGGTTTAAAACGAGGTCTAAAACTATTAAGTGATATAGCTATTGTTTTTTCCATCCTCCTGTTAAGCTATGTCTTAATTGTTGGACCAACTGAATTTCTATTAAAAATGGGAACAAACAGTATTGGAATGGTATTTGATAACTTTATACGCTGGAATACGTATACAGATCCGGTCAGTAATTCAGGTTTTGTTGAGGGGTGGACCGTTTTTTATTGGGCTTGGTGGATTGTTTACACTCCATTCATGGGACTTTTCATTGCGAAGATTTCCAAAGGGAGAACCATTCAACAAGTAATCTTGGGCGGAATATCTTGGGGATCGCTGGGATGCACAGCGTACTTTACGATTCTAGGAAATTATGCCATGAACTTAGAGCTTACAAAAGTTTTATCGATAACCAGTTTGGTAGAGCAAATTGGTGCACCCGCGGCAATTATTGAAGTCATCAATACGCTTCCTTTTGGCTGGTTTGCTGTACTAGTGTTTAGCTTCATTGCTTTAATATTTTTAGCTACAACATTCGATTCTGCCGCCTATATGATGGCATCAGCAACCACACCAGAACTTAAAATGAATGAAGAACCAGCTAAATGGAATAGATTGTTCTGGGCTATTACTTTGTTTATTTTACCGGCAACCTTGATGGTTCTTGGAGGAGATCTTCAAACAATACAAACCGCTTCAATTTTGACAGCGCTTCCATTTATTTTAGTGATTGCACTTCTCGTCATTTCGTTACTGAGAATGCTGAAAACAGAAGCACACCTCGAACAAGATGTGGAGCTGGAAGAAGCTGAAATTGCTGATCAGAATATGGTGAAAGAAAATTTGGAGCCAGCGGGCATCAATTTACAAAAAGGAAATCTTGGAATCATAGCTGACCAGCATTTAAATAGTGGTATTGTGAAATTTGAAAATAGAGAGGAAGAAAAATATGAAAGATTATAATACAATCCTATACAAAATTGAAGATCACATTGCGACGATTACTTTAAATCGTCCTAATAAATTAAATGCGGTGACGGAGCAAATGACGGAAGATATCTGGGATGCACTGGATCAATCAGAAAAAGATTCAAACGTAAAAGTGGTAATCTTGGCGGGTGCAGGGGGGAACTTCTCCGCAGGTGCAGATCTTAAAGAGTCAATGGATCTGCCGTCTCCTATTGGCGACGAACCGTCAGAAGTTTACCGTGCTCAACTGGAAACTTTCTTGCGGGTTGGACTGAAACTTTGGGACTTGAAGAAACCTGTGATTGCCGCAGTAGATGGACACGCTTACGGAGTAGCAGCTGATTGGGTATTCTCTGCAGACATGGCCATTGCGTCCGATACAGCTATGATTGGCGAACCTGAGATCCGTTTTGGGGCAGCGCCGGCTACTTTGATGATGCCGTGGATTGTGGGCTTGCGAAAAGCGAAAGAACTCCTTTTTACCGGTGACTCCGTTGATGCGGAAGAGGGCTACCGCTTAGGCATTTTCAATCGGGTTGTACCTCAAGAAGAGCTATTGGCGGAAGCCATAAAGCTGGCAGAGAAAATGGTGAATATACCGCCATCTGCGCTGAAAATTACAAAGATGACAATTAATAAGACATATGAAATGATGAATTTGAAACAGTCGCTTGATTATAATATTGAAACGGCAATTTCTATGTTCTTCTTAAGCCAGGAACAGGAAATTGCGGAAGCAGGCCGGATCGTTCGTGAGAAGGGTGTAGGCGCATTTTTAAAGGGAACACAGAAAGTGTAAGACACCACAAAAGGCCCGCTATGAGATCATAGCGGGCCTTTTTGACGGCTGACTTCGGCTGATTATATAAACATTATAAAGCCCCATGATTGGAGGCGAAACGCTTGCCTGCTCCATTCATGGGGCAATCGTATAAGTAGCTGTTCATTTATTCCCAGATTAATCAATAGTAATTCATTATAATTTAAGAACGGTTCTTCCTTTTGCCTGACCTTCTAAAATTTTTGATAAAGTAGCAGGCAGCTCATCTAAGGAGACTTCAGTAGTAAGAGCATCTAAATTGTCAGGTTTCATATCACTTGCCATTCGATTCCACAATGCACTGCGTGTTGTCATTGGACAATAAACAGAATCAATGCCGAGTATATTCACCGCTCTTAATATGAACGGAAAGACTGTCGTCGGGACATTAGTTCCTCCTGTCAATCCACTGACAGCAACCGAACCGCCGTATTGCAGTGTGCTGACTATATAAGAAAGTGTATTGCCGCCAACTGGATCAATCGCTGCAGCCCAGAGCTGTTTATCGAGAGGTCTAACTTTTTCCGGCTGCAGGTCTTGACGTGAAATCACTTCACTCGCACCAATACTATAAAGGAATTCTTTCTCGGTTTCTTTTCCTGTACTTGCAACGACATGATATCCTAGCTTCGCAAGCATAGATACTGCGAAACTTCCGACGCCGCCAGTGGCACCAGAGACGAGAACGGACCCCTTATCAGGTGTTACACCATTTTCTTCTAATCGCTGTATAGAGAGTGCAGCGGTAAAACCAGCTGTTCCGAAAGCCATAGCTTCCTGCATGGATAAGCCCTCCGGCAATGGAACAATCCAATCAGCAGAAACCCTGGCATACTCACTGAATCCTCCAAAATGTGAAACGCCAATTTCATAGCTTGTTGCGATTACTTCATCGCCTTCTTGAAAGCGGGAATCTGTAGAGGAAACAATGGTTCCTGCCATATCAATACCAGGAACATGCGGGTATGCGCTGACAATCTTGCCATTAGGAGTTGCAGCTAAGCCATCCTTGTAATTGACGCTGGAATATGCAACTTTAATAATGACATCGCCGGCGGGTAAGTCATCTACTTTCAAAGTAGTGATAGTTGAAGAAAAATCATTTTCATCTTTATTCACTAATAAAGCTCTAAAATGTAAATCGTTCATATAAAACTCCTCCAGTGTACATAGTATTTTTAAAAGGACATTTTGACCGGTCATACTAATTTTGGGTAAATAGTTCCTCATTAGACCTGAAACCACCAGTCCTAATGAGGGGTATATTTATTCCAACTATAAGTTAGACTGTATCGTCTATTATACAACAGATATGTGACCGGTCAATCTTTTTTTGGTTAATTGATAGAATCTTCGGGTTTTTTGCAGTTTAAATATGTAATAATGGTTTCAAAACAATTGTCCCGATAGTGAGAATGCAGTGAAGGATCATCCCTCATCAGCCACTGGAGAAGGCATCCGTCGATTAGAGCACGAATCATATGGCTTCCGCTCTCGATTTCAATAGTTTCGAAGATTCCCTCTGATTTACCTTTTTGAATGATTTCACTTCCGATAAACCAGCAATTTTTATAGAACGTATTATTTACTTCACGAAAACGTTCGTTTTGGTTTACTTGGGCGAGGAATTCTAAATAGACGCTGTAAAATATACGGTTATCTTCTGGACTTTTGAAAGCTGCATTTACATATGCTCTCATTTTATCTATTGCAAGCTCTTCCTTTTGGATGGCGGCATATTCATTTTTGAATATCCTATCGGTCATCCACTCAAGCAAATGATAAAAAACATCCTCTTTATTTTTAAAATAATAACTGATAACACCTTTGCTGACGTCTGCATAGTCTGCGATATCTTGAAGGGTAACAGCGTTAAAACCTTTCTCGCCAATGGCTTTCAGTGTTGCGCGTAAAACTTGTTTTCTTCGCTCTTCTGCTCTTGGATTCATTTACTTCACCTTCCAATTTTATATTTCCTGATTTCAGAATAAGATGTACGAGTATATAACCGGACAGTGTCTTTTAGTATAAGAAAAATTCCTTTATATATGTACCTTTAAATGAAAAAACGGCTTTCTCAGTAAAATCATATCACTAATTAGCAATCTATAACAAGACTGAACATATGCTTATTGCTTTAGCCGTGTGATTACTGTAGTTTTCAAATATAAAAAAACTTTTATTCTGTCCGGTCAAATTTTTATTGACTGTGACAGAAAATTATATTAAACTGAGAATGTAAAGAAAATTGTTAATTTTAACAATTCGGTAAGAGCATCTGGAAGAAAGAGGTGGGGACGTTTACACAAGTTTTTAAAGATAAAGTGTATAAAACTTACAAACGAATTACTATTATTGAAATGGAGTGATTGTTAATGGAAAGTACAAAAGTCAAAGAGTTCACAAATATAGATTTGAAAGTGGAAAATGGAGTAGGATATGTTTTTGTTAATTGTCCTCCTGCAAATACATTAAGCACAACGACCGTTAATGGTTTGTCGGAGTGTATGAATTTTATAGAATCTGATCAAAGTATTAAAGCTGCTGTATTAACGGGCGCAGGGAAGATGTTTGTAGCGGGTGCAGATATTAAGGAATTCACCGAAGCGTTCCATGATGAGGAAAAAGGCAGGAAATTATCTGTCGATGCACAAACCGTATTAAATCAAATTGAGAATTTAACAAAACCTGTCATAGCGGCTATTAATGGCGCATGTCTGGGTGGAGGTCTAGAGCTTGCCATGAGTTGTCATCTTCGCATTGCAGCTAATGAAGCGAAGTTGGGTCAGCCTGAATTGAACTTGGGGCTAATACCAGGTTTTGGCGGCACACAGCGCTTACCCCGACTTACCAATAAAGCAAAAGCGCTTGAAATAATTCTGACCGGTCAATTTGTATCCGGGGAAGAAGCTGAAAGAATCGGTTTGGTAAATAAATCTGTTCCACTTGAAGAGTTAGCAGATGAAGCGAAGAAACTAGCTGAAGCTATTGTTCAAAATAAAAGCTCACATTCAATTCAAGCCGCAATAACTGCTGTTAATGAAGGTACTAAAACAACACTTTCAGAAGGATTGAAAATTGAAACAGAACAATGGTCTCAATTATTCAAGACGGATGATATGGTCGAAGGTGTTAACGCGTTTATTGAAAAACGTAAACCTGTTTTCAAATCATGATGAAATATATCAGCTGCTACGCAAATATACGGATGCAAAGGGGTGTAAACTGATGAACACTTTTCATGAATTACTCATGCCAAGCACGATTCTTTATGGGATGGACTCTTTTAAGGAAGTAGGAAAACAATCAATCAAATTGGGCGGAAAGACGTTAATTATCAGTGATCCGATAATGGCAAAGCTAGGATATGTGGAAGAGTGTAAGAACTTGCTTAAAGAAAGCGGGTTATCGTACACAGCGTATTTGGATGTAGATTCAGAACCGACAGATATCCACGTTAAAGAAGCAATGGATATTTGTTCCCGTGAAACCTGCGATCACATTGTCGCAATTGGCGGGGGCAGCTGTATTGACACTGCGAAAGCGGTTTCAGTGCTGATGACGAATGGCGGTACAATGACAGACTACTTTGGGACGGGAAAAGAACTAGCGAAGAAACCGCTGCCTGTTATCGCGGTACCTACAACTGCAGGAACAGGATCTGAGGTAACAAAGGTAACAGTCATCACAGATGTTGCAACAGACATCAAAATGATGCTTTCTGATGCGAGTTTATTACCGGCAGTTGCTATTGTAGATCCGAATCTGACCGTCTCTTGTCCGAAGGGCGTCACAGCAGCGACTGGTGTAGATGCACTATGTCATGCAATTGAAGCGTATATATCAAGAAAAGCGCATCCGGTTACCGATGTATTAGCATTAACCGCCATTGATCATATGATTGGAAGTATTCGAACGGCTTATGAAGAGGGAGAGAATATGGATGCACGATCAAGCATGGCGCTAGGTTCCATGCTTGCGGGAGCGGCATTCTCTAATGCTTCAGTAACACTCGTTCATGGGATGTCAAGACCTATAGGGGCGCTATTCCATACACCTCATGGAATTTCCAATGCCATGCTGCTTCCGGCAGTGCTTGAATTTACTATGGAGGCCTCAATAGACAGGCTTGCTGAGATTGGAAGACGAATTGTTAAAAATGCGGACGATTACTCAGATCGAGAGTTAGCTTGCGGGGTCATAAATGAATTGAAGCAGCTCTGTGTTGACTTACACATTCCTAATATGAAGACATATGGAATAGATGAAAAACTATTTACAAGTTCTTTATCAAAAATGGCAGAAGATGCAATTAAAAGCGGCAGTCCGGCAAACACACCGAGAGTACCTGCTGCAGATGAGATTATTGAACTGTATCAAAGATGTTATAATTATGACTTTAGCGAGAAAACACAATTTGCCGAACAAACAAACTAAGGAGGCGGTTTACATGACAGTTAAGACAAATATAGAAGAAGTAAAGAATTTTCTTAATGGTGAATGGGTGTCAGCAGAGACTGAACAATATGAAGAGGTGCCTAATCCGGCAACAGGTGAAATAATTGCTACTGTACCAATTTCATCTAAAAAAGATGTAGAGCAAGCGGTAGCAGTTGCAAAAGAGGCATTCAAATCATGGAGTAAAGTGGCGGTTCCAAGACGGGCACGTATCCTGTTTCGTTACCAGCAGTTGCTTGTTGAAAATTGGTCAGAACTGGCGAAAATTATTACCATTGAAAACGGTAAAAGTTACACAGAAGCTTATGGTGAAGTGCAGCGCGGAATCGAATGTGTAGAATTTGCGGCAGGTGCTCCTACGCTGATGATGGGCGATCAGTTACCTGATATTGCAACTGGGGTAGAGTCTGGTATGTATCGTTATCCATTAGGAGTAGTAGGCGGAATCACACCATTCAACTTCCCGATGATGGTTCCATGTTGGATGTTCCCCCTTGCAATTGCAGTTGGGAACACATTTGTTCTTAAACCATCCGAGAGAACACCGCTTCTTGCCAATCGTTTGGCTGAGCTTTTCAAAGAAGCAGGTCTGCCCGATGGGGTATTGAATATTGTACATGGTGCACATGATGTGGTGAATGGATTAATGGAAAGTAAAGATGTGAAAGCTATTTCATTTGTTGGCTCTCAACCTGTTGCGGAGTACGTTTATAAGACTGCTGCTGCTAATAAAAAACGTGTGCAGGCTCTTGCCGGAGCAAAGAACCACTCTATCGTTATGCCGGATGCAGACTTGGATAACGCAGTAACAAATATTATCGGTGCTGCATTTGGCTCTGCCGGAGAGCGTTGCATGGCATGTTCCGTAGTGGTAGCGGTGGGTAACGTTGCAGACGAATTAGTAGACAGACTTGTAAAAGCTTCAGATGAAATAATTATTGGAAATGGACTGGATGAAAATGTGTTTTTAGGACCAGTCATTCGTGATTCTCATAAAGAGCGAACTGAAAGTTTCATTGCTGCAGGTGAGGAAGAAGGAGCACGTCTTCTCCGTGATGGCCGTAATGATCAAGTGAAGGAATCTGGATACTATGTAGGGCCTACTATTTTCGACAACGTGACATCAGAAATGAAAATATGGAAAGAAGAAATCTTTGCACCTGTATTATCCATCGTCCGGGTAGAAAGTTTAGACGAAGCGATCGCGCTTTCCAATGAATCAGATTTTGCGAATGGAGCATGTCTCTACACAGACAGCGCTAAAGCAGTCAGACAATTCCGTGAAGAGATGGATGCGGGAATGTTAGGTGTCAATCTGGGGGTACCGGCACCAATGGCTTTCTTCCCGTTCTCCGGACATAAAGATTCCTTCTACGGAGATCTTCATGCAAATGGAAAAGACGGAGTCAATTTTTATACGAGAAGAAAAATGCTGACAGCCAGATATTAAAATAATTACATCAAAACGGTTTAGGTGGTGAGACATGTGGTCGTGTTAACTGAGGTGGATAATGGGATAGGCTGGATAAAAATAAACCGCCCTAAAGTGTTAAATTCCATCAATGTCGAAGTGGTCGAATTACTAACGGAAGCACTGAAAAAATGGAGAAATGATGATCGCATAGTCTTCATTTGTTTATCAGGTGAAGGAGAAAAAGGATTTTGTGCAGGCGGGGATATGCGAAAATTCTATGATTTGAAAAATGAGGATGTCGCTGCCTATGCAAATGAATTCTTCTCAAAAGAGTATCGGTTGGATGCTATGATCCATCAGTACCCAAAACCAATTATGGTATATATGAATGGTATCGTGATGGGCGGCGGCGTTGGTCTTTCAATAGGAGCAACACACCGAATTGTAACAGAGAAGACAAAATGGGCAATGCCCGAAATGAATATCGGCTTCTTTCCGGATGTGGGAGCCAGCTATTTTCTAAATCAACTGCCTGGATATACGGGTCGTTACTTGGCACTGACTTCAAAAGTGATATCCGCGAGTGATGCGATTTATATGAATGCGGCAGATTATTATATGAACAGTGCCAATTGGGAAACTATACAAAAGGAAATGCGAACGAAGCAATGGTCTGTTGACTCAATCGTGGCGGATTTAGAAGCATTCATTCAATCGTATACGGCTGAAACACCAATTAATTCCGACTTGAAAAATGAGCAGGAAGAGATAAAACGCCATTTTCAATATGAAACAGTAGAGGAAATTGTGGATTCTTTGAAAAGTGCGGCAGCTGAAGGAGATGAATGGGCTGAACTAACAGTGCGAAACATTCTTTCAAAATCGCCTACATCTTTAAAAGTTACCCTTCATCAATTAATCAAAGGCCAAAACCAGACGCTGTTGGAATGTTTGGAAATGGAAAGAAATATGGCTATGCATTTTATGGATAACGCAGACTTTTATGAAGGAGTCCGTGCGGTATTGGTCGATAAAGATCAGTCTCCGAAATGGAATCCATCATCAATTACAGAAGTCACGAATGAAGATGTAGAGAAGTATTTTTCTTTAGTCAATGTATAAACTGCCAGCAAACTGTCTGTTTACCAGCGTGTAATAGACAATTAAAGAAACCATTCTATGCAAAAGTTGCGTAGAATGGTTTCTTTTACTGTTCTGTAAGTATACATCTCATCTGTTCTAAAAAGAGTATATATTTTTATTATTTATTCATGCTGTTCTTCTGATGAATCTGCAATAGCCTTCGTTTCATGAACAGTGCCGCGCGGATGATTCGGCGGGGCGTAAATAGAGTATAACTTTATCGGTACACTGCCTGTATTTGTGAGATTGTGCCACGTTCCCGCCGGAATCAAAATAATATCATCGTCAGCGACTCTTCGCTCAAAATTCACCTGATTGACTGTCGGTCCCATCTGAACCAAGCCGCTGCCTTCTTCTAATCGAAGGAATTGATCGACATGGGGATGGACTTCCAACCCAATATCTTCACCAGGGGCAATGCTCATAAGAGTAAGCTGCATATGATCTCCTGTCCACAAGGCAGTACGGAACGTGTTATTGCGCTTCGCAGCTTGAGTTATATTCGTCGAAAAAGGCATCGGTCCAAAATCAGTCCGGGCACATTGCAGCGGTTCAGAAGGGCCTCCAGCGTGATGAATCTGCTGCATAGGCGGCATGACAGGGAAACAGGGCCAGAAATACACCGGCTGATACCAGCACATCATCATAAAATTAGAAGCAGATTGATCGATTACACTCATTCCCTTCGTTGTACTTTTCATCACAGTATATGTCATATACCCAGTAAAGTGTTCAGATGGGAAACAGATATGTATGTAAGAACACGCTAAACCTTTTGTGACACGAATTCACAAAGTGGTCATATGTAAGCGTTTTGATTATGAATGAATTGTGAAGAACTTCACAAAGTAACCAAATCATGCGGGAAAAGGCGTATACTAAGAGTAACAAAAGAAGTTGACGTCTGGTTGCCGCCAAGAAAATCAAAATACCAACCAAAAAGGAGACTGAACAACATGTGGGTTATCACATTGTTCGAAACAGAAAACGTACGGATCTTTGAATATGCAAAGAAAGCAGAAGCAACTGCTGCCATGGAAAAGCTCAATGAGTACGCTGTTTTATCCTATACAAAATAAAAAAGATTTTGCATGAACATAAAAATATAAAAATTAAAGGAGACTGAGAAACATGTGGGTAATTACATTATTTGAGCAGGCCAATGTACGGATCTTTGAATACGCGGAAAAGGTAGAGGCAATGAACGCAATGAAGAAATTCAGCAAATACGCGGTTCTGTCATACACAAGATAATAACTTTACACATCACCCGCAGCGATTGCAGCTGCGGGTTTTTTATTATGTAAAAATGGCCTGGGCTGTCTGGCTTCGTTAGATACCTGATTATGTATATTGTCCAAGCGCCGATGTTTATGTGGATAAAAAGATTAAACTTTTTAATTAAATCATGCATAAGGTCATTTCCAATAACAAGAAAACGCTTGCAGACACAAAACTGCCATATGTAAGCGTTTTGACTTTGAAAGAATTGTGAAAACCTTCACATAGCCGTTTCTTTTGTTGTAGAACAGCGTATGATAAGAGTAACAAAAGAAATTGGCCGGCAGAATTCATTCAAGGAAATATGCTGCCAAACAAAAAGGAGACTGTACAATATGTGGGTTATCACATTGTTTGAACAGGCAAATGTACGAATCTTTGAATACGATAAGAAAATTGAAGCGATCAACGCAATGAAGAACTTCGGTAAATATGCTGTACTATCATATACAAATTAAGCCTTAGCTTTTATGACAATAAACGAATGTAAATGAAAAGGAGACGGTAAACATGTGGGTCATTACATTATTTGATAAAGAAAACGTAAGAATTTTTGAATATGCGGAGAAAGCGGAAGCGACAAATGCAATGAAGAACTTCAGTAAATACGCAGTACTTTCTTATACAAACTAAGCCATAGATTATTTTTAGATCACCGAATATAAAATAAAAGGAGACTGGAAAACATGTGGGTAATCACTTTATTTGAATCAGAAAATGTACGGATCTTTGAATATGCCGAGAAATCAGAAGCGACAAGCGCAATGAAAAACTTCAGCAAGTATGCAGTACTGTCGTACACAAACTAAGTAAATAAATCATCACCTGCAGCGATCATCGGCTGCAGGTTTTTTGCCGTATCCCTAAATAATTCACATGCCCATTTTATAACCAGGCGTTTGAGTATGTTACTATAAGATCATATCATTACAGGAATTAGAGAACTTTTGATAATTTACAGTACAGTTACGAGGAAAGGAACATCTATGTTAGGCAGAGTAAATATATTTTTGCAGCGATGGATCGCAATATTGACACCGTTAAGTTTAGTAGTGGGTGTGCTGTTCCATTCAGTGGGAGAGCAGTTATTATTTATCGTTACTTGGCTATTTGCCTTCATGACATTTGTAGGCAGCCTAGGTATGAATGTAAAAGAGCTGCGGATGGTGGGAAAACATCCCATCGTTGTACTTGTAAGCATCGCCTTTTTGCATATCTTGATGCCAGCGTGGGCTTATCTATTATCTATTGTCTTTTTTGATGATCATTTATTGACAGTCGGCTTTGTATTAGCTGTCGCTATTCCGACGGGTGTAACGAGTGTAATCTGGGTAACCATTTCTAAGGGCAACTTACCGCTGTGTCTGTCCATTATTTTAATTGATACGCTGCTTGCACCTATAATTATGCCTGCAATTCTTCATGTAGTTGTCGGGGAAAGTATCACAATCGATATGACAGCAATGATTCTAAATTTATTATGGATGATTGTATTGCCGACGATACTCGGTATTACGCTGAATGAACTGACGAAAGGCAATATTCAGAAGGTATGGGGATCCCGGTTAGCTCCATTTTCCAAATTGAGCCTGTTCGCGATTGTTGCGATCAACGGCAGTGCGGTTGCACCGTATGTGAAGACCATTTCCCTTGAGCTGATTGGAATAATATCAGTCGTGCTAATGTTATCGCTGACCGGTTACGGGGCTGCTTTATTGGTTTCGCACGTACTGTGGAAAAATCCGGAGATTGCTTCGACCTTCATGTTTATCGGCGGAATGCGTAATATCGCTACAGGTGTTGTCATTGCCACTACCTTCTTCCCTGCAAAAGTTGCGATGCCTGTTGTTTTCGGTATGCTATTCCAGCAGGTGCTCGCTTCTATTTCCAGTAAGGCCGCCGCATGGTATGGAAAACGGCAATTGACTGTCAGTGAAGGATAATAAAATAAAACAACTGCCGCTATTCTGACTCAGAGAAAGCGGCAGTTGTTTTATTTATTCTTCTTTTTCTCGTTTCTCGGTCTCGAACCAAATTCTGCAGAGAATTCTTCCTGTGAAAAACCTTCAGGATGCTGATTATTACTGTTGCTTGCTTCTTTGTTTTTATTCTGATACGTACCCAGCGGATTGTGCGTTCGTTCATTCATCGTTTTCTTATTGTTTTTATTCGTCATATTCATCCACCTCCTACTGATTAAGATGGCCGGAAGCTAAATTTTTATACGGTGCCTGAGAATTCCTGAAGTTGTCTGAAAAATGTTATCATGACTAAAAGGAGAGGTGGGACTATGCGAAAAGTATATAGAACTTTCCTGTTACTCATCGTCAGTGCACTCTTTCTATTCATAACAGGATGCTCCAATGAAGAGCCCGAACATGTTTTGCAGCCAGATCAACAACAACATCAAAACGAACAAATCCAATCATTGCTTATTTCTGCCCGTGAAGCGGCTGAAAAAGGACGGCTGTCTGATGGGCGCTGGCAAGCAGGGATGACTACCTATCAACAGGTCATAGATGAACTGGGAGAGCCCGACAAAATAGAGCGTACGGGCAACGGAAACTATGCTATTTATGAAAAGGCTCGGCTTGAACTGGGTCTAACAGAGAACCATCTTATCTACGAAATGCGTTCTTCTGATTCTGAATGGGAAACTATAACGGAAGACGTTGCAGAAGAGGTGCTGGGTGCGCCGGATAAGTACCTTGAATCAGATGAACAAAAGATTGCTGTCTATGATTTGAATGATAAGTACGAACTGAATGTACGATTCACTGCAGCAGAAAGCGCAGCGGCAACAGCCAAACAAATCGCTGTCGTTCATAAGCAGAGCGCTGAAATACAGTCCGTTATACAAAAAATGGGGACAGATGAAAAGCTCGGGCAATTGATTATGATGGGTGTACAAGGCCCGCGGCTTGACTCTGCGGCAAAGAAATTTATAGAAGAAACGCATGTGGGCGGAGTTATTTTATTTAAGCGTAACCTCGTATCAGTCACACAGTCGCTCACTTTACTCAATGAATTAAAACAAGCCAACGCAGATGCAAAAGCTCCATTGTTTATAAGTGCGGATGAAGAAGGAGGCCGTGTGACGCGATTGCCGAAAGAAATCATGAAGTCGCCTTCCAACCGTAAAATCGGTAACGCGGAATCCGGGAAATATGCGTTTGAAGCGGGAGAATTAGCAGGCCGCAAGATGAGCGCTTTCGGATTGAATATGGACTTTGCACCGGTACTTGAC
Source organism: Sporosarcina sp. P33 (assembly GCF_002077155.1). Lineage (GTDB taxonomy): Bacteria > Bacillota > Bacilli > Bacillales_A > Planococcaceae > Sporosarcina. The sequence goes on along the minus strand of NZ_CP015027.1, from coordinate 1,145,328 downwards.
GTGGACAGCAATCCCAGTAATCCTGTAATTGGCGACCGTTCCTACAGTTCTGACGCAAAGCTCGTCAGTAAAGCGGGAATCCGACAGGCAAAAGGCATGAAGTCTCAGCGTGTTATACCCGTCGTCAAACACTTTCCGGGTCATGGCGATACGAGTGTAGATTCACATATTGAATTGCCTGTAATTCGTCACACAAAAGAACGTTTGCAGAACGTGGAGCTGCTGCCTTTTAAGGAAGCAATTCAGGAGGGTATAAACGCAGTGATGGTCGGTCACTTGATTGTTCAGGCCTATGATCCAAAAACGCCCGCATCTTTTTCCAAGCCGGTGATACAAGGGCTATTGCGTGATGAATTACAATTTAATGGGGTAGTCATTACAGATGACTTAATTATGGGTGCCATCGGAAAAAACTATTCGATAGGTGATGCCGCCATCCAATCCATTTTGGCGGGAGGAGACATTTTGCTGGTCGGCCATGACTACCAGCCGGTAACGGATGTGCTTACGGCACTTCACAACGCATTAGATGAAGGGACGATTACAGAACAAAGGATCAACCAAAGTGTCGAGCGAATTTTATTAGTAAAACAGCAGTATGAAGTGGACGATCTTCCGCATGAAAAGGTGGACGTAGAAGAGCTGAACCGTCTGACTAAAGAATTGTTGAACAAGCTGCAATGATACGCAGATGCGTTGAACGTGGAATGATCGTGCTGGAAATAGATCATCAGAAAGAAGCCGCGGAATTATTTGCATATTTTTTCAGACAGCCACTTGTAAATAGAGTGGCTGTTCTTTTTGAAAAAATTCACAGCTGATGTTTCGTTCTAATATTCATATCTGCGGGCATGCTATGTCTGAGGGAATAAGGAGGATGAATGGATGAACATTAGCGAAGAGTTGAAAATGTTGAAGGCATTTCGCTGTGATGATCGTTGCGTGCTGTCTGTATACTTAAACACAAATCCGGCAGATCGTGATCAGCAGCAGGCTGCATGGAGAATTCATTTGAAATCGGGATTGAAACGTCTGGATGAATACTTGGTCGCATCAGGCGATGAAAAAGAATTGACTGCATTCCGTTCAGTAAAAGAAGATGTAATGAAGGAAATTGAAGATAAGCAAAATGATCTGGCAAAAGGGGCCATCATTTTTGCGGCGGCAGAACCTAAAATCTGGTCTGTCCATTATGTTCAAGTTGCGGTCAAGACTAGCTTTCATTGGGAAAGTCAGGCGATGACAAATGAGTTGGAGTATATGTTACAAGCATATCCAGAAGCGGGAATAATACTCCCGAGCTACAGCGATGTACGTATTTTGGATACGGCGATGGGGAGAGTTCATGATGAAACTGTCTATGAATTTGATTCAGGCCTTGACGTCTGGAAAGAGCAAAAAGGGGTGAAGTCTTCCATTCAGCGCGGAGTAGGAGGACACACGGACGGTTTTGACCAACGCCTGAAACAAAACTTAGACCGCTTTTATAAGGATATGGGCTCTGTCGTCGGCACATTGAAAAAGAAACACAGATGGAAAGAAGTGCATGTGGCGGGGGAGGCCGAACTCGCGAAAAGCTTCGCATCCATTCTGAGTGAAAAGCCGAATAGCTGCATACACAAAAATTTCGGTAAAGCGAATAATAATCACATCATCCAAAAAATCTTCGAGTCCCGCTGAATGAATCAAGAACATGCTGCCCGGCAGACGGCAGCATGTTTTTTTGCGTTGTATGTCTTCAAAACTAAATAGGAATATGACGTGAAAATTACGTCAGCCAATAATTGTTCAGATTGTACATTTTGGTTATTTCCTGTTGAACCAATATAACTAAAGTAATTTTAGAATTTTACTAGTATACTAAGTGGTAAAGAAGGGGGTCAGCACATGGGAAAAGTAAGAAAAATTACGTTGTGGGGACTGAGTATACTGTCAATTATAATAGTAATTGCAGTAATATTTGCAAACGCTTACATCTCGAAGTCAAGACCGCTTGAAGCGGGGGAGCAACAAGTCTCTTTTATCGATGATGAAGTAGTCGTTGCACGGGACAAAAACGGTGTGCCTCACATTCACGCCGCATCGGATGAAGATTTGTACCGGGCGCAAGGATATGTACAGGCACAAGACCGATTGTTCCAAATGGATCTCGCACGCAGACAGGCAAGCGGCCGGCTGGCGGAAGTAATTGGTGAAAAAGCAGTAGATACGGATAAGCTGTTCCGCACATTCAGTCTTCGAAGTGCAGCAGAAGCCTCGTATGACGGCTATGGAGAGCATGCGAAGAAAGTGCTTGGCTGGTATGCGGAAGGTGTGAATGCTTTCATTGAGGAAGCTAAATCATCAAAAAAATTATCCTATGAATTTGCGCTATTGGGATATGAACCGGAAGAGTGGACACCGGTAGATTCATTGACAATCGGTAAATATATGGCCTATGACCTCGGCGGCAGGTGGCAGCCTCAGGCATTCCGCCACTGGGCAATCCATGCATTTCCCGAAGAAAAAATGAAGGATTTATTTCTAACGTATCCAGAAAACGCTGAATCCATCATGACGGCAAATAAAGAACATACAGTAGAAGTGGCAGGACGTTTTCTTCCGGAACTGTCACCGCCTGAATTCAATGGCAGTAATAACTGGGTAGTTTCCGGAAAGAAGACCGCTTCAGGCAAACCGCTGCTTGCAGACGATCCGCATTTAGGCCTCAGCACTCCGTCCATCTGGTATCAGATGCATTTGCAGTCACCAAAGCAAAATGTTGAAGGCGTAATATTTGCTGGCATACCTGGCATTATTTTAGGAAATAATGAAGATATCGCATGGGGCGTCACGAATGTCGGACCAGACGTGCAGGACTTGTATATTGAAGTACCGCACCCGAGTGAAAAAGGCCTATTCCGGTATGATGGACAATGGGAAAAAGCTGAAATTCGTAACGAAGCAATCCAAGTGAAAGGCGGAGAAGAAATACCGTTTGAAGTCATCGTTACACGGCATGGGCCCATCATTTCGGATGTCATGTATAAGAAAGAAAATCCAGGTGCATCATTTTCCATGCAGTGGACAGCACTAGAGCCGACATTAGAGCTGGAAGCAATCATGGAGATGAATACTTCTTCCGATTGGAACAGTTTTGAGAAGGCATTGGAAAAATTCCACACGCCGGCGCAGAACTTTGTTTTTGCTTCCACAGACGGCACGATCGCGTATAAAGCAAATGGCCGTATACCTATTCGAAAACAAGGTGATGCACAATTGGCTGTCCCCGGTGATTCATCCGAATATGGCTGGAAAGGCTATGTGCCATATGACGAACTGCCGACTATAGTGAATCCCGAAGAAGGCTTTATCGCCACTGCCAATAATGAAGTGGCGGATGAAAACTATCCGTATCACATCACGAAGTTTTGGGCACAGCCATACCGTTTTGAACGAATTGTAGAAGTGCTGAGAGAAAAAGATGACTTTACTGTGGAAGATATGATGAAACTGCAGATGGATCAAAAAAATCTCTACGCTGCAGAATTTCTTGATGCCATGATTGATTCTGTACAGAAAAAAGATCAGTCAGGAGAATTTAGAGATACATTGAATATGTTGCAGCAATGGGATCAAGTGGATTCGCAGGACAGCAGCGCACCTTTGATTTTCCATAAGTGGATGAAGCAACTGCAACTCGATATGTTCCGTGATGAAATGCCTGCGGATGTCTACCAATTAATGCCGGGTAAAAACCAAATTACCGATGAATTATTGCGGAAAGGATATAACGGCGAAGAAAGCGTGTGGCTTGAAGAGAAGGCGGGGATCGATCAATGGGTCTACGATTCATTCGCGAACACGATGAAAAACATCGCCAATGATTTCGGAGATAATCAGGATAAATGGACATGGGGAGATTACCACCAGCTGACATTCCCGCATCCTTTGGCAAGCGCATCCCCCTTATTCGAAAAGTTATTGAATCCGAAAAAACAACCGATCGGCGGTTCAAATATTACAGTACAGGCTGCCGCATTTAAAGACGACGGCTCTGTCAACCATGGGGCCTCGTGGAGATTCGTCGCAGATTTAGCCGACTTGTCCAAAACCTACCACATTGTAGGACCGGGACAAAGCGGGCACATGAAATCCAAATGGTTCCACGACCAGGCAGAAGACTGGGCACTCGGCAACTATCATGAGACTCTCATGACAGAGAATCTTCCAGACAGCCGTGTGCTTATATTGCAGCCGAAAGGTAAATAAGTAAAACGTCTATAGATATCAGGGACTGAAGGCCAACTCGTACACACTGCGGGTTTGACTTCAGTCTTTTGTATATTGAGTTACCAACCTTCCGCAGCATAAATTGACACCAGGTGCTTAATAAGTGGTACGCATCTGCCTTTACAGCTGATGAATGTTCCTTTATCTGTTTTCTTTCGGATACGATAAAAACATTTTTCTCATGGTATACTATAAGAATTCTAAATGGCAAAGCATTATCGGAGGAATCATCATGAAACATCTGGCAGGCGGCATACAATGGGCCGTCTTTCTCATCGCTTCATCCATTGCAGCACCCATCGCCATCTCACATGTATTCGGTATGGATCCGATGGCCGCATCGCTGTTCATGCAACGAACAATATTCCTGCTCGGCATCGCCTGTCTGATTCAGGCATTTTTCGGGCACAGGCTGCCAATCAACGAAGGGCCGGCGGGATTATGGTGGGGGATTTATGTAGTGTATGCCGGGATGGTCGGCATTTTCTATACGACATCAACAGATGCTCTGCAGGCACTGCAAAGCGGTATGCTTTACAGCGGTATACTGTTTATTATATTAGCGGCCACTGGCATCATCACGAAAATGAAGGCGTTATTTACACCCGCCATTACATTTACCTATTTAATGCTGCTGATTTTGCAGTTGAGCGGAACATTCATTAAAGGAATGATGGGTGTTGAAGAAGCAGGGGACCATCTGGATCCTGCCATTACGGTCGGGAGTCTTATCGTTCTGCTGATTACATTTATTGCGATGGCAAATAAACGTCCGTCTGTCTCGAAGTATGCCGTGCTGATATCCATTGCGCTCGGGTGGGGGATTTTCCTGGCACTCGGCAAAACGCCTGCTGTAGCGAAAGTTTCAGATCAGCTGATCCAGCTGCCAAAAATGTTCGTCTACGGCAACCCTGTGTGGGACAGCGGTGTTCTCGTTACGGCAGTATTCATTACATTATTGCTAGTTGCAAACATGCTGGCCTCCATTCGTGTGATGGAACATTTATTGAAACACTCCTTTCATATCACCCCGCCTGACCGTTTGCGCCAAGGAGCATTCGCTTCAGGATTTATCCATCTGCTAGCGGGTGTGTTTTCCGCAATCGGCTCGGTTCCGATTTCAGGTTCTGCGGGATTTGTCGGCACAACACGAATGCCTTCCATCAAACCGTTTATTATCGGCAGTACGCTGCTCGTTCTCATTACACTGTTCCCTAGTGTCATGGCCATATTTGCCGCATTGCCGGCTCCTGTCGCCTATGCAGTGACGTTCGCAATCTTTACGAAGATGGTGTCCATGGCGTTTGATGAACTTGATGCTGATCCGGAAAAGGAACGCGCACGAAAGACGGTGGCATTGGGGCTGATGGTAGGCGTCGGAACTATGTTCGTACCCGCAGAAAGTCTGTCACAACTTCCTGCCATTGCCGCTTCTACATTGTCTAACGGATTGATTACGGGCACGATTCTTGCCATCATGATTGAGCAGTATCTGATGAGCAGACAAAAACGAAAACAGCACAGCACTGGCAAAAACACCTGACAATTACACTGCTGTCAGGTGTTTTCGCTCAAACAGTAAGGGGCTCTTTATTCGTTCTTTGATCGTTTATCTTCTGTTGCGCGATAGACTTCTTTTAGTGCGTCGCGGTACTCTTTTCCACTGGAATTTTCACGTGCGCGCGCTGCTTCTTCGGCACTGGCTTCAAATTCCAAGCCCATTTCTTCATTGATAGTCCCTTTATGGAACAAATGCCTAATATCTTTCTCCATAGTCATCCCTCCTCTTTTGTACTATGGCTTGTTTTGCTATAGCTATACATAGCGCCGATATTTTTGAAGAAAGAAAGAGGATTCACTATGGAATTGTCGAAAGAAGTGGAGTAGCAACACAATTCAGAACAGGGAGAGTGTATGAATATGAGTAAAAAAGTATTGATTCTAGGCGGGGATGCCGTAGAAGCGCTGGAAATATTCTATCCGTATTATCGCTGTTTGGAAGAAGGATTTGACACGACTATTGCATCACCTACTGTGAAAAAATTATATACGGTTACACATGACTTCATTGACGGAATGGAAACGTATGTAGAAAAGCCCGCGTATGGCTTGGATTCGCATATCGCTTTTAAAGATGTCAATCCTGCTGAGTATGATGCGCTCATTATCCCGGGAGGAAGGGCGCCTGAATATATACGCTTGGATGAATCATTACCGGGCATCGTCCGTCATTTCTTTGAAGAGAATAAGCCTGTGGCGGCGGTTTGTCATGCTGCACAAGTATTATCCGTTATTCCTGATCTTATGAAAGGCAGGGAATATACAGCCTATATTGCCTGTAAGCCGGATGTTACAGCAACAGGTGCCACGTATATTGAAAAAGATCTTCATACAGAAGGAAACCTCGTGTCAGGACATGCCTGGCCGGATCTTCCTGGTTTAATGAGGGAATTCATGAAAATGGTCAATAAATAAAATTGCATACGCTTTGTCTACAACTCAAGACGATTCCCATAAGGAGCCGTCTTGAGTTTTTGCACTCTATATACTGCAGGATACGTCTCAGAACTTCCCTCTGTTTCATTAAGGAAATAAAGTAATCAAGGAAATCCTCATTCATTAAAAAAATCTTCAGGTTTGCTATACTTTCCGTAGCAATAACTGAAGGAGGAATCATTCATGACAAAATTATTCAGCCCTTATACAATCCGCGGCGTAGAGTTCAAAAATCGGATCGCGATGTCACCGATGTGTATGTACTCTTCGCATAACCAGGACGGAAAAGTGGAAGACTGGCATAAAACCCATTATCCGGCCCGTGCAGTAGGACAAGTAGGCCTCATCATAGTAGAAGCAACTGCGGTACAGCCCCAAGGCAGGATTTCAAGTGAAGATTTAGGGATCTGGTCAGATGATCATGTGGAAGGATTAGCTGAATTAGTCCGTTTGATGAAGCAGCATGGAGCACGTACAGGCATCCAGCTGGCACATGCAGGAAGAAAAGCCACCGTGGACGGAACGATTTACGCGCCGAGTGCGATTGCTTTCAGTGAAGAATATAAAACACCAGCAGAAATGTCAGCTGCAGATATAGAAGAAACGATCGAAGCGTTCAAGCAGGCGGCCATCCGGTCAAAAAAGGCCGGTTTTGACGTTATTGAAATTCATGGTGCGCACGGCTATCTGCTCAACGAATTCCTGACGCCTTTATGCAATCGCCGGGAAGATGAATATGGGGGATCGGCAGAAAACCGCTACCGTATTTTGCGGCAAGTGATTGACGCGGTCCGTTCTGTCTGGGAAGGCCCGCTATTTGTCAGAATCTCAGCAGAAGACTACCGCGAAGGCGGAATGGATGCTTCACAATATGCTGAAATGGCAGTTTGGATGAAAGAACAGGGTGTCGATTTAGTCGATGTCAGCTCGGGTGGTGTAGTGCCCGCAGCGATTCATGCGTTCCCTGGCTACCAAGTGCCATTTGCAGATACGATACGCCGGAAGGCAAATATTGCGACAGGCGCTGTAGGCTTGATCACTTCCGCACTTCAGGCAGAGGAAATTTTACAAAATGACCGTGCAGATATTGTATTGCTGGCACGGGAATTATTGCGCGATCCGTACTGGCCGTACAGGGCAGCGAAGGAACTTGGTGCCGAAATCGAATCCGCGGTTCAATATACACGCGGCTGGACGTACTGAATAACTATTCCATTCATTACGTTTTATCATTAAAAAACACGAGCTCTGCCCGAATTTCTTCGGTAATATGCAATATGGCAAATGAATAATGCGGCAGCTTCCGTTTGTCAGTGGGAGATCCGGGATTCAGCAGAAGAGTTTTATTCATATAACGAAGCATAGGAATATGGGAGTGTCCGAAGACAATTACGTCGGCAGGCACTCCTTCAAATGCTTCAATAACGCGTTTCTCCGTCGTCTTTTTCTCCCCGTGCCCATGCACTAATCCAATTCGCACATCACCTGCTTGAATCACTTGCTGCAAGGGGAATAACTTTTTGACTTCTTCAGAATCTGCATTTCCTGATACGCCCTTAACTTCCGCAAATTCCGAAAACATTTGCACCGCCTCCATCGATTTCCAATCACCTGTATGTAAGATTAAGTCAGCTGTATCGCATTCGGCCAGTAAACGTGCCGGCAAATTCTTACCTCTGCCGGGTATATGTGTATCACCTGTAATCACAACTTTCATCACGCACCTCCTAGGCTTGTCTTTGACTATATCATTTCCATAATCACTGCATAGCAAACAAAAAAGGGGACATACTACGCCAATACGGGAGGCGATTTTTATGGAAGATTATACATTTACAGATGCAGTGCTGGCAGATTATAAAACTGGTATGGGTGCGATGAGCGAACAAGTGCCAAAATTAATGAAATCATTCCATGCTTTTTCTGAAGTATGTTTTGAAGAAGGAGAAGTCAGTCAGAAGTACAAGCATTTAATAGCGCTGGCGGTAAGCGTCTATGCCCATAGTGAATACTGCATCATCTATCATACGAAAGGCTGTATAGATAATGGCTGTACGGTTGGCGAAGTATTGGAAGCGGTAGGTGTCGCCGCCGCACTGGGCGGAGGAAGCGCATTGAGTCAGGCAGTTACAATCGTTATGCAGACACTGGATGAGCTGCAGGAAAATCCGAAACCTATACAATAATACAACACCTTATCGAACTACTTTCGATAGGGTGTTTTTTAATGCATTGTATTACGATGTACATCGTGTTAGCATGTAGTAAAAGAGGTGAAGAAAATGGATCAGGAAATGATGAAAGGCAGTATAGATTTGATTTTATTGTCGCTGATCGCTCAGCGTGATCTATACGGATATGAAATTGTGAAAGTATTGAAAGAGTTGAGCGATGATACGTATAAGATGAGTGAAGGGACATTATATGCAGCTTTGAAACGGCTGGAGAAAAAGGGGTGGGTTCAATCCTACTGGCAAGAAGGGGAAAACGGACGCAGGAAATATTACCGTCTTACCAATGAAGGCGGCGTGGCGCTGGAAACCAAACAGGAAAACTGGGAATGGATGAATGCCCTTGTCCATAAAAGTTCGGATGGTCTGATATGATTCCGGCATTTGAACGTTTTATTAGTATAGTGGTGAAACAAACAGACTGTAATGCAGAAGAACGGGAAGATTTGAAAGAGGAATTACTCAGTCATTTGTATTGTGCATATGAAGATTTGCAAAAGCAAGGATATCCAGAAGAGGAGGCGATGAAGATGGCCATGGAAAATTTCGGTGATGAAAAGGAAGTCGGCAAGCAACTTCAGCATGCGATGTATCCTTACCGTCGTGAAATGATGATTGGGCTCGCAGGTGTTTCACTGTTATTTATTTACTCTACCTATCTTCTCCAGTTATTTATCATAGGAGATGCAGAAATGATCTGGCTTTGTTTAGCAGTTCTGGTGAGTGCATCGATTCTGACTTTAACAATGCATCCTGTGGCGGCATTAAACCGTCGCCTGATGGTAAACGGATTGCTGATTGCGCACATTCTTTTAGCAATCTATGGAAGTTTGCTTGCCGGATATGTGGATTCACCTTATTCCAGTATATTAGTCTGGTTATGGATTGGCATCATACTATTTTCAATCATTCTGGTGTATCGCACGACTATTTATGACTATCCCTCATCCAGTCAAACGCTTCAAAAAGATGCAAAAAGAATACATTTTGTCAATCTTACTGTTGGTCTTTTGGTAATGGCACTTTCTCTATTTTTACTCTGGGCATTCATGATATTTGCAGCAGAGATGAGCGCGTCATTGCTGCTGTTAGCAATTCCGCTAGTTATATGGGCTGTTCTTTATGCAATACAGCTTCGCTTATTGGCGGCCCATCGCAAGAAGACAGCATACAGTGTAGCAGCTTTTCAGCTTCTGAGCATAGTCGCAGTGATCGTCATCTGGATATCATGAATAGAAGGGAGAGTCGTCCTATGAAAAAATCGCTGGTCATTATATTAAGCTCTATTGCCATCATTACTGTGGTACTTATTACATTGGGTGTATTATTCAATAAAAATGAAAACGAAAAACAAGAGGGGATGACAGATGTCTATTCAGTCTCTCCAACTGGTGAAATTGCTGCTGTTACTTATCATAAAGGTCAAGCCACAATTCACCTGAATGGACAGGAAATGATGATTCAGTTGCCTGTGGAGCGGGCGATTGCGGATATGATATTCACGGAAGATGGAAAAAAGCTTGCTTATGTTGAACAGAGTAAAGACTTAGAAGATCACAATGGTTCAGAAATTCATCTGATTGATTTGGATTCACTAGACGCCGAAACGATCTATACTTCTGCCGACATCATAACAGAAATTGCTTTTGATCCAAAAAATCCAGACACACTTTTTTATTTACAGGCAGATGACTATACGAATTACTCACCGATTGCGTCCAAACATCCGCATGATTTTGATGTACACAGCTACGATATGAAAAACAAGCTTCATACCAAGCATACTGACTTCAAGAAATACAGTATGGGCTCCCTGCAAGTATCTGCTGTCAAAAATTCTGTTTATATTCAGACGAATGATGATGCATACGATGAAACAGAGGAAATATCATTTACCAGCAATGATCGGATATTTGAAATTCCTTTGGATACACCAAATGAAACGTCAGTCATCAGCAGTCCTGTTGAGGCAGAAGATGTATACGACTTCCTTCTGCTTCCCGAGAAACAGACTATCATCTATCAGGCCGTGGCGGGGACGGGGGCTAATGGTATTTTTGAGTATGAGCTCTTTACGTTTAATTGGAAAACGTATAAGACGGAACAGCTGACGGCATTGAAAGAGTCTGCATCGAAACCTGTACTCGGACCTGATGATAAAATATACTTCATGGTAGATCATGAGTTCGGTGCACGCACACCGGATTATCACCTGTATCGAGTCAATCAGGATGGCAGCGATGTAGAGGAAGTCTTATTAGAACCTAACTAAAGAAATCATAAAGAATTCTCATCTTTCGTATCCTGTATAGGCTATAGATGAGTATTCTATTGTAATTTTGCAGGTTATGATTCGAGTATAAATTAACATCTACTACCTTTATATGTTTCGTTTTGGAGAGTTGGGGTAACAGATATACAGCATAGTTTGTCAGAGGAGGATAAAACGTTGATACAAACATCTAACGCTTTATTGACGAAGGAAGACTTTCAAGAACGAAAAGATTTGCCCGACTGGCTTCGCAGGGAGTATCAGACGTTTCGCGATATAGTGACGGATAAAACTTTCCCGTGTTATTTCGGCATGGCCGGCGAGAATAAAGGCGAACTGCGGTATGCATATATTTCACAGGATGACTGGTCCAACTTACCACAGGCATTGGAGTCATTTTTAACACTTTTTGAAAATCCCAAACATAAACGGCACGGTTTGTTTGTGTTTGTAGAACCTTTTGAAAAAGAAGGTTCCATTGAAGACTACCGAAAGCAATTCTGGGATATTCTTCAGTATGTACACGAGGAAGATTCCATGGAATGGCCTGCAGACGCTCCGCGTGATCCCGATCACTATCTATGGGACTTTCATTTTCACGGAGAACCTATATTTGCATTCGGTAATGCGCCGGCTTATAAACAAAGAAAAACCCGTGATTTAGGAAATGCGATGGTCATCGGATTCCAGCCGAGAAAAATATTTAAAGGGCTGACCGGGACAGAAAAAGGCGGCATCAATTCCCGGGAAAAAGTGCGCGAACGCGTGGAAGTGTGGGATAACCTGCCAAAACATCCCGACATCAGCCACTTCGGTGATCCCGAACATAATGAATGGAAACAGTTTTTTATTGGAGACGATTGTGTGCCTATAACAGGAAAATGTCCATTTACACATAAAGAAATGTAACGAAAGATGTCCGGCAAGCCGTCAGTTCATGGCTTCCAGGGCATCTTTTTTTGCGGGAAACGGAACTGCAGATCCCTGTCTGCTATATACATGTAATTTTATTGCATCTCTCATACGCTGCTTTTATGATGGGAATAAGAGGAGCTGATCCATTTGAAAAGATACACACCGGAAGTTCGGGGATTGCTGGTGGATGACGAAACCCGATGCATTCATTATGCTGCTGAAACCGACCGGATCGCAATTAAATTCTGCTGCTGCCAGACTTATTATCCTTGTCATCTGTGCCACGAAGAAAAAGGATGCGGCAATTCTGCAGTATGGCCTGTGAATAGATTTGACGAAAAAGCAGTGCTTTGCGGAAACTGCGGGCATGAACTGACGATTACTGAATACTTCCAAAGTGGCTACGCATGCCCGGCTTGTGAAGCCCGTTTCAACCCAGGGTGCGGCCTGCACAGAGAATTATACTTTGCGAACGAAGCAGGGGAATAATGGTTTTAACCATTATCAAAGGGGAACACTATGGAAAACGGATAAAGTGAGGGATTTCCATGAAACGTACTACGGACAAAGAAGAACTTCTTTCGTTTGCTGAAAGCGCAGAGAACACAGGAACGACATGGATTCAGCAAGATGATTATGCCGGCGAAGAACCTATTATGACGGACGAAGACCTTTCAGGAAGAGAACCGTTGCAGCGCCTGAGACTGATAGTGGAAGCAGGGGGACAGATAAAGTCCTTCGAAACACTATTCTCCACGGCTGCCGAGCTGGAAGAACTGATGGGCGAACTGGAACCGATTTTTGAGAAGCATCCGAAACAAGTGCTGAGCGCTGATGGAATGGATGAAAAACTTCATGGTGTCAGTAACTAACAAAAAGGATCTTCTGCCATAGAGGGCAGAAAGATCCTTTTGTCATTCCAAGTACTGTAAAATTTCTTCTATTGCCAGTTCGCCTGCCGTTTCCCATCGGCTTTTATCGCGGATTTGGGCATCGCGGTCAAGTGGTTCCTGAAATTGATTAAACGAACCGCTGATCAATGAACTTGCGTCTCGATCCAACCCTGTATTGACAACATGTTTAATTACATAGGGCTTTTTGAATCTAATGAATGTGTTGAAATCATCCAGTTCTCCGTCATATGCTTCAAACGGCAGACGCAAATAAATCGTCTCACCGCCTTCACGGTGGAGGATTGAATCAAAACTGCCTTTATGATAATCCCATCCTCCTCCAAAATGGTAACCGTGCTGATCGACTTTATCCCGTAATGTCCCAAAACACGCCAATTTGCCTTCAATCGAAGTATCTAACTCCAGCATCCAATCACTCCTTTTTATTAGGGTTTCTCATCAGCGGATGTTCTATACATCACGCGGAATGTTTTTGGTTATAGTATTGGGGGTAAATATAGCAATAGGAAGATCAGTGACAGGAGGAGATACAAAATGGGTAAGAAAAGATATATTGGCATGTACCATAACGAAACAGAACTGATGAGCCGGGTGGAAGAGCTGAAAAAGGAGGGATGGGCGGAAGAGGATATCTATGTGGTAGTGAAAAATGATGATCAGCTGACTATGGTCAAAAATCGGACAGATGCAGAGATTAAATCAGCGGATGATTCATGGTGGGACCGTTTCATGGGCTTCATTTCAGGAGAAGATCACGTGCGGCGTATGATCGACAGTCTGGGATTAGGGACAGAAGATACGTCTGACTATTACCGTGAAATTGAGCAGGGCGGCATGCTGCTTTACGTAGATTCAGGTGAAGCGAGGCGCAGTTATATGGAGAACATAGACTTCTATGGAAGAGACGGAAAAAGCACAGACGTAAATCTGGGTGCTAATGGATTAAGTATTACAGATCAAGAGCTGAATGGCGGCGATCCTGCATTCAGAATGAGTCAGACACTGCCGGAACACAGTGAGCATGAAGGCGGCGCAGACGTGCAAGAGGATGAATTGGATAGAGATCGCTTCTGAAGAATTAGACTGCAAACACCTTGTCAACTCCTTTCTCCATACTGTATGATAAAACTAACAGCCAGGAAGGGGAGATGACATGTTTAAGCATCCGGGTATTGCCGCCGTGCTGAGTTTTTTCTGGACTGGTGTCGGTCAAATTTACAATGGACAAATTCTTAAAGGAATTTTGCTCATTATTTTACAAGGAATTAACGGTTTGCTGATGTTTGTAGGAATCGGATTCATCACCTATCCGATCGTTTGGATCTGGGGAATGTACGATGCCTATCGAACAGCGGAACGTATGAATTACAGCCAAAACCATTATCAATAAAAATGTCCCGCCATCTTCTATGGCAGGGACATTTTTATATATCCTTATTTATTCAATTGCCAGGTGGAATAATTTAATGCCAGCGTTACCAAGCCAACATACGGCACCATCAGTGCACCGGAAGTCCGTTCACTTTTAACAACTCCAAGAGAAAACCTCCTTTTTAAAAGGTTTTCCCTTTCGTGCCTGTACTAAACAAATGTCAGGAATGTATCTGATACATGATTTCGCCTGCCACAATAGTTTTCTCTACGGCGACTTCCGGAATCCGATCGGCACTTACAGTAAAAATGTCTTCAGCCAATACAGTGAAGTCTGCATCGAATCCAACCGCCAGGCGTCCGCGTGAATCTGTCTTGCCAATTGTGGCGGCTGCGCCTGAAGTGAATAGTTGCACAGCTTCGTAGCGGCTGAGTTTCTCATCAGGCAAATATCCTTCGTGCTGCTCAATCGGCAATCTTCTCGTAACTGCTGCATGGATTCCGAGCAGAGGATTCGGGTCTTCAATCGGCGCGTCTGAACCTCCGCCGCAAATGAAACGTCTGTCAAGGAGCTTTTTCCATGCATAGGCCCAGTCCATCCTGTCATGTCCAAGCCTGTCTGCAATCCATGGGAAATCAGAAGGAACGAAAGCAGGCTGGATATCTAAAACGATCGGCAGTTTTTCCATACGTGCAACCAGGTCGTCACGCAGTAAAGTGACGTGGATAAACCGGTCTTTTTTGCCGGCAGGTGCAGGGTGCTTCTCAATGACGTCCAGTGCTTTTTCCGCTGCGAGATCACCAATCATATGGATGGCAACAGCTTCTCCGTAATGCCGGGCAAGTTTCACGAGGTTCTCCAGCTCCCCGTCAGTTACTACTGCCGTACCTGAATTCCTCGGATCATCTGCATACGGACGGCTTAATAATGCGGTACTGCCTCCAAAAGCACCATCTATAAAAAACTTCATTTCTCCCGGCTCCACCCACGGTCCTTTATAAACTGCCTGATCCTCCATCAATTCAGAAAACACACTGAAATGGCGCAATAAATACGCACGAAATTTCCGTTTGCCGCCCAATACGTTATGGAAAGCCTGTAATGGTGTCTGATATTGACCGTAATAACCTAAGTCATCTGTAACGGCACCCGTCAAGCCGACAGACAACAGATGATCGACGGAAGTTTCCAAAGCTTTAGTTACATAAGCTTCCGTCGGTTCAGGCAAAATCTGAAGAACACGCTGCATGGCACCTTCTTTCAACAAGCCCGTAGGCACCCCGTTCTCATCGCGCTCAATTACGCCGTCCTCAGGATCAGGCGTATCCTTCGTAATACCCGCCAGTTCCAATGCCCTTGAATTAACAACGGCTGCATGCCAGCATGTACGCTTCAGCAGCATAGGGGATTCGGTAACCATATCCAGTTCATAGCGCGTGAAGATTTTTCTGTCGGGAAACATATTCTCATCCCAGCCTTCGCCAATGAACCATTCATCCTCTGACAACCCCTTAGCCGCACGAAGTAACATATCCATCATGTCAGCAGTTGAAGTAACTTTAGATAAATCAAGCCGCAGCAGCTTTTCCCCCTGGCCGATGATATGCATATGATTATCAATGAATCCGGGATAAACAAAAGCCCCCTGCAGATCCACTTGATGTTCTGCCAGATTACGCAGATCATTGTATGATCCGGCTGCTGTAATTTTCCCGTCTTTCGTCACTAACGCTTCTATTGTATGTCCTTCACTTTGCATTGTATAAAATAAGGCATTACACCAAATTGTCGCCATACCGAAACCTCCTTATCATCCTATAGTAAACCGATAAAGACTAATGAACAATAGAACTGATCTTACCCATTTCAGCCTATAAAAAAACGGCTGTGCAGACAGCCGTTCCATTACTTTATTTAATACATTTTCATATAACGTTCAATTTCCCATGGGTGCACCGTAATCCGGTAACTTTCCCACTCTTGATGCTTAGCTTCGCTGAAGTTTGCATAAATGTGTGAACCTAGAGCCTCTTGGATAATCTTATCATCTGACAGCGCAATTAATGCATGATCCAAATCAGTCGGTAAAGTTTCAATACCGTTTTCCGCAAGTTCTTCCATCTTCATTTCATAAATATTGCGGTCTACGGGTGCGGGAGGTGTCAGTTTCTTTTTGATGCCATCGAGTCCAGCTTGTAAAATAACGGCCATTGCCAAGTACGGATTGGCAGATGAATCGACAGAACGGACTTCCACGCGTGTGCTCATTCCGCGGGAGGCCGGTATGCGGATAAGCGGGCTGCGGTTCTGTGCGGACCAAGCAACGTAGCAGGGTGCCTCGTAACCCGGAACGAGACGCTTATACGAGTTGACTGTCGGATTGGTGATTGCGGTGAACCCCCGCACATGTGCAAGAACGCCCGCCATAAACTGATAGGCTGTCTCGCTCAGTTTACGCTCGCCTTCTTCATCATAAAATACATTCTCACCGTCTTTAAACAATGAGACGTTACAGTGCATTCCGGAGCCGCTGACACCGTATAAAGGCTTTGGCATAAACGTGGCGTGCAAACCATGTTTGCGTGCCATCGTTTTCACGACCAGTTTAAACGTTTGAATATGATCGCAGGCAGTCAGAACATCAGCATATTTAAAGTCGATTTCATGCTGCCCAGGCGCGGCTTCATGATGTGAAGCTTCCACTTCAAAGCCTAGTGCTTCAAGTTCCAGCACAATATCGCGGCGGCAGTTTTCGCCTAAATCCATCGGCGCCAAATCGAAATAATCTCCATGATCATTGAGTTCCATTGTCGGCTGTTTGTTTTCATCTAATTTAAATAGGAAGAACTCCGGTTCAGGACCCAGGTTAAAATCAGTGAACCCTAGCTCTTTCATCTCTTCTACGATGCGTTTCAAGTTTCCGCGCGGATCACCTGAAAATGGCTCTCCATTTGCCAAGTACACATCGCATATCAGGCGTGCGACACGGCCTGTGCCAGACGGCCATGGAAATACCATCCACGTATCCAAGTCAGGCACGAGGTACATATCCGATTCTTCAATACGAACAAAACCTTCGATAGAAGATCCGTCAAACATCATTTTATTATCTAATGCTTTATCGAGCTGGCTGATTGGAATCTCTACATTCTTAATCATGCCAAAAATGTCAGTAAACTGAAGACGGATAAAATTCACGTTGTTTTCTTCCACGAATGTATAAATGTCTTCTCTTGTAATGTTCTCCATCAGGCCACACTCCTTATAATTGCTTGATACGAATCTTCTTCGCAACATTTTTCTATAATAAAGTGTCTGCAAGCAGATTACAAGAATTTTTTGCTGTTTTTTTCAAAAAACATAAGACTTAAGTTCTTGTTTTGGATAAAAAATGATAGATATTTAAAGCGAAACTTAGAAATTAGGATAATACTCCCATTAAGTAGGCTGTCAATAAAAAATGATATTTGACAGCAGTGCAGGTGAGGCGATTTACAGTGCACGGGATTTTTTACTTGGCACATTTTTATTGAATCGTCATATGCTGATAAAGAAAGGGGTGGGTGTCTTGATTGAACACCAGAAGATATCGATTAATGGCGAATCATTTCAAGCAGTCACAGTGAAGCTGCCGAAAACGACGCTGCTTACGGTTTCAAACGACAAAGGATATATCATGTGCGGTGCACTCGATGTCGGTTTGCTCAACAGTGTGCTGGCGGACCGTAAAATCATTGCGGGCCGTGCAGTAGGAGTGAAGACGATTGAACAGCTCCTTGCAGCACCGCTTGAATCTGTAACGCTTGAAGCCGAAGAATTTGGAATTACGGCCGGGATGACGGGATCAGAAGCATTATTAAAAATGAAATAAAAAAACGGCGTCTAATTTTTAAGGCGCCGTTTTTTATGTTCTATTTTAAATTTAACCGTCCGCAATCTGTAATGAACGGGATTATTCCCCTTCGTATTTCTCTTCACTGGAGGAACGGTCTTTTGTTTTACGGTGGTGCCGCTCTTCTTCCTCTTCCATGCGAACGTCTTCTAAAGGAATGGCATCTACAGTCTGCATATCCTTATGCATGTCATAAATACTTTCCTTATCTGTCTTCAAATTCTCCGGGTTGTCCATATATCCGCCTTTTGCATTTGAACGGTCTTTTTCGGTAAACACTTTTTTTTCTTCACTCATGAATATCTGCTCCTTTGCGGTCAATTTGTAATCAATCTAGAAATCTTCCGAGTAACCCTTTATTCGGTTCTGGCTTTTGATTATGATTTGAACGATCTCCACGCATTGGTGTTTCATTGAACTCATCGAATTGGCGTGATAATTTTTCACGTGCTTCTTTGTTGCGCATTAAGTAGGCCGCTCCCAAACCGATTGCTGTCAAAGCCATTCGCTTTTTCATAAAAAACTCCTCCTCGTAATCGTTTGATAGAATCTTATACTTTGTTTTCCCGGTTTCATTCAGACTAAACAATCCAATTTTCAAGGGGAGTAAACAAAGAACAGCCGACAATCGAAACCTCTCGACTGCCGGCTGTCCTTCTGTTGCTATGCGGAAAATTTTATGTTGCGATTACTCCATACTGACGATGTTGTACGCTCGCAGTATGCGTCTTACACTGCTTATACTTCTTTAAAGCAGGCACTTCACTTGCACTTACACAAAAAACTTCTTTCGCATTACCTGGTAAACCTGTCTTTCTGTTTGGAACCTTACAAAACAGATTCCCGAACCGAGTGTACCACTTGCCAGTAAAGAAAATTTTCCGCCAAGGCTGTGCATCTCCTCCGGAGCCGGCGTCTAAACTACCCTCGCTGTCTCCTTCAGTTCGCCTTGTATTACTAGTATACCCCGGCAAACTATTCCTAAACATCTTTTTAAAAATTAATTTTATAATTTGTTAATGTTTTTTCTTACTCGCGGTAAATGCACTTATGATCTATAATAGAGGACTGAGGTGAGAGCTTTGAACAAGGAATTAACAGGGAGAAGCATGACGGTCCATCTTGCTGAAGTACAGCCCTATCATGAAAAGAATAAACGATGATGAACCAATTAAAAACGATAGAAATGATACCTTGCAGTCTTGAGATAACGAAAAATGCCCGCAAAGGATTGGAACAATGGTTTCTGAGTGAACAGGCTTTCGTTTCTTCGGAGTCTGCTTTTGATGTATATATTGAAAAGAAGCCCGCAAACCGCATGGGAAATCAATCCTATGCGATGTTTTTTGATCCGCAGACTAATATAAAATTCGCTAAAGAAGTGCAGCAGCGCGTTGCCGTGATGGAATGTGTGCTGAAACCGGATGGTCTGGTTGCCACCGGTTTTCATGTCAGGGGAGCGAGAGAACCTGTACAGACGAATCGGCGGCTCCAAATGGCAGTGAAGTTCCGGCTGAATCGGGCCGGGGTTGCATTGCCCATCGAGTTTTATACGAAGCTGCGTGAATTACCGGTTGCGGAAGAACGTTCTGAATATGTAAAAAAGCGAATCGAAAGCTGGGAAGGCTATCTGCAAATAGCAGAAAAGAATGCAGATGTGGCGGATATCAGCTGTTCGTTTACACAAGCGAGTTTCACAAGTGACTTCACAAAACTTCGCCTGCACTGTAAAGATCTCCAGACAAAGAACTGGCAGCAGCTGCGCGGCTTCAGTGTGAAGATGAGTGAACTGTCTGCTGAAATTGGCCAAATTGTCGATGTACAAAAAGCACAGAAAGTGATTATTGTGGAACTGAATCAGCGATTTCAAAAAAAAGCGCGGTCAGAACAATGGCTGCCCACACGAAATAAAGAGCTGATACTTACAAATTTTGCCGAATTAAGTCAAATCCGGCGTCTGCGAAAAGGTTTTAAAGATTTGCAGGACGGATTGGCCGCGAATGCAAATCTGGAAAAGGTTTTATTTGAAGAGCGGCCGGTTGTGCAAATTACAAATAAACAGCCGCAGCTGGAATTCCACAATAACTTGAATGAATTTCAGCGTGAAGCGGTAACAGGTGCGATGAAAGCTCATGATTTGTTTGTCATACAGGGTCCGCCCGGCACAGGGAAAACGACGGTAATTTCGGAAATATGCTATCAGAACGTCAAGGCGGGCTTGCGGACACTTGTCGCATCGCAGTCAAATCTCGCAGTCGATAATGCGCTTGGCCGGCTGCTGACAGATCCGGCAACCCGTATTTTGCGTTATGGTCGGTCTGAGAGTATTGAAGAAGAAGGCAAACGCTTTATGGAGGAAAATGTTGCACTGCATTGGCGCAATGAAACGATGGAAGCTGTTCAAGCCACACGTGCAATGTTTCAGACAAAGGAATCAGAATTGCAGGAACGCACTGAGCATTTAATTGCCTTAATTGATCAAAAAATAGAACGGCAATCGGCGTTAATTGAAACCAGGCGCGCGCAGGACGCCGTAAAAGAAACGCTGAAGAAGCTGACGTCAGATTCTGTATCGGGGAAATCTTTGCTGGATCGATCTCTGCGGAGAAGGACGCATAAAAGTCAGGCTATTCATCAACTAGAGACGGAAATCGAACAGCAGTCAGCAGAAATAGAAAAGCTGCGTCTTCAGTTAGATTCGCAGCCTGACAAAGAGCAGCTGTCTGCACAATTGGAAAGGTCGCTGGAAGAGCAGAAACAATTGAAGCGGATTAAATTATATATAGCATGGCAAAATGAACAGCAGCGCAATTCACTGGAACTGCAGGAGCTGGAAAGAGCCTTGCAGAAAGATTCCGGATTGGAACAATCATTTCAAAAAGCGCATGATGAAATTATCACTAATAAAAAAATGCAGGCAATCCAAAACATATTAGCTGAACAAAACATCGAATTGCCTATCCATATCATATTGCGCATCAATGACTTGCAAAAAATCATCAAGTCCATTGAAAGCGGAGAGTATACGTATGAATATCAAGTATGGAAAGAGCTGCACGACCGTTTTCAGACAGCGATTCAAAAGACCGAAACCCTGCTGCAGACTCATCGCTACCCTTTAGAAAGCATTACCGCGCGTTCGACAGAAAACTTCGGAACCGTTCAGGAAATGCACGATATGATTGATCGTCTGGGTAAATTTTTAATTAATCCGTATACGAAAAAAGTATTACAAAATAAAGAGATTTCATCCGCAAAGACAGAAGTGCTGCAAAAAATTGCAAAAGGAATGTCATTGTTTTACGGAAAAGAAAAAATAGCAGGCGATCAAGTAGTGAAACTCAAGCAGCAACAAGTCCAATCTGTAATTGAAGTGTTTGCTGAAGTAAAGAATGAAATCCTTGTTTTTCTTCAGAGTGAGCTGCAGCAAATGCAAAACCATGCGCATCAAATAAAAATGCGAAGTCAGAAGCTGCACACAAAAAATGAAGAGCTGAAAGATCATATGAATGACTGGATGCAAGAAAATAAGCCGCCTGAAAAGCATTGGCAACAAGAGCAGCTGACAGAAGAAATTTCCCGGCTGGAGACGCATATTCAGCATTGCAGACAGCAGATGAGAAACTTGACGCAACTGACCGCATCAATGACGACTTCTGAGCTAAAGCGTTCACAAATAAACCGCCGGCTGGATGAAGAGAAATCGGAAATGGCTGCAGAAGAGAAAAAAGTGCAGCAACTTCAAACAGAGTACGATCAAATGCAGGAGGAAATCCAAGAGCTGACCATTCAATTGATTCCGGATATAGAAAAGCAAATAGAGCAAATTGAAGAGGATGTAAAACAAGCACAGGAGCAACAGGCTGCAGTCGCGAAAGAACAGCAGCAATTGCCTGTCCTGCAGCAGCTTCAGGCCCAGTGGGAAGAACTGCTACAAGAAGCTAATGAGTATGATCTTGATGAAATCCGCAAACTGTATATTGATCATGCAAATGTCATTGGCACAACTTGTGTCGCTTCCGCCTCTAAAAAGTTCATGGATGAATATCCTGTATTCGATGTAGTCATTATCGATGAAGTATCAAAAGCCACTCCGCCAGAGCTGTTGCTGCCGATGCTAAAAGGTAAAAAAGTTATTCTCGTCGGTGACCACCACCAATTGCCGCCACTGGTCGGGCAGGAAACGATGGATGAACTGGTGGATCAGCAAAAAGACCCGGAAATTCAGCGGGAAATGAAGAAGCTGCTGAATGAATCATTATTTGAGCGTCTGTTCCGAACGCTGCCCAGACAAAATAAAACGATGCTCAGTATTCAATACCGTATGCACGAAGACATCATGAAAACCATTGCGCCATTTTACAAAGAAGGCAATTACCAATTGCAATGCGGACTCCCTGATTCAGATCAAATGCGAGATCATCTTCTGGAAAGCAGTACAATCACAAGAAACGATCATTTGCTGTGGCTGGATACACCAAATACACCGGCTTTCTTCGAAGACCGGGTCAAAGGCGGCACAAGCCGTTTCAATGAAGGTGAGCTGGCAATTGTCCGGGATACACTTCTGGATATCGAACGGGCAACAGCACATGCAAAACAGGCAGGCCTGATGAAACCTGACGAAAAGAAAAGTGTGGGTGTCATCAGTTTTTATGGCGAACAGGTGAAACGAATCGACCGCCTCATTCAGCAGGAGATTCGGCCGCAGCAATTATACTGCCGTACTGGTTCCGTAGATAAGTTCCAAGGCATGGAAATGGATATTATCATTTTAAGTTTTGTGAGAAATCACGGGGAAAAAGGCGGGGAGATCGGATTTGCTAAAGACTACCGGCGTTTAAATGTAGCGTTATCGCGCGCAATAGAACTACTCATAATCGTTGGAAGTTCAGAAATGTTCACTGTCAGAACGAAAAATGCTTCAACAAGGGAAATGTATAAACAACTGAAGAAAGTTGTAGAGAATCAAGGCGGTCTGCGAACAATTGAACAGACAGAAGGCAGGTGAGGGCGTGGATTCACTTCGAAAAAAGCTGCAGCAAGAACTGGAAAAACAGTCAGATATACAAATTTTGCGGTCAGACAGCTGGGGATTGCGGGTAGATGTGCTGACGATAACCTATACTACTGTTACACGTACCGTGATGGATATTTTAATGAAAATGATCCTTTTGACAATCCAGAAACTTGAAGTATCTGATTCCAAAATGATCGCAGAGTTTCTTGCCGTAGATCCGTTATTCGCAGAAAATTTGTTCCGCAAAATGCAGGCGGGGAAAATGATTGAATTACGAAAAGGACACTTTGAATTGACGGGGATAGGGGCGGCACAGCTGCAATCTGGAATTTTTGAACATCCTCCTGAAAAAGAAGAGAGGAAGTTCTATTACAGTGTGTGTCATGATAAAATCTTGTGTGAAGAGCCAGAGAAAGTCTTTACATCAAAACTAAAACCTTTCCGGCTCGCCGCCGAACAAAAAAATAAAGCGGCTGCTTTGGAAGATGAACAATTACGTACAGCGCTTCTCGCTGCCGGCGCTGAAGCTGCTGAAGGTTCACTGCAGAAAGTTGTCGTTCACATTGATAACCCGCAAGTGACAATGAACCAGCAAATTCCTTGTGTGGAGTTTTATGTATTCAATCGTACAGAAAACTCCCGCTTCACGAGAGTGTGGAATACTCTGACTGAAGAATGGGATGAACAGCTTGAAAAACTGATAGATGAGCAAATCCTGCCTTAAGGATGAAAAGCCCAAAAACAAAGGATAGTTATCCATCCTGTTTTTGGGTTTTTCAGTGATCAATTAAAACGGTTTTAGCAACATATCAGTTTTCAATCCATGGATCATATCAGATGCATGCGAATGAAAAAACAACCCACCATATGATCACACTCACACATTAGGATTTACGCTTGTTTTGTGCGGGGCTTTTTCGTAATTCCGCCAGCTCCCGTGCGATTTCTTCTTTCATATCACGTGCAGCGATCTTTTGGTTTTTCGGTGTCTGCGGTAAAGAGCCAGACGCATTACTGCCGGTTTTATGTTCATCACGTCCCATATGCCATGCTCCTTTCTGTCAGTGCGTTCTTCAATAAGTTGGTTTATTCCGTTGAAAGTATACCTATTTCCAAAGCGGCTTGTAAGGAGAAAATAAAGAATAAACAGTGTCTTTAACTCCATGAATCTTTCTGTCATGCAATTGCCTTAAGGGTGTCTGGTGTTTAGCAAACAGCTGATTGGGAATATATTCACTAAGCTTCGTAAATCAAATATTAGGAGGAATACTATATATGACTAACCAGCGCAGCACTGAACAAGAGAAGAAAATGACTTTGGAAGAAGCGGGACGTAAAGGCGGACAGGCAACTTCTAAAAAACATGACAAACAATTTTATGAACAGATCGGGCGGAAAGGCGGAAAAGCCACAGCCCAAAAGCACAGCAGCGAATTCTATAAAGAAATTGGCCGTAAAGGCGGAAAAGCGACTTCCGAAAAATATGATAAACAATTTTACGAGAAAATTGGCCGCAAAGGCGGGGAAGTCAGGGCGGGCAATCGTACGAACAAAGTGTAATCTGCCTGATTTCAAATAGTAGGTACAGGATAAGGGTTTTAGATATCTTTAAAATTAAATAGAGCAAGAAAAGCTGGGGTATGCCCGGCTTTTTTGACGGGTTCATCCCGCTATATTTAGAATAAAACCACTAATCCTGCATTCTGCAAATAATGATCGCTTTCTACTAAAAAAAGAGTATCTTTCAGTGATTTTCTAAGACTTTATTACGAAAATGAAAAAATCACAAATTTGCTGTTTTAATTTTTGGATGGTGGGAATATATCCAATAAGCTTGTCGACGAGCTAAAAATGATTATTGGTATAGGAGGAATTTAAAAATGGCTGACCGTAACAATCGCAACAACAATGACCACAAAATGAGTCACGAGGAAGCGGGACGTAAAGGTGGAGAAGCTACCTCTAAAAATCATGATCAGGAATTCTACGAAGAGATTGGACGCAAGGGCGGAGAAGCGACCGCTGACAACCACGGCCAGGAATTCTACGAGGAAATTGGCCGTAAAGGCGGAGAAGCTAGAGCTGAACAGAATAATTCAAACAATAACAATAATGGCAAAATGAGCCGTGAAGAAGCTGGCCGTAAAGGCGGAGAAGCACGTGCCAGACAACGAGACAATAATTGAAAGACTGCAATAGTATAAATGTAAAATTTAGGTAAATAGTGACATGACAAACACTCTTGAATTGAAACTTCAATTCAAGAGTGTTTTTTGGTGAAATAGGTTAGTGGTTTAACATATTACTGAAAATTATATACGGTGATATGTCATGTAATCATAGTGGATATTGAAAGTAACACTCTGCGGCAGTATAATTCGTATAGGAAGAATGAGTAATAATAGAAATATAATCAGAAGAGAAACAAGGGTGTATGAGGATGAATAATCAGGCGCTGCCGCTGCATATACGGCAATGCATTGCTGACGTTATGAAAATAGTCGGTATGAAAGAAGAGCTTCGTGAAGTTCATGATGGGATCAATATGAGTTATAATTTTATAGGGAAATATATCGGATATGATGAGGAACGGTTACATACTGCTTATGAAGAAATGGCTTCTCTCTTTTCATTTGAAACGTATGTACAAACTATTACATTGCATGAGTTAGGCCACGCGATAGACTTGCCGGCATTGGAGGCATCCTTAGCAAGAACTATTGAAATATTCACTATGAAAAAAAGTCATACTAAAGAAGAAATTCTGCATACTCCTGAGCTATTGAAGATACTCATTGAGGAAGATGAAATGAATTTGGCCTTCGAAATAACGGCGTGGAAAAATGCACGCAGGTTGAATAGCCGTTACGGGGTAGTTAATCCGGCTGATTTCCATGCAATTGAAAATACTAGTCTTGCTACGTATAAAACATTGTATCATAAAAAATTACATGCTTATCGACAGCTGATTAATCAAAATATTGCACAATAAAAACCAATTGGATGCCAATTGGTTTTTATTGTTGAGCTGCAGGATAGAAGTGATCCCAGGCTTCTTTTATGCCTGCTGCATAATATTCAACAGCCCGGTACAGCAGCGTGTGGGAAGGTAACTTGGAAAGCTCTTCCTGAGCGTTGCCGACAATGACGGCAGGGTACCCTAAAGTCAGCATGTCGGCATCGTTGCCCGAATCACCTGCCAGCAAAATTTTTACATCGTTTTTAGCGTATTTTTGCAGAACATATTCTACTGCTTTTCCTTTCCCGCTGCGTTCTGGCAGTATGTCTAAATCACAGCCCGAACTATAAACGAGATGACAGGGAATGTTATGAGCATAGAGTTTAGCTTGAATGGCTTGTACGATATTTGACTGTCTGGAGCGCACTGTAAAAGAAATACGTTTTTGATGGGGCAATTTCTGCCGTACAAGTGCGGGTGTATTTTTGAATATTGATAAAACATCTTCAGGCAGCCACGTTTCATTTACCCAAGTGGCCCATGTTTTATCTTCAGACCAATCAGGAGCATGGTAAATAGCTGTTCCTACGTCAGTGATCAGGATATCAGGCGACGGTAATTTTTCTTGTTGGATGAGCGAAAGTGCTGAATTCAAATGTCTGCCTGTTACATATATCAATCCGGGATCGAATTCCTTCTCTTTATAAAATGTAAATAAATGTTTCAGCGCTTCTGGATCACCTACTAACGTGTTATCCAAATCAGTTGCCAGCAAGTATGATTTTCGTATCATTGGTAACTCCTTTATAAGCCTTACTCATTTTAATAGCCAGTACACTCCAGTCAAATTCCTGCTGTGCATAAGCGATGGCTCTCTGTTTGAGTCTGTTCGTAAGATGATTATTATTCAGTAAAGCAGACATGGCATGTGACAGCTGGACTGGATTACGGGGTTCCACATGCAATCCAGTTACACGGTGTTTCACGACGTCTTTCAGTCCGCCCACTTTTGAAGCGATAACAGGGCTTCCGCATGCTTGAGCTTCCGCGGCAACCATACCAAATGATTCATAATAGGATGGAACAACAGTTGCGATGGAGTTAGTAAATAATCGGGCAAGTTGTTTTTGATTTTGTGGGCCCAGAAATCTTACTCTGTGTTCGAAACCGTCAATTGCCTCACGAAGCTTACGGCTGTTAGGTAAGTGGCTCTTAGGGGAGATGCATGATTCGCTTCCGCCCGCAATAATCAGCTTAGTACAGTCTGTGGAAGGTCGACCTTTCATAAACAGTTCAAATGCCTCCAGAAGAGTATAAATACCTTTTGTCGTTTGCAGTCTGCCTGCGAATGCAAAGTAAGGTGAAACTGTAAATTTTGGCTGGGTCGCTTGAAACGCCTTATCGACCCCTATAGGGATAATTTTTATAGGAGCGGGATTCTCAATGAATTCCTTAATCAGCAGCTTTTCAGATTGAGAAGTTACTACGATCAGATCTGCTGAAGTCAGAATCATTTTTTCCGTGAGAAGGCGGAGTGCTTCCGAGCTGCCTGTTGCTTTCTTTTTTGCGATGCCCAGCGAGTGATTCGTGTGAACCCAGGGAAGGCCCGTCTTTCGCTTAATAAGCGAACCGATAAGCCCCGATAACCAGTAATGAGTGTGCACAACATCATAACCAGTAAAATGTATCGTATTCGACATTTCGTCAAAAAACTCAGGAATCAGACGATACATTTCGTTTTTCGGTATAAATTTATGTTTTCCTGCAGCAAATCGTATGACTCGGCAGGCGGAACCGAAATATTCAATTTGGGGAGTGTCCATGCTATTCCAATGCGTCACAACATCTACTGCATATCCTTCTTGCTCTAAAGCTAAAGCCAGCTGTCTGACATAGTTGTTTTGGCCGCCAGCCTGTTGGCTGCCTAGCGGTGCCAATGGATCACCATGATCGGAAATGAAAAGTATCTTTCTCATCATGACTGTTATCTCCCTTCTGCTTTTTCGATTTTTACAGCTGTATTCTTTTACCCTGAAAAACTGATAGGGAAACATATATTGGTTTATTGTGTAAGAAAATAGGGAAATAGAAAGAGCATTGGAGGTGGGTATATGCGGCTGAAAAAATATCGTGCATGGGAGACGGGATGGATCTATGTAAAAATTTTACTGGCTTATATATTGGCTAAATTGTTCTATCGTAATGACCATGATACCATTCTTCTGATTGGCGGAAATCTCGGAGAAAAATATGAAGATAATGCTGCAGTATTCCATGAGTATGCTGTGAACAACTTCTCTGATCAAATGGATATTTACTGGATGTATGATCCGCGATTTGATTATATAAAAAAACATCAGATTCCGAAAGCTGTCCCTCTTGGAAGCTTCCAAAATTATTTACTGTTTTTCCGAGCCAGTTATACTGTTCATGGGCATTCTATTATTTATGATTTAGCGCCTTATATAGATAAGTTCATTTCATTAAATAAAAAAACGGTAATGTTGCATATCAGTCACGGCATCGAATGCTTTAAGAAAATTTTAATCCAAAAAGAAGATGTACCTCTGCTGGAAAGATGCAATTACTTTAATTGTGCTTCGGAGTATGAATATTCTATTAAGCGTTATGAGTGGGGCATACCTGATGATAAGCTGGTTGTCACAGGCATGGCGCGTTTTGACCGTCTTCTTCCTGATCATCCTCCAACTGAAATTAAGCGCTTGTTACTAATGTTCACATGGCGGGAGTGGCTGTTTGATTTGACGGAGGAAGAATTTCTGAGAAGCACATACTTTCAATCCACTGCAAAACTTTTAAAAAGTGACAGGCTGCAGCGGATTGTACAAGAGCAGGAACTGGAGGTAAGGGTTATTCTGCATCCTTTCATGAAACGATATGAAAAGCACTTCAGAAAGAACGGTATGATAAGCGGCAAGATATCTTTTTTCAGCTTTGATGAAATACTGATTATGCAAGAGCTTCAAGATGCAGATATGCTCATCACAGATTACTCCAGTATTTGCTGGGACTTCATATATATGAATAAACCTATTATCTTCTACACTTTTGACCAGGAAGAGTTTTTAGCTAATCGGGGGTCTTATCTGAATCTGGATACCGATCTGTTTGGTTATAAAGCGCGCAATCAAGATGAGGCTCTTGATTATCTTGATACTCTTATTAGAGAAAAGAGATTTGAAAATCCGTTCTTTAACAAGGCGACCGAGTATATCGATTTTTTCGATCAGCGCAACTGTGAACGTCTGGCCAATGCTCTTTTTGGCGAAAACATTGTATGGAAGCAGATGAATCATCAAAAGGAATCTGAACACGAAAACCATTTTCCCCTTGTTTCTGCTGAAGCAGTACAGTATAACTGTAATAAGCAGAAGTAAAGAAAATGGGTGAAATTATGGAACGTCGTAAAGAACAATGGTCATCAAAACTTGGATTTATTATGTCCTCTGCGGGAGCAGCAATTGGACTTGGAGCAATTTGGAAGTTTCCGTATGTCACGGGAATGAGCGGCGGTGGAGCGTTCTTCCTGCTGTTCGTAGTCTTCACTGTCCTGATCGGCTTGCCGATGCTGATCTCGGAATTCATCATCGGAAGGGGTTCCGGCAAAGAGGCGGTCAGCGCGTATAAGAAGCTGGCCTCGTCAAGCGCCTGGCCATGGATCGGTAAGCTCGGCGTGGCAGGATGTTTTCTCTTATTATCATTCTACAGTGTAGTAGGCGGCTGGGTATTCGTGTACAGCGGTTTGGCTGTAGGCGGCAAAATCATTAATGAAGGAGCCTCTTATTCGGAACAATTCGGTTCGATTGTCGGTTCCCCCGTAACTACTTTGATCGGTTTACTGCTGTTTACGATGATTAATGTGCTGGTCGTATCGTCGGGTGTCCAGAACGGAATCGAGAAGGCAAATAAGTATATGATGCCTTTATTATTCATCTTTTTCATCATTCTCGTTGTACGTTCATTGACATTGACGGGCGCGATGGAGGGGGTTTCATTCTTCTTGAAGCCTGATTTCTCGAGCATCACGAGAGAGTCGGTGCTGTATGCGCTCGGACAGTCGTTCTTCTCGTTAGCGGTCGGATTCTCATGTATGGTGACATACAGTTCATATTTGAAGAAAGATGTCAGTCTGACATCATCAGCAACATCTGTTGTCGGAATGAATTTGTTTGTGTCGCTTTTGGCGGGACTGGCAATTTTTCCTGCAGTCTTCGCTTTCGGTCAGGAACCGGCAGCAGGTCCGGAGCTGTTATTCATGGTCTTGCCGGCAGTATTTTCACAACTTCCGTTCGGACAGCTCTTTTTGGCATTATTCCTCATTTTATTCTTATTCGCAACGCTGACATCTTCGTTCAGTTTGTATGAGATTATTGTGGCGGCAATGACGGAAAGCGGCAGACGGTCTCGGAGATCTGTGACGTGGCTGATTGGGGCAGTGGTTTTCTTTGCGGCGATACCTTCCGCATTATCGTCAAGTGCACTGTCCGGAATAATGATATTTGATAAGAGTGTATTTGATGCAACAGACTATTTGGTGAGTAATATTCTATTGCCGGCGGGCTGTCTGCTGATTGCACTGTTTATCGCCCATAAGATGGACCAGGTGCTTGTCCGAGAACAGTTTACGCTCTATCATACAGAGTCTGCTGGCCTTTATCCGTTATGGCATTTTTTAATGAAGTGGATTGTGCCATTGACGATTATTATTGTGTTTTTAAATACGCTCGGTATTGTGAAGTAAAGAATATTTTATACTTCTCTGTCTAATTACGATTGATAATTGGTATATGCATGAAAGCTCTCTGACAAAGGGGGCTTTTTTGCATGAATCTGATGAGTGATTTGACTTCCGGCTTCTGTCAATATATAATACCTATTAAACATGTTGGAATAATATATATTGACAGGAGTGGAGAAGACGTGCAAAAGATGATCACGATTCGTTCCGGGGAAAACAATTTATCAGGTGCTTTGCATCTTCCTGAATATAGAAAAGAAAACATACCGCTTCTGCTATTTGTGCATGGTTTCGTTGGCAGTAAAGTAGGAGAGCATCGTTTGTTTGTGAAGGCGGCACGCTATTTTACGGAGCGGGGCTACGGGGTGTTCCGCTTTGATTTCAGCGGCTGCGGGGAAAGTGATGGGGATTACTCGGATGTTACGCTTAGTAATCAGCTGAAGGAAGTACGGGATGTGGTGGATTATCTGAGTGTGATCAGAGGTATCGACAAACATCGCATTACACTGGTCGGTCATAGTCTTGGAGGTGCTGTAGCTTCATTGACAGCTGCAGCTGACCATCGTATTAAAAAGCTAATCCTCTGGTCACCGGTGGGGGCGCCATATGAAGATATCACTGGGATTCTTGGACCAAAAGCGGTTCGTGAAATTGCAGCGACAGGAAGTCATGATCATCATGGTTTCATGATCAGTCAAACGTTCCTGAAAGATTTGAAAAAACATCATCCGATCGAAGCAGTTCGTTCATTTACCGGACATGCACATATCATTCATGCAAAAGCGGATGAGCAGATACCAAAAGAGCATGCGTTACGGTATGCTAATTCGTTCAATAAACGCAAAACAGCCGCTCCAGTTCATGAACAGTATATTGATCAGGCTGATCACACTTTCTCCAGCTGTACATTTGAAGAAAAATTATTCGAAAGTAGTGCCAAATGGCTGGAAGGCGGCTTGGTCAGCCAATTTGCTCTTCAACTATAATCTAGAAAAGTATCCTGTGGCGTGAAGACGCGATGGGATATTTTTCTTCCCTTTTAAAAAAGGGGGCTGTCCGATCTGTTTTCCGCAGATCAGACAGCCCAAAATTGGAATGTAGGGTAAAACTGGAAATTAAAGAGAAGGAAAATCTACTTTGCCGCTTGTTTGCCGGCTTTCAGGAAGCGCTCATTGACAACATCCCAGTCCACTGTATGCCACCAATTTTTCACAAAATCGGGGCGGCGGTTCTGATATGCCAAGTAATAAGCGTGTTCCCATACATCGATTACGAGCAATGGAGTCTTTCCGTCTTTCAACGGCGTATCCTGATTTGGCGTGCTCATGACTTCCAGCTCGCCATTATTCAATACGAGCCAGCCATATCCGCTGCCGAACCGGCTGATCGCCGCTTTTGACAGGACATCTTGAAAATTATCGAATGTAGTAAAATACTTATCGATTTCCCGTTTAATGTCTGCTGACGGTTCACCTTTACCTTTCACTGTCATGGATTCCCAGAACAAGCTGTGACAGTAATGTCCGCCGCCGTTATTTTGAACAGCGGTGCGAATCTCCTCAGGAACCTGACTGAGATCTGTCAATAAAGACTCAAGGGATTGAGACTGCAGCTCTTCGTGATTTTCCAGAGCAGCATTTAAGTTATTGACATACGTCTGGTGGTGTTTTCCGTGATGGATCTCCAATGTCCGTGCATCGATATACGGTTCAAGTCCGTCTACTGCGTAAGGCAGTTCAGGTAGAACAAATGGCTTCAAATTTTCACCTCCAAAGAAACGATGAGAAACTTTAAAGTTTCCCTAAGGAAATAATGTTTCCTCAAGGCAACATTAATCCTAAAATAGATACATTGCAAGTTATTTATTGAAAAAAATATGAAATGAATAAAAAGAACTATTTGTTATTTCGCAATAGTTGTATGAAGTTCGCTAGAGGAATATTGACTCTTTTAAATCCTTGCAGTTAGCAAGTTTACCGTGAATTCTTACAGGGAATAGTTCTGTAAAGCGAGGGAAGCCACTATGACCAATCGAATGACTGTCTTCATTATTATTTTTATCACTATAATATGTACTATAAATAATCCATCTGTCCGGGCAGCGGAATCGGCTGGAACAATCAGCGTTGTATCGTTTGACGGATTAGGTTATATGGATGCGAAGCGTTATATGGATAAAGGAATCATGCGCAACTTACAGAAATTCCAGCAAGAGGCAGCCTATGCAACGGATTTTGTTACGGTCACCCCGTCTTTGACCGCGCCGTCACATGCCGCAATGGCAACCGGCGCAGGCCCTGCAAAAACAGGTATTGTCAGTAATCAGTTTCATTCTTCAGGTGAAAAAGTTAAGGATGATCAGAGCGGATTTTCACAAACACTTGGAGTCACGCCTATATGGAAGGAAGCGAGGGATCAAGGCAAAGTGACGGCCACTGTTGCTTTTCCTGACTCGAATCCGGATAACGCTTCTGCTGCGACGTATGCAGTTTATTCAGGCGGCACATTAGCGGACTCGGAGCTTCATGACCTAAGCTTTTCACCCATTGAAGATGAGCGGGCGGAACAATTATCTTCGGGCTCTATGGATGTTGAAGAAGCCGTAATTTCATTGGATATTAAAAATTCTCCGTCACTGCAGCTATATGTGTTAAGAACGGATGAACATGAACCAAAGTTTTATCTGTCCATGAATCAAAAGGAAATTGGAGAAGAAATTTCTGTGGAAGACTGGGTTGCGGCGGCATTGGACGTGCCATCATTGGACAGTGCCGGTTTTTATATGAAACTTAAGAAGAACCCTGATAATAACGAAGAGTTACAGCTGTTTCAGGGAACTGTAATGGGCGGCCTTTATAGGGGGCCGGGTAAGTTCGCCGAAGATATTGACGAGCGATTTGGGTTTTACCCTGCTGCTGACGAGCTGACCGCATTTACGAATGGAGACATTACAAGGGAAGAATATGAACAGGCAGGAGAACGGTTTACTGACTGGGTTACGGATGTCAGTTTGTATATTAAAGAACAGTACCGTCCTGACTTGCTGTTTTATTATTACCCTGTAGTAGACAATGAATTGCATGAATACCTGCTAAGAGAGCCAGCCCAGCCTGGGTATGTGACAGCAAATATACTGGAGAAAGAGATGTATGTCAGCTGGGCGTTCAGTCAAGCAGACCAGGCGATCGGGAGAATCTGGAACGACATGAATCCAGAAGATTATTTATTCATCGTATCAGATCACGGACTCGAACCGATTCATACCAGACTGTCACCGAATAAAGAGCTCGAAAAGGCCGGCTTACTTGTAAAGAATCAGAGTGGAGAAATAGATCAAACGAAAACGAAAGCTTATGCCGAAGCAAGCGGAACGATAGCACATGTATATGTGAACTTGAAAGGCCGAGAAAAAAAGGGGATTGTCGAACCGGAAGAATTTGATCAAGTGAGGAAGGAGATTGTTTCGGTATTTACTGGAAGAACGGTATTTTCAAGTCTAATACAAAACCTTGAAGAAACAGCCCACCCGATATTGCGCTGGCTTACCGGTGCATCCGATATTGCGTATTCCTATCCGGGCATCACCTTGTTGTCTGACCGCAAAAAAGTGCAAGTTTCTCCATATGAAAAAGTGTGGATGGCAGGAGCAGAGGATTATGACAAAATAAACAATGATAATAGCGGGGATGTGTTTCTGTCGGCAGCCCCGGGCTATTTGATGGGAAAAGACGCGGAAATTGCTGTTGAACCAACGCAGGAAATGGGGAGTCATGGGGGAGATCCAGAACGTCCGCGCCTGCGGCCTATTCTATATGCAGCAGGCCCAATGATAAAACCCGGTGAAATAACTGATCGCATTACTATGACGGATATAGCGCCAAGTGTATATGAGTTATTAGATTTACGAGCGCCGGATTTTGTAGACGGAAAGGCAATCTGGCAACGTGAATCAATATACAAGTAATAGGATAGATATAACATTATAAAAAATAGTCAGTTACGAGAAACGCTTAGGTAAAACATTTCCTGCTGCGTTTCTTTTATTTTGACAGATTTTTCTCAATATAATATTTTATTAAAAAAGCATCTTGCGTTTAATTAGAAAAAAAGTATAATAGTGATTAATGGGTTATTTCAGAAAATAGAAAAAGGTGAGCAAATGAACGAAAGAAAGAAATTACTTCAAGTTAAGGATTTGCAAACGACCTTTTTCACGGATTCAGGGGAAATTCCAGCAGTAGATCACGTGGACTTTTATGTAAGAGAAGGGGAAGTCTTGGGGATTGTAGGGGAATCCGGCTGTGGAAAGAGTGTAACCTCACTGTCTATTATGCAGTTAGTTCCAAATCCTCCCGGCAAAATTACTGGAGGGGAAATCCTCTTTGAAGGCCAGGATCTTCTCAAAAAATCCGAAAAGGAAATGAGGAAAATTCGCGGGAATGATGTAGCGATGATTTTCCAGGAGCCTATGACATCATTGAATCCGCTATTTACAATTGGCAATCAGATGTCGGAAGCGATTTCCCTGCATGAAAAGAAATGGTCGAAAAAGCAAATAAAAGAGCGGGCAATTGAGATGTTGAAATTAGTCGGACTGCCCCGTTCAGAAGAAATTATGAAAGAATATCCGCATCAGCTTTCAGGCGGTATGCGTCAGCGTGTGATGATTGCGATGGCACTGGTTTGTGATCCCAAAGTCCTCATTGCAGATGAACCGACAACAGCATTGGATGTAACGATTCAGGCCCAAATTCTAAAACTGATGCGCGAACTCAATGAACGCATGAATACAGCGATTCTATTAATCACGCATGACTTGGGAGTTGTGGCGGAAACTTGCGAACGTGTCGTAGTAATGTATGCAGGCCAAGTGATAGAGGAAGCGACAACCGAAGACATATTTGAAAATCCGTGTCATCCTTATACGCGGGGGCTAATTCAGTCGGTGCCGGATATGCGGGATAAAAAAGACCGTCTCTATTCTATTCCGGGCAATGTGCCGAAACCGGGCTCCATCGAAAAGGGCTGCAGATTCGCAGCAAGGTGTGAAAGCGCTTTCTCCAGGTGCTGGGTGCAAACTCCGGAACTATATCAAAACGCTGACAATCACCAGACCAGATGCTTTTTATATGACGGGCAAGAAGGGGTGACGGGCACAGATGAACAAGCCGCTGCTGAGAGTTGAAGGATTAAAAAAGTATTTTCCGATTCATAAAGGATTGATCGGCAGAACTGTCGGCTATGTCAAAGCAATCGACGATGTTTCATTTCATGTAAATGAAGGTGAGACGCTCGGCATTGTAGGTGAAAGCGGCTGCGGCAAATCAACGACAGGCCGGACAATCATGCAGCTGCTTGAACCGACAGAGGGCGTCGTAGAGTTCCAAGGAAAAGATTTGACAAAACTGCCGGCGAATGAAGTGCGGAAAGTCCGTCGGGATATCCAGATGGTGTTTCAGGATCCGTATGCTTCATTAAATCCCCGCCATACAATCGGAAAAATATTAGAAGAGCCGCTCATTGTTCACGGCATCAGCAACACAAAAGAACGCCGAAAAAAAGTTGTGGAATTCTTGAAGATTGTCGGACTGAGCGAATATCATGCGAAACGCTATCCGCATCAATTCAGCGGGGGACAGCGTCAGCGAATTGGCATTGCGCGTGCATTGATGACCAACCCGAAATTAATTATTGCGGATGAACCGGTCTCTGCCTTAGACGTATCCATACAGGCACAGGTTTTAAATTTGATGCAGGATCTGCAGAAGGAATTCAATTTGACGTATATCTTCATTGCACATGACCTCGGGGTCGTTCGTCATATCAGTGACCGTGTAGCAGTCATGTACTTAGGGAAAATTGTGGAGATTACAGAAAGCGAAAAGCTGTATGCAAATCCTCTTCATCCTTATACTCAGGCCTTATTATCCGCAGTGCCTGTGCCGGATCCGAATTATCATAAGGAACAAATCATTATAGAAGGCGATATGCCCAGCCCGGCGAATCCGCCGAGCGGCTGTTCATTCCACACCCGCTGTCCTTTCAAGATGGATGTTTGTACGAAAATCACCCCTGTGTTAACAGAGGAAAGTACCGGTCATTCTGTTGCCTGCCATCTCTACACGGCGGAAGGCGACGATGATATAGAAAGACAAAAACAATTGGAGGGATCTGTATGAGAAAAGGGAGATTGTGGTCGTTCGCGCTGATCATGCTTCTTGTATTGTCAACGGCACTGGCAGCCTGTTCCGGCGGCGATGACAAAGAAGGAAGCACCGGCAAGGACAAAGACACTGCAGACAAAGGGGGCAGTGAAAATAAGACTTTGGTATTTGGACGAGGCGGAGATTCAACATCTCTTGACCCATCCCGTGTTACAGAAGGGGAAACATTTAAGGTAACAGTGAATTTATTTGAAACATTGCTGAACTTTGGGGAGCAGGATACGACAGTTCAGCCGGGTCTTGCAAAAGAGTACGAGACAAGTGAAGATGGCTTAACATATACATTCCAATTACAAGAAGGCGTGAAGTTCCACGACGGCACAGACTTCAATGCGGAAGCAGTTGTTAAAAACTTTGAGCGCTGGGCTAATGGAGATTCAGATACATTCCCATACTATAACTCGATGTTTGGCGGTTTCAAAGATGACGAAGAGCACGTAATCGAATCTGTAACTGCAGATGGAGATTCAACAGTCATCATTACATTGAAGCGTCCGCAGGCACCATTTTTGAAAAATATCGCCATGAGCATGTTTGCGATTTCAAGTCCGACAGCTTTTGAAAAGGGCGATGACGAATATGAGCGCAACCCTGTTGGCACAGGTCCATTCAAGTTTGTAGAGTGGAAGCCAAATGAAACGATCACCATTGAAAAGAACGAAGACTATTGGCAGGAAGGACTTCCGAAATTGGATCGCGTTATTTTCCAGTCTATCCCGGATAACTCTGCGCGTCTGAACTCTTTACTTTCTGGTGAAATTGATTTGGCAGACGGGATTAATCCGGCTGACGGTCAGAAAATTGAAGACAACGACAAATTGCAGTTATTTGAGCGTCCTTCTATGAACGTGGGGTACCTTGGGCTGACAGTAACCCGCGAGCCGTTTGATAAAAAAGAAGTGCGTCAGGCAATGAACTATGCAATCGATAAGCAGACAATCATTGACTCATTCTTTGAAGGGCGCGCGGAAGTCGCAAAGAACCCGATGCCTTCATCTATTTCAGGTTACAATGATGAAATTGAAGGATATGAATATGATCCTGAAAAAGCAAAAGCGCTATTAAAAGAAGCAGGTCTTGAAGATGGATTTGAAATGGAACTTTGGGCAATGCCTGTTCCGCGTCCATATATGCCAGACGGAACGAAAGTGGCTGAAGCCATTCAGAGTAACTTGGCTGACGTCGGAATCAAAGCAAAAATCGTTTCGTATGAGTGGGCAACGTACCTGGATAAAGCAAGCAAGGGAGACGCAGATGCGTTCATGC
The DNA here is from genome assembly GCF_002077155.1 of Sporosarcina sp. P33. GTDB lineage: Bacteria > Bacillota > Bacilli > Bacillales_A > Planococcaceae > Sporosarcina. The sequence goes on along the minus strand of NZ_CP015027.1, from coordinate 1,106,736 downwards.
TAGGCTGGACAGGTGATAACGGTGACGCGGATAACTTCCTGTATGTCCTATTGGATGAAGATAATATCGGAAGCAATAACTACACATACTTCAAGAACGATAAAACACATAAACTATTCCTAGAAGCACAGACAGAAGTAGACGAAGACAAGCGTAATGAGTTATACAAGGAAGCTCAGGAAATTCTTCACGAAGAAGCTCCATGGGTGCCGCTTGCTCACTCCATTCCATTGTTGGGCGGAGCAAAAGAATTAACTGGTTTCGTTCCTCATCCTACTGGGTCTGATTTGTTATCCAACGTAGAATTCAAATAAGCACGATGTAAATTGTATGGATCGAGAAGAGGGAGAATTCAGCATTCTCCCTTTCTTTGGTTGAAGAGATAAGAGCCGGAGGGGTGAAAGAGTTGTTCAACTATACGATTAAAAGACTTTTGCAGCTAATTCCTGTCCTGCTTGGTATGACATTTTTAGTATTCATGCTGATACGTGCAATACCCGGTAATCCGGCACAAGTAATTTTAGGGCAGCAGGCAACAAAAGAAGCGGTAGAAGCACTGACGATTAAACTGGGTCTCGACCAGCCTTGGTATACGCAGTACTTCAGTTATCTGGGCGGTATTTTAAAAGGTGACTTAGGGGAATCCATGCGTACGCGACTTCCTGTGGCGGACGAAATTTGGCCTTATTTGGCGGCTACGCTAGAGCTGGCATTATTTGCAATGGTTATTGCAGTAGTTATAGGTATCAATGCAGGCATTATTTCTGCCTGGTTCCAAAATTCATGGTTTGATTATTCAGCAATGGTATTGGCATTAATCGGCGTATCCATGCCGATCTTCTGGCTGGGATTAATGGGGCAGTGGGCATTTGCCATTGAATTGCAATGGCTGCCGACAACGGGCCGTGAAAATGTCCGGGATCCTGTTTCAGCCATAACCAATTTATACATAATTGATACGATAATCCAGGGCAGGTTTGATCAATTATGGGAAGTCCTTAAACATTTGATTCTGCCCGGATTAGCACTTGCAACAATTCCAATGGCGATTATCGCCAGGATGACGCGTTCGAGTATGCTTGAAGTAATGCGTGCTGACTATATTCGTACGGCACGGGCAAAAGGTCAAAAAATGTTTTGGGTAGTGTATAAGCATGCGCTGAAAAATGCGGTGATTCCCGTATTGACAGTTATTGGTCTTCAGATGGGTTTGCTTCTGGGAGGGGCCATTCTGACAGAAACCATCTTTGCCTGGCCCGGAATCGGACGCTATATCTATGATGCAATTAACTTTAGAGATTATCCTGTCATTCAATCAGGAATCCTCATCGTGGCATTTATCTTCGTAATGATCAATCTGTTTGTCGATTTACTGTATGGACTGATTGATCCGAGGATTAAGTATGATTGAGGAAGGAGGAACAGTTCATGTCAGAATTAACGCCTAAGGTAGATGGAGCGGCAGAAGCGCAGCTGGAAAAGACAACAGGACCTTGGCGGGAAGCTTGGATAGGTTTTCGCAAAAGTAAAGTGGCGGTCGCAGGAGCATTTATCGTATTATTTTTCATTTTGCTTGCACTCTTCGGTCCGCTGGTCACAAAAGAAGGGATCAATGAACAGCTGATGGCAGATCGACTGCAGCCTCCTTCTTCAGAGTATTGGTTCGGAACGGATGACTTTGGCCGTGATATCTTCTCGCGTATTATTCACGGTGCGCGAATTTCATTATCTGTAGGATTCTTCTCTGTAGTCGGCTCAATTGTAGTGGGAAGTTTCCTTGGTATTATCGCAGGTTATTATGGACGCTGGGTGGATACGATTATCTCGAGGATCTTCGATATCATGCTCGCATTCCCTTCGATTCTGCTGGCGATTGCGATTGTATCTGTCTTGGGACCAAGTTTGCGCAACGCATTGATTGCCATTGCGATCATCAACGTACCGAACTTTGGCCGGTTAATACGATCCAAAGTGCTGAGTATTAAAGAAGATGAATATATTACAGCGGCAAAGGCGATTGGTATGAAAGATTTTCGCATTTTGTTTTCGCATATATTGCCCAACTCGATGGCACCGGTTATCGTTCAGGGAACGTTAGCGATTGCTACAGCGATTCTGGAAGCAGCAGCACTCGGTTTCCTCGGTCTGGGAGCAGAGGCGCCGTATCCGGAATGGGGAAAAATGCTGGCAGACTCCAAAGATTACTTGCAAAATGCTCCATGGACGATGATTTTCCCGGGTCTTGCGATTATGCTCACTGTGTTAGGCTTCAACTTAATGGGTGACGGCTTGCGTGATGCACTGGATCCGAAGATGAAGAGTTAAAATGTAACAATAAATGATTGCTGAATGATAAGTTTTCATATTACGGCAAAGTCTGATACTGGGACTTTGCCGTATTTTTTTGGGAAAAACAGCGGGCGCCGCAATCACGGGCAGGTATGGTGTACAACCAATTTTTAACCAGTTTATTCAGTCGGTAATCAGGGAATGATGATAACAAATTGATGATGGGATGAGGTGGAGAAACTGAATAAAGTATTTACTGTCATGGCGTTTACAGGAGTACCTTTAGTGTTTATAGCGTCACTCTTGAATTGGCCAGATTTGTGGATGTTTGCGCTATGTTGTTACAGTATTATTGCACTGGCTGGATTCATTGGAAGAGCAACAGAAAGTTTAGCGATTGTCAGTGGACCGCGGATTGGCGGTTTATTAAATGCAACATTCGGCAATGCGGTAGAACTCATAATTTCAATATTTACATTGAAAGCCGGATTGATTGCAATCGTACTGGCATCGTTGACAGGTTCTGTTTTAGGTAACTTATTATTGGTTCTAGGTCTATCTTTTTTCGCAGGTGGTTTGAAGCATAAAAGACAGAACTTTAATATTTTCGATGCTCGATTTAATTCTGCATTATTGATTTTTGCGATTGTCGTGGCATTTGTGATTCCGGAAGTCTTCTCGATGACGATGGATACTAAAACAGGTCTGAATTTGAGTATTGGTATTTCCATCATACTCATCCTGATTTACTTGGCAGGTCTGGTGTTTAAGTTATTTACACACCGAGGCGTATTCGGTTCCGAAAATCATGAAACAGATGAAGTGCCGGAATGGACAAAGAAGAAATCCATAGTGGTACTATTAGTTGCAACAGTAGCCGTTGCATATGTTTCTGAAAAACTCGTGCATACATTCGGGACATTGGGTGAAAAGTTTGGCTGGACAGAATTGTTTATCGGTGTCATCATCGTCGCAATCGTTGGAAACGCGGCAGAGCATTCATCTGCAATTACATTGGCAATGAAAAATAAGATGGATGTATCGGTCGAGATTGCAATCGGTTCTACATTGCAGATAGCAATGTTTGTAACACCGGTGCTTGTCCTGATTTCGTTATTGATGCCTACTGCAATGCCGCTTGTATTCACCTGGCCTGAGTTGATTGCCATGATTACCGCCACATTTCTGGTCGTCAATATTTGTCATGACGGGGAGTCAAACTGGTTTGAAGGGCTCGTGCTATTTTCAGCCTACTTAATCATGGGTATCGGATTCTTCTTATTATAAGTAAAAAACCGGTTCGCTTACATAAAAGCGAACCGGTTTTTATTATGATAGGCGCTGCCTGAAATCTTCATAGCCGAATTGTTTTACGACGTTGATGTTATTATCCGCAGTATGCAGGACGATAGACGGCAGGTTGACACCATTAAATGTATTGTTTTTTACCATAGAATAATGCGCCATATCGCAAAATACCAGTCGGTCGCCTGGCTGCAGCGGCTGATCGAACGAATAGTCGCCGATCACATCACCTGCAAGACATGTCGGACCGCCTAAACGATACGTATGTGCTTTTTCATCAGGCTTTCCCGCACCGATAATTTCGGGACGATAAGGCATTTCGAGAACGTCTGGCATATGGCACGAAGCTGATGTATCAAGAATGGCAATCGGCATGCCGTTATGCATGGTATCAAGCACGGTGGCAACGAGGAATCCTGTGTTGAGTGCAACGGCTTCGCCTGGCTCCAAGTACACATCAAGCTGATACTTATCCTGCATAAATCGAATGGAGCGGATTAATGTTTCGATATCATAATCAGGACGTGTAATATGATGGCCGCCCCCGAAATTGATCCACTTCATCTTCTGTAAATAAGGACCAAACTCTTCATCAATAATTTGAATCGTGCGCCATAACGTATCAGAGTTTTGTTCACACATCGTGTGGAAGTGCAGTCCGGTGATGCCATCCAGCTCATCTGCTTCAAAGTTCTCTAATGTGACACCGAACCGCGAGAATGAAAAGCAAGGATTGTACATATCTGTTTCAATCTCTGAGTATTCGGGATTAATCCGGATGCCGCATTCAATCGGCTGATCATGCCTCTGCACACGGTCCTTGAATTGCTTCCACTGCGCAAATGAATTGAACACCAGATGATCAGAATAACGCAGAATGTCATCAAACTCATCTTCGTGGAAAGCCGGAGCGTAGGTGTGCACTTCTTTACCCATCTCTTCGTAACCGAGACGCGCTTCAAATAAACCGCTTGATGTCACCCCGTGTAAATACCGGCCAATTAACGGATAAACTTCAAACATGGAAAAACCTTTTTGCGCAAGCAGAATTTTACATCCCGTTTGATCAATGACTGATTTCATTTTTTCTAAATTCGCGAGCAACAGTTTTTCGTCAACGACATAGCTGGGTGAAGGAACTGCTTGTATATCAAAGTTCATAGTAATCTCCTCAGTCGATCAAAGTAGGATTAAAATCCTCGTGCCAAGGTAATCCATATTCATTCAATGCTTCCATGAATGGATCTGGATCAAATTCTTCAATATTGAAGACACCTGGTTTTTTCCACTTGCCTGTTAGCATCATCATGGCGCCAATCATAGCAGGCACACCTGTAGTGTAAGAAATAGCCTGTGAGCCTACTTCGCGGTAACACTCCTGATGATCGCAAATATTATAGACGTAATATGTTTTTGGTTCGCCGTCTTTCGTGCCTTGATAAATACAGCCAATATTAGTCTTTCCTTTTGTGCGTGGTCCCAGGGAAGCAGGGTCAGGCAGAACCGCTTTCAGGAATTGCAGCGGAACAATTTGCTGTCCCTCAAATTCGATTGGCTCAATGGATGTCATGCCGACGTTTTCCAGCACGCGAAGATGCGTCAAATACTTTTCGGAGAATGTCATCCAGAATCGAATTTTCTCTACTCCTGTAATATTCTTTGCCAGCGATTCCAATTCCTCATGGTATAACAGATAGACATCTTTTGGTCCGATTTCAGGCAGGTCATAGACACGTTTCACTTCAAGAGGTTCGGTTTCGATGAACTCTCCTTTTTCGTAGTATCGGCCGTTTGCTGTGATTTCACGGATGTTGATTTCTGGGTTGAAGTTCGTAGCAAACGGATATCCGTGATCACCGGCGTTGGCATCCACGATATCAATCGTATGAATCTCGTCAAAGTAATGCTTCAATGCGTAGGCAGAGAATACGCCTGTTACACCGGGATCGAAACCGCTGCCGAGTAATGCGGTAATGCCCGCTTCTTCAAATTTCTCTTTGTATGCCCATTGCCACTTATACTCGAATTTCGCAGTGTCGAGCGGCTCGTAGTTTGCTGTGTCAAGATAGTCCGTTTTTGTTTCAAGACAAGCGTCCATGATTGTCAAATCTTGATAAGGCAATGCAACGTTGATAACGATGTCAGGTTTGAATTCATTGATTAACGCAACCAGTTCAGGCACGTTATCCGCATCCACTTGTGCAGTTTGGATTTTGGTGCGGCCGCCGTCCAGTTTTTCTTTTAACGCGTCACATTTAGACTTTGTACGGCTTGCGATACAGATTTCTTCAAATACATCCGGTACTTGGCAACACTTATGCGCGACGACAGATGCTACGCCGCCTGCTCCAATAATTAATGCTTTACTCATTATTGACACCACCAATTTCATTATTTTTATTTATTGCTATGGTTAGTTCACGCAACACTTTACAGGCAACGGCGGTTGACACGCCGCTTTGGTCATAGACAGGGGACAGCTCGTTAATATCACAGGCGACAATATTCAGGCCGCTGACTGTTAAAATCGCCTGCAGCAGTTCAACGAAACTTACACCGCCTGCTTCGGGTGTACCGGTTCCGGGAAATACGGAAGGATCCAGCACATCCAGATCAATTGTTAAATACACAGGTTTTCCCTGCAGCTTTGCCGCTGTATCTTCGAGACCGTCAAAATTAAATTTATTCATAAACACATGCTGCTTGGCTGCCCATTCGAATTCAGGACGGTCGCCGGAACGGATGCCGTATTGAAAGATTTTCTTATCACCAAGCAAGTCCCAAATTCTGCGTATGACTGTAGCATGGGACAGACGCTGATCCAAATAATCTTCACGCAAATCGGTATGTGCATCGAATTGGATGACATGCAAGTCAGGATATTTTTTAGCAGCCGCACGGACAGCGCCCAATGTCACCAAGTGTTCGCCGCCGATCATGCAAGGGATCTTTTCATCTTTCAGAACTTGCGCAGTGAATTCTTCGATCTGTGCCAATGCGCGTTCAGTGTTGCCGAAACTGAGTTCCAGGTCGCCGCCGTCAAATAACGCGAAATCCGTCAAATCTGCATCCTGATACGGACTGTATGTCTCGAGTCCGAATGATTCGCTGCGCATCACTTTACTGGCGAAGCGCGTACCCGGTCTAAACGATGTGGTTGAATCAAAAGGTGCTCCGAAGATGACAAAAGATGATTCCTCATAATCTGCTTCAAAACCTAAAAAGGTTTCAATATTTTTATTCAGCATGGATCAGCAGCTCCTTTACATAATTCGGCAATGCAAAAGAGCCGACGTGCAGTTTGGGATTATAATACTTTGTTTGTAAACCGAGAGCATTCCAGGCATCCGCATTCAAATCATCCACTGGATCATATTTTTTGGATGCAAATCCGAACAGCCAATGTCCGGAAGGGTAGGTTGGAATATGCGCCTGATAAACTTTCGAGACCGGGAAGAATCCCGTGATGCTTTTATGCGCGCGCTGCATTCCGCGTGCATCTTCCGCATAAAATGGACTTTCATGCTGATTCACTAGAATCCCTTTTTCATTCAGCGCCTTATAGCAATTACCGTAAAACTCTTTTGTGAAGAGGCCCTCTCCCGGCCCGAATGGATCGGTAGAGTCTACAATAATTAAGTCATAGGAATTCTCTTGCTGACGTACAAATTTCAGACCATCCTCAAAATAGAGATGCACGCGCGGATCTGTCAGCTGTGCGGCGGTCTGCGGCAAAAACTTTTGACATACCTCCACGACTTGCTGATCGATTTCAACCATGTCGATTCGTTTGATTGACGGGTATCTCGTTAATTCACGTACAGTTCCTCCGTCGCCCGCACCGATGACGAGCACCTTTTCAATCGATGGATTGGTCGCCATCGGAACGTGAACAATCATGTCGTGATAAATGAATTCATCTTTTTCCGTCACCATGACATAGCCGTCTAAAGTTAAAATCTTCCCGAACTCAGTCGTCTGGAAGACATCAATTTTCTGGAATTCACTCGTCGCCGTATAAAGATGTTCCTCCACGCGAATGGAAAAACGGGTATGCGGTGAATGATCTTCTGTAAACCATAAATTCATCGGGTGTCCTCCTTCACTACGTTAATCCGTTCGACTTGCGTATCCTCTGTCCCTGTCAGGAAACACCCCTTGTCCTTGCAATAGCCGATATACGCGATGATTTCATCTGTGATCCGTTCTCCGGGCGCCACGATCGGAATGCCGGGCGGGTAGCACATGACGAATTCGCTTGCGATGCGTCCCGAAGATTCTGTTAACTGCAGTACTTCCTTGTCTGCATAAAATGCCTGCTGGGGCGTCTGGACAATTTCAGGAGTAATGTATTCATGATCGAATAAAGAGCCCGAATCCTTTTTATAGCGCCGTTTAATTTCTGCCAGGGCAGCAACTAGCCGTTCAAGGTCAAGCGTCCGGTCTCCGACGGAAATATAAGCAAGTATATTCGCCACATCTCCGAATTCGATTTGAATATCATACTCATCACGCAAAATATCGTACACTTCAATGCCGGCCAGTCCGATTTGGCGTGTATGGATCGATAATTTTGATTCATCAAAATCATAGACGGTATCACCGTTGATCAGCTCTTTGGAATAGGCATAATATCCTCCGATCTGATTGATTTCATCACGGGTGTACTGTGCCATTCTGATGACCTTATCGAAAATTTCCTGTCCGTGCAGCGCCAGATTCTTACGTGATATATCGAGAGATGACATCAAAAGATATGACCCGCTCGTTGTTTGTGTCAAGTTAATAATCTGCCGCGTATAGCCTTCACTCACTCCGTTATTAATCAGTAAAAATGAACTCTGGGTAAGTGAACCGCCGGATTTGTGCATACTGATAGAGGCCATATCCGCACCGACTGACATTGCGGAAGCTGGCAATTTGTCGTTGAAATAAAAATGCGTGCCATGTGCTTCATCCACCAGCACCAGCATATCGTGCTCATGGGCAAGATCCGTTATTGCCTGTAAATTGGAGCAAATCCCGTAGTACGTCGGATTGTTAATCAGAATCGCTTTCGCATCGGGGTGATCCATGATGGTCTTTTTCACTTCATCCACCGACATGCCAAGCGGAATTCCGAGGTCCTGCTGCACGCCGGGGTTCACATAAATCGGCACGGCCCCGCTTAAAATCAGCGCATTGATCGCACTGCGGTGTACGTTGCGCGGCATAATGATCTTTTCTCCGGCTTTACAGGCGGTCATGACCATTGCCTGAACAGCGGACGTAGTCCCGTTGACGAGCAAAAATGCATGCTTTGCACCAAAAGCATCTGCCGCCAATTCTTCAGCTTCGCGGATGACAGATACAGGGTGGCATAGGTTATCGAGCGGCTTCATGGAATTTACATCATGATGCAGACAGCTTTCTCCGAGGAAGTCGGCCAACTCTCTGTTGCCTCGTCCGTGTTTGTGCCCTGGTACATCAAACGGCACGACACGTGCTTCCTGATACTGCTGCAATGCTTCCTTAATAGGAACGCGGTGTTGTGATCGTGTCAATGTTCTCTCCTCACTCATTTTCATAGACGTTGGAACCGCTGTATATTTCAATCATCTCTTTCCGCAGATTATGCGAGATTTGAAGACGTTCTTTTGGAGGCAGCTCCGAGACATCTTTATTGAACAGGTATTCCTGCAAATCAATTTCTTTAATTAGCAGCTTAGTATGGAAAATATTCGCCTGATAGACATTAATATCAATCGCATCGTATTTTTCCAGCGTCTTTCTGTCGATGAAATCCTGAATCGATGTCATGGCATGATCCATGAACAGCTTTTTACCGTCAACAGAACGTGTAAATCCCCGTACGCGATAATCGGCTGTAATAATATCTGAGTCAAAACTCCCGATCAAATAATCTAATGCCTTCAACGGCGAGATCTCCCCGCACGTAGAAACATCAATATCCACCCGAAACGTCGCAATGGAATTATCGGGATGATACTCGGGATACGTATGGACGGTCACATGGCTTTTATCTAAATGACTGACGACGGAATCTTTATCGGGAGGAAAAGGAATGGCTCCCTGATTACAGGACGGGTCTATTTGTGATGCGGGAAATTTCTCTTCTGAAATCATCAGCGTCACACTGGCTCCCTGCGGGTCGTAGTCTTGTTTACTGACATTCAATACATGAGCTCCGATCATCTCGGTCACATCATATAAAATCTTCGTTAATCGTTCCGAATTATATTGCTCATCGATATAGGCGATATACTCACTTTGCTCCCGTCTACTTTTCGCATAGCTCACGTCATAAATATTGAAGCTAAGAGTTTTGGTGAGGTTGTTAAAGCCGTAGAGCTTCAGCTTATTTTCCAACCGTAACATACGTCCTTTCTGTATATAATCTTTGAAATTCGTGATTGCATGAAAAAAGATCTCCCTCCAATCCACATGAAAAAGCACAAACATGACAGATTGGAGAGAGACCTTTACTCTGTTTCGCTTGTATATATAAGTATAGAGATGAACTCTACTCCATTACATAACAGGTGATTTGGGTGGCATGATGCTCACAGGTTTACTCTTCCTAAATTAAAAAACTTATGAAATTGTCTTCATTATAAAGGAAAATGAATAAAAAACAAATACTTTTTTGCAGAAAAAAATAAAAAAGTTGCAGTACCCCTTGTAAAGTTAGAATTCTTTGAATTATTATCTGAACTGCTTTACGATATGGTATAGAATACATAACTACATTTTCTGGAGGTAACGAAATGAATGAAACGAAAGTGGATTATCTGGAAAGATTACGGCAGGATTTTGAGTCAAGTCCATTTTGGAAGTTTATTGGTACACAAATACAAAAATTAGAAGAAGGCGATGTGGAATTATATTTACCTTATCGAGAAGACTTTGATAATATAAGCGGCACTATTCACGGCGGAATATATATGTCTATTTTGGACACGACGATGGGCGTGCTTTGCCGGTCACTTGGCACGGATGAAATTGCAACTATTCAGATGGCTACGAATTTCTTGAAGCCGGTCGTTCAGGAAGCGGTCTATACAAAGGCATCTGTCATCAACAGAACACGAACTACCGCATTGGTGGAAGGAAAACTGTTTAATGAACGGGATGAGTTAGTTGCCTTTTGTACCGCCACATTTAAGTTGAAATGACGTATGCACATGACCTGATTTTTGGCCAAGGAAGGTTCCGTTATGAATAAGAAAGCATTTTATTTGGGATTATTCACTGTTACCGCATGGGGATCAAGTTTCGCGGCTATCCGGGTAAGCTTGCTCGGGGGATATTCACCGGGCCATTTAGTCTTAACAAGATTTCTGGTTGCTTCATTCGTATTCATTTTGTATGCACTGTGGCCAGGGACAAAAATTCGCTTCCCGGCACGCCAAGATCTATGGAAAATACTGCTGCTAGGATTCGCGGGCATCAGTATTTATCATTTTGGCTTAACGTACGGAGAGCAAACAGTATCAGCTGGCACAGCCGGCCTGTTCATCGCCACTGTCCCCATTTTCACTTCGCTGATCGCGGTTTTATTTTTACATGAAACCATCAGCAGACTTGGGTGGATCGGTATGGCAATTGGTTTAGCAGGAGTCGCGCTGATAACAGCCGGAAGTGCAGAAGGAACACTTGAAGTTTCAGCCGGTGCCTGGTTTATTATCGCTGCTGTTATTTCAACTTCTATTTTCTTTGTCTTTCAAAAGCCTTTATTTAAACGCTACACACCGGTTGAACTGACGGCATATTTCACTTGGGCAGGTACATTGCCATTTCTCTATTTCACACCGGGATTACTTAATGAAATCCAGGGAGCCACGCTTGAGGCGACATTGTCGACAGTCTATATGGGGATCATCCCAGCGACTATTGCTTATGTTACATGGTCTACTGCACTGTCACTTGCTGACGCGGGTGCTGTCTCCAGTCTTCTCTACATAGAGCCGGTTATTGCGATTATAGTAGCCTGGGTATGGCTGCAGGAGCTGCCGAGCGGATTGTCAGCGATTGGCGGATTGATCGCGATTCTTAGCGTTATTGCCGTTAACTGGGAAGCCATGCGCCGTCCCGGCACTGCAATAAAAAGCAGCCAGGCATGATTGCATGGCTGCTGCTTGGCGGATCATCCTTTTGGAAGGAATGTACCACAATCTGTTTCGGCTGAGTCTTTCGCCTTTTTGCCTTTTCTCGTGACCACTTTGATTGCTTCAGCACTGCATTGATTGCCTGATTCCCAAAAGTGGCAGTTTGTGACTTCGCACAATACGTCTTTTGCCAATTGACCCACCTCCTTTTTATTATTGTGTCCAGAATATCTGCAGACATACGGAAGATGGGGAGAAGTATAAGTTTGCAACGTCTGGAGGAGAGTTTATGGTCAAGGTACAGGATATCGATACATCGCGCATACAGAATTACTTGGAATTTGTGCGTGATCCTATTCGTTTTTTTACACGTGTTCAGCCGCTTGGCGACGTTATTTCATTAAAAACAGGTATGTCACCGACTTTTGTCGTCAACAGTCCCGAAGCTGTAAGAGAAATATTAATACGTCAGGATCAATCATTTATTAAAGGGCGGACAACAACGGTTTTGCAGCGGACGGTGGGGGAAGGTTTGCTGACAACAGAAGGCGAACGGCATAACAAGCAGAAAAAATATGTTCAGCCTGCATTTTACAAAGATGCATTGGAAAGCTATGCCTATGCCATCGTGGATGAAGCTGAGAAAGCCGCTGCACGTCTTGAAGAAAAGCGTGAGTACGATATACATAATGTAATGATGCGTCTGACGCTGTCGATCATTACACGAACAATGTTTTCTGCAGATGTATCGGCGGAAGAGAAAAAACTTGCAGATGCGGTCACAGCAACAATTGAGCAAAGCGTCAAAATTCTGTTCAGTCCGGTGATGATTCCTGCCGCTTTCCCGACAAAAACAAATCAGCGGCATAAGGAGGCTATTTCGACACTGGAGGCAATGATTGGCGACGTGCTGACTGCAGCCAAAAAGCATCCGCAGTGGTTTGACGGAACACTGCTCGGTATGATGATGGAAGTAACAGATGAAGAAGGAAACGTGTTATCTGATAAAGAGGTACGGGACCAGATGATGACTATGCTGCTTGCGGGACACGAAACAACCGCCAATTTATTAGGCTGGCTGTTTGCAGAAATTGCTGCACATCCGGAAGTGGAGGAACGTTTGTCGGAAGAATTGACCACGGCAGAGCTTGCAGGCAATCCGTTCCACTGGATGAGTAAATTACCTTATACACAGCAAATTATTGAAGAAGGGCTGCGGCTGTATCCTCCAGCCTGGCTGATTTACCGGGAGCTTAAAGAGCCACTTGAAATGTTTGGAAAATCTTTTAAAAAGGGCAGTACGTTTATGATCTGTCCGTACTCCATTCATCGCAATGAAGAGGTTTTTCGAACCCTGAATCCTTTGATCCGGAACGGTTTGCTGCAGGCAAACGCTATTCACCGTTCAGTTATTTTCCGTTTGGAGGCGGTTCACGCAGTTGCATCGGGTCGCGTTTTGCAATGCTTGAGGCAACACTGATTTTGACGGTTTTTTACAAGAAGTTTTCATTTCGTACTATTCGTCCTCATGCACCGGTCCCAGAGCCGCTAATTTCTTTGCGTATAAAAGACGGCTGGCCGATGATAGCAGAAACCAGATCATCCGTTTTGCCCGTCAAACAGATAGGGTAGCTCCTGCTTTATATAAAACATCGCATGAAAAAAACAGCGGTCCCTGAATGCGGGACTGCTGTTTTTAATTCTTACATATATACTGCAGCTTCTTTTGGAGCCGTTAACTCCACAATCCGCTGTACTTCTTCACCTTCAAGTGTTTCTTCTTTATAAAGCGCGTTGACCAGCTCCTCGAATTGAAAGGCATGATCTTTAATTAAGGTTTCAGTCTTTTTCGCAGCTTGATTAAAGAGCATCTGCATTTTTTCTTCTTTTTCAGCTTTATTGAAGATTAAGGAGAAACCTTCCTGGAATAATCCGGTATTCACCATACGCTCCAAAATATCTTTCGCCTGTTCGACATCACCGCCGACCCCGATACTGTGTTCACCCAGATACAGACGCTCTGCAATACCGCCTGCTAAGATCATGCTGACTTGATCGAGCAGTTCACTGGCAGTAGACAAGTGCAGTTCCTTTTGGATAGGGGCAACATAGCCGAGTGCCTGGCCTCTTGGAATGATTGTCGCTTTTCTGACAGAACCCGGCTTCGTTAACGCAGCAATGATCGCGTGGCCCGCCTCATGAATAGCAACCCGGCGTTTAGTTTCCTGGTCATTCAATGTCCGTGCTGTATTTCCGAGAATCGTCCGGTCAATTGCAAAGTCCAGATCTTTCTTCTCGATTAATTTACGGCCTTCACGAATAGCCCGGCGGCTTGCTGTTTCAAACAGACCGCTGATCTCTGCGCCCGAAAATCCAGAAGTGCTCTCTGCGAGTGTATCAAGCGAAGTTGCCACATTAGGAGCCAATGTTTTCCCGTTCGTATGGATATCGATGATTTCCCGGCGTCCTTTTGTATCCGGCAGCTGCACATTGAAAGTGAAATCGATTCGTCCGGGGCGTAAAAATGCGTCGTCAAGCATATCTTTCCGGTTAGTTGCCGCAATGAATAAAATACCCTCATTATCATTTCCGCCGTCTAGCTGAACGAGCAGCTCCGTTAACGTTTTTTCGGATTCTTCACCGCCGTGCTCTTTTCGTTTCCCTGCCAGCGCATCCACTTCATCAATAAAAATAACGGCAGGTTTTTGTTTGCGCGCATTTTGGAAAAGTGTCCGAACACGTGAGGCTCCTACGCCAACAAATAATTCAGTAAAGGCTGCACCGCTTGAAGAATAGAAAGTGGCGCCTATTTCTTTTGCGATTGCCTGGGCCAGTAAGGTTTTTCCTGTTCCTGGAGGACCGTAAAGCAGAATTCCTTGCGGTAAAGCGATCCCCATCTCTTTTGCAGCAGCGGGATGTTTAAACACTTCTAATGTCTGCAAAATCTCTTCTTTCATTTCCTCTGGGATCCCGCCAATATCGTCCATCGTGATATCCGGAAGGGGAGTTGCTTTGGACGCCTGGTGTTTCATGCCGGTTGCGCCAATATTTAGCTTTCCTTTTTTATGAAGAATGAACAAAGTGAGAAGGGCTGCTAATACAAGTCCGCCAAAAATCCATCCGCCAGCGGAACTTGCTGCTTTATATTGATAAGATACATTGTATTTTTGTACTAAGTCATCCACTAATGTACTTTGCGGTCGAACCATCGTGCTGTACGTTGTATTGTCAAGTGTGATGGAAAGCTTCCCATCAGCCGATTCGTTTAATAAGACACCAGCACCTGACTGTTCTGCTATCAGTTTTTCCATCTGGGCAAAAGAGACCTCTTTACTTCCAGAAGGCTGTAAATAATTCCAAGTGACTCCTGCAGCAATTGCCGTGACAAAGAGGACAGCGACTAAAATTTTAGATGCTAATTTCGAAACAGGCTTCAAAGTGCGCTCCATCTCCTTTTGTTAGTTATTCAAAGTATAATAAAAAATAGTAGTTTTGAACAGGGTATAAACTTGAAAAATAGTTACAATATTATCACAGTGTGAGTAAATGCCTAAGGATAGGATGATATGGCTATTGTACCTTTCAATTGTTTGAAGCAAATAAAAACACCTCAACAGGTACACGCCTGTTGAGATGTATAGTGAAATATTATTTGGGCCTGATGTCTTCCAGCACGGCAAAACCGTCACGCACTTTTAAGAGCGCCAGCAACTGGCCTTCCCGAGAAAGCTTCTCCAGTTCCATTCCCGTATTTTCCGATACATAGAAGCGATCTGGGAGGAAGTTTGCGAAATATGTCTGATCTGTATCCGCGTCTGAATTGCCGTAATAATACATATCTCCCTTTAGGAATAACCCATCGGCCGGCTTTTTATGAGTGACCTTCTTCAACCCGTACAGATCTCCTTCTTCTTGCTCGAGAACTGCATATACTGTAAGTTTGCCGGTATCGTGCCTAGAGAACTCCTCGATAAGCAAAGGATCGAGATCTTCTTTTGTGAATTCCTCAATAGCGAATTGAAGACTGACATAATCGCCATATAATATATCCCGCGGATCAACCGGCACTGTTTCGAGTACGATGGATTTACCTGTATTCAGTGTGAATAATGGCTTCCAGGTCATTCCTAGAAGAATGACAATGGGGACGATTAAGGCAACAAGAAATAGATTCCGTTTACTCTTCATGACGCTTCACCGTCTCTCGTCGTGATTTTTCAAACCAGAATCCAAAACCGATTAACAGCAGCCCGCCAATGATAAAGAATAATGATTTTGGCATGAAATCATATGTTATATCTGTGTAGTACCGATAGATTAACGCACAGGTAATCAAAATAGCCGGCAAGCTGTCTTTTCGCAGGAGATAGATCAATAAGATAACGAATAAAACAGCAAATATATGAGGCGCTGAATCTCCAAATCGCAAATTATCCCATATGAACGGGAATGTCAGCATGATACCGGTGATGCCGAAAATGACGGAGCCGGTCCAGACAGATTCTGTATGAAAGTGTTTGATAGGGAATACCGCGAGCAGGACACCTATAACAAAAATAACTGCTGCGGATATCCATTCCTCTGCATGGAATAGCTCCAGTATATTCCCTATAAAGGAAGTACTCAGTAAGACATTCATAACAAATAATGATCCTTTTCTGTCAAAACGCGTTTCATTCATCCAAAATAATACGGGAATCAAGAGCACAAGCCAGTAAGGACCAAAACTTCCTGGATCATAAGCGGAGAATGCGCTGAAGCTGTATATAATTAAAAATGCACCGGCAAACACAGCAAGCAGCTGATCCTTCAAATAGTAGGCCAGTGGCAGAATTCCGACAGCCCACAGCAGAAAATCCGTGTAAACCGTATGCTGCAAGTGGAAACTTTGACCGATCAGGAAAATCCCTGCACCAAAAATGGCGGCCCCGATATAATACATGCTGCGTGATGTCCGTTCATAGTCATCTTCAAGCTTGTAACCGGCAAAGTACGAAACGAGCATTCCGGCGACGATTAAACCGAATTTAAAGAATGGCGTTAGGCCGGCCCAGTTGCCGGCGATGAAGCTCAAAATGCCCACCCCGACTAAAACAGCTCCGAAAACCAGCAGGATACGGATGAAATTGGCTCCGCCCTTAGGTTCGTATAATGCCAGCATTTCATTGGCACCTGCTTCATCTATCTTGCCTTGCCGCTGAAGAAAAGAAAATTCCTGCCGAAGAAAATCATATTCTTTCCTATTAATTTTTCTTTTCACACTGATTCCCTCCCTTCATATTGGTTACTAAGCTGACGTATTACCTCGTGAGATGTTACACCTTACTGAAAAGAAACGGCTGCCCTGCATCCAAACAAATTGTTAAATATAGTATCTCGTAAATAGTTCAAAAACACAATTAATACTAGAAAAATACATATATCACCTTTTACTTCCTATTGACATTTATATGAGAACGATTATCATTGATAAAAGAAATTACAAAGCAGGAAGAAGGAAGCAGAATGAAACGAAAACTAGTTACAGCTTTTACTTTAACGGCAGGTATTCTTTTAACGGGATGCGGTACAGCTGCAGAGCCTGCTGGAAATGAACAAGCAACGCCAGAAGCAGTGGATTTAACGGCAGAAACAGAAGCCTATAAACAGTTTGCGCTTGAACAGATGGATGAATTTGTTATAGGTACAGAGAAATTCGTGACAGCCGTCAAAGCAGGCGATATCGATGAGGCAAAGAAAATCTATCCGCTTGCAAGAATGTATTTTGAAAGATCGGAACCAATTGCAGAAAGCTTCGGCGACTTGGATCCAAGAATCGATGCACGTCTTGCAGATGTGCAAGAAGAGGGACAGGGCGAAGAAGAGTGGTCGGGCTATCACAAAATTGAATATGGATTATGGGCGGAAAACACGACAGAAGGTTATGCGGACGTTGCAGATCAGTTGCTGAAAGACGCGAAAGAACTGCGCGCACGTGTGGAAACGGTTGAAGTTTCTCCAGACCTTATGATCACAGGAGCCGTCGATTTATTGAATGAAGTTTCCACTTCTAAAATTAGCGGGGAAGAAGAAATTTATTCCCACACGGATCTGTATGACTTTAAAGCAAATATCGAAGGCGCAGAGAAAATTTATGAAATCCTGAAAGAAAAAATGACTGCGAAAGATCAGCAGCTGACAGAAGAACTGCAGACAAAATTCGAAACAATTAATGCGCTGCTCGCTGACTATGAAGATGGGGATGGCGGTTATGTATCATATGAAGAGCTGACAAAAGAAGATACTAAAGCATTGTCGGAAGCAGTCAATCAACTGGGTGAGCCATTAAGTATGATGGGCATCGTAACGGAGTGATAATATGACGGATCGAACCGAAGAAAAATTCTATGAAAAGAAAATCTCACGCCGTCAAATGCTAAAGTACACGGGAGCCGGTGCTGCAGGCGTCGTAATTGGAGCGTCGGGTCTCGGAAGTATGCTGAATGTATTTGGAATGGCAGTGGAAGAGGATAATCCGCGCACGAAAAATAAAGTCAACTTCTATGGTAAACATCAATCAGGAATTGCGACTGAATGTCAGAGCTATGTGTATTTCGCTTCGTTAAATGCACTGGTAAACTCACAGAAGGAATTGATGGATTTATTTAAAATGTGGACACCTTTGACTGTGCGTATGATGAACGGAGAGCAGATTGCCGACCCTTCTGCCAATGGGCTGATTCCTGCAAAAGATACAGGTGAAGCGGCGGGGCTTGATGCTTCCAACCTGACGCTGACGTTCGGAGTTGGTCCGTCGCTGTTTGAAAAAGAGTCATTAGGGTTAGCTGCAAAGCGCCCCGCTGAATTAAAGGACTTGCCGCATTTTCCTAAAGATCAGCTCGACCCTGCCTACACAGGAGGGGACATCTGCATTCAAGCATGTGCGGACGATCCGCAAGTTGCATTTCATGCGGTACGGAACTTAGTGCGGGCCGCTTCCGGTAAAGTGACATTAAAGTGGACGCAGGCAGGCTTCAATTCCTATCCGATGAAAGGCAAGAAGAAAGAAACACCGCGGAACTTATTCGCTTTTAAAGACGGCACTGTAAATCCGGATGGCGCTAAAGAAGCAGAGATGAATGAAGTTGCCTGGATCGGCGCAGGTGAATCAAAGGGCTGGATGACCAACGGAACGTATATGGCGGTCCGAAGAATTCAGATGCATTTAGAAACGTGGGACCGCACCGCACTTCAGGAACAGGAAGCAACATTTGGGCGCCATCGTGATACAGGCGCCCCTTTGGGAAAGAAGAATGAAATGGACGAGGTAGGTCTGAACGAGAAAGATGCAAATGGCAACTATGTATTACCCGACGCTTCCCATGTTCGATTAGCGAAGAAGGCGAAACAGAAAATCCTTCGCCGTTCGTTCTCTTACAGTTCGGGTGTGATGGATTCAACTGGCACATTCGACGCAGGATTACTGTTCGTATCCTTCCAGAAACGACCTGAACAATTTATCGCCATTCAGAACAGTTTTGGGCGGGAAGATAAATTAAATGAATACATTACTCATCGCGGCAGTGCGTTATTTGCCTGCTTCCCTGGGATACAAAAGGGGGGCTTTATCGGTGACTCACTCTTCTCGATTATATAAATGGATGGCGGTATTCATGATCATAGCGTTATTGCCGATCCGCCCGGCATTCGCGGAAACAGAAATCAATTACAGTGATCTGTATATTTCTATCAGTGATTCCATAATGCAGACGAAAAAGGAAAACGATAAAGAAGCCTTAGCCTCCCTGCAAGAATTTGAAACGGTTTGGCAGCAGCAGAAACTGGAGAGTTCCAAGTTCACAAAAGAAATCGACAAAACGTTACAGGAAGCTTTACAAGCTGATTCAGCATCACGCGGCGCGTTATTAAATTCATTATCCAAAGCTCTGCATGAACTTGAAAAATCAGAAAACCCAGTGGATGAGCCAGCCGAGCGCGAGAAATTTGGCAAAGCGATGGAGCCGGCGCTTACCGTTTTACAGCAGGCAATCGGCTCGGGGGCACTGGAAGAAATTGAGCAAGCAAATCAACAATTTATTTCTGCGTGGACACACAATGAGCGTGCGGTTCGGGAGCAGAATATATCTGCATATGGCGCGATTGAGACGAGTATGGCGTTCATCAGAATCACCCTGGCGGAAGAACAGCCTGATCTAGAAGTGCTTCAATCACAGTATGACGACTTAGCAGCAACTGTCGGTCAGTTTGTCAATGGGACGTTGAAAGAGGCGGCTGCGGAAGACTATTCACTTGCGACATTAACAGCCTTGCTCGATCAAAGCTCTGAATCTCTGCAAAACGGACAGTTTGAGGAAGCGAAAGATTCTTTGCGCGAATTTATTCAAATTTGGCCGAATGTAGAAGGAGAAGTACGCACGAAGAATGCCGCTCTATATACACAGCTTGAAAATACATTGCCATTAATCATTGGCCAACTATCCAACAAAGGCTACGATGTTCAGGCGGCAGATCGTCAGTTGCAGGATTTTAAACAGCAAATTGCGCTGCTGCAAACGAATGATAATTTCAGCTTTTGGGACTCCGCACTGATTTTATTGCGTGAAGGTCTTGAAGCGTTGCTGATTATCATGGCGCTATTGTCATTTTTGACGAACGCCAACCAGCAGGCTATGCGGAAATGGGTATATATAGGTGCTGCTGCCGGTATTACACTGAGTATTTTGGCGGCTGTCATGATGTCTACAGTTTTACAGTCCGTCACGATCGGCAATGACCGGGAGCTGATGGAAGGTTACATCGGACTTGTCGCGGCGGCATTAATGATCGGTGTCGGCATATGGATGCATCAAAAATCCAATGTCGTGTCTTGGAATCGCTATATTTCCAGGCAAATGGGCCAAGCGATTTCAAAGGGCAGTGTTCTGGCCATGGCATCGGTCAGTTTTCTGTCAGTATTCAGGGAAGGTGCGGAAACGCTTGTGTTCTATGCGGGCATCGCACCTAAGATGTCCACAATAGAATTTGTTGCAGGTATTTTGCTTGCAGTCGCCATATTGGCTATTGTGGCATTCGCTTTCATGAAACTGAGCCATCGCATTCCAATCCATCGCTTCTTCGCAGTGGCGACGATATTAATATATGTACTCGCATTCAAAATTCTTGGCGTCAGTCTGCATACTTTGCAGCTGAACAACGTCATTGATACAACTGTCCAGCCGCGATTGCCGATCATCGACTTTATCGGTTTCTATCCAACCAATGAAACCATCATGGCGCAGCTTGGCTTACTTGTGATCATTGCAGCGGCAGCCTGGATCCGAAAGGCTGACAATCGTACGAAAACACAACTTACCAATTGATTAAAAGGTGTCCTGGAAGCCACAGCGCTTCGGAGGGACATCTTTTTTGTGCTGCATAGAAAACAAAATGACAATGAACGGTTTATTCAATTAAAAAATATCACCTACTAAACTTATAGGATTAACGCGCAGAAGGGGTGACTATTGCATACTCTATGGAATGCGTTCTGCCGAGGCGCGAAGCCGCATCCCAAAGCTGCTAATTCAATGATCTATACTGTTCTTTAAACTTTAAATGCCTACTTGACTAATAGGAATAATAGTAATACAATGAACACATTGTAAAAATAGTTGTCAGTCTAGTCGGATTTTTTGAACGATACGTGACGACGAAAATATAATAAGAGGTTGCGAGGGTGATGAATATGGGGTTACAAGTAACGAACAGTCCTTTTAGTGAAGAACAAGTGGAATTGCTCAATCGTCTGTTGCCGAGTATTACAGAATCGCAGCAAAGCTGGCTGAGCGGTTATTTAACAGCTGCCAGTTCAGCTGCAATGCCGTCAGGCGGAGTGGCGGTTCTGGAACGCCCGACGATTGAAGTTCCGGCTGCTGTGAAGGAAATAACCATTCTGTACGGTTCACAGACGGGCAATGGACAGGGAATTGCAGAACAGGCAGCAGCTAAATTAAAAGAACAATCTTTTGATGTGACGATTCAGTCAATGAGTGATTTTAAACCGAATGCATTAAAAAAAATTGAGAACCTGTTACTTGTTGTGAGTACGCATGGGGAAGGGGATCCGCCAGACACAGCCCTGCCATTTTACGAATTCCTGCATGGACGCCGTGCGCCGAAACTGGATCATCTTCATTATTCTGTATTGGCACTGGGTGACAGCTCCTATGAATTTTTCTGTAAAACAGGCGCCGATTTCGATCAGAGACTTACAGAGTTGGGTGCCGTTCAATTGGCGCCGCGTGTAGATTGTGACTTAGATTATGATGAACCCGCAGCACAGTGGCTGGCGGCAGTAGAAGTTTCTCTGGAAATCAACACTGGCGGTCAATCCGCAGCTGCAGCTCTGGCTGCAGAGCCCGTATCTTCCGCGCAATATTCACGCACGAATCCGTTTAGAGCAGAAGTGCTGGAGAATATAAATCTGAACGGCCGCGGGTCGAATAAAGAAACACGTCACTTGGAGATTTCCTTAGAGGGCTCGGGCCTAACGTATGAACCGGGGGATAGTCTAGGGATTTTTCCTGAAAATAATTCCGACTTAATCGATGAGATTATCGTAGTTGGCGGCTGGAATGCAGAAGAAACTGTTGAGGTCAATACACAAGGCGAGCGCCGTGCGTTTCGTATTGCGTTATTGAATCATTTTGAAGTGACGGTATTAACAAAGCCGTTGCTTGAAAAGCTGTCGAATTATACTGAATCGGAAAAGTTAACACAATTACTTGATAAAGAACGAGCGGATGAACTGCGCGCATATATTGACGGCCGCGATTTGCTCGATGCCTTGAAGGACTTCGGACCGGTTTCGGCAGCTGAGCAGCAGTTGGTTGGTATTCTTCGTAAATTGCCTGCCAGATTATATTCGATTGCCAGCAGCCTGGAAGCGAATCCGGAAGAAGTGCATGTAACAATCGGGGTTGTGCGATATGAAGCGCACGGCCGTGACCGGCATGGCGTATGCTCGAGCCAATGTGCGGAAAACCTTAAGCCGGGTGATACGTTACCAATCTATATACACAAAAATGATAACTTCCGTTTGCCTGCGAATCCTGAAACTCCGATTATTATGATCGGGCCAGGTACCGGGATTGCGCCTTTCCGTTCATTCATTGAAGAACGGAATGAGACAGGGGCACAAGGAAAGTCTTGGTTATTCTTTGGCGATCAGCATTATGTGACAGATTTCTATTATCAGACTGAATGGCAAAACTATGTGAAGGATGGCTCGTTAACTCGTCTGGATGTAGCTTTTTCGCGTGATACAGATGAAAAAGTATATGTACAGCACAAAATGAAACAGGCGAGTCAAGAGCTGTATCAATGGATTGAAGATGGCGCAGTCATTTATATATGCGGTGATGAGAAGAATATGGCTAAAGATGTCCATGCGACACTGCTCGAAATCCTTCAGCAGGAAGGCGGCAAGACGCAGGAAGAAGCCGAAGAATTCCTGACACAATTAATTCACGAGAAACGTTATCAGCGGGATGTTTATTAATTAATTCGAGGGGGATTGGTAACATGTCTTCAACAACAAAACCTGTACACATACAGGATGGGCCACCAAGTGATGTAGAAGAAATTAAAATTGAAAGTGATTACCTGCGCGGAAGTCTGATTGAAACAATGAACGACTCCATCAGTGCAGGGATTCCGGGTGATGACAACCGCCTGATGAAATTCCATGGGAGCTATTTGCAGGATGACCGTGATCTGCGGACCGAACGTCAGCGTCAAAAGCTGGAGCCTGCCTATCAGTTCATGATTCGTGTGCGGACACCTGCAGGTTTTGCAACGCCGAAGCAATGGCTGGTGATGGATGAGCTGGCGCATAAATACGGCAATGGCACGTTGAAATTAACGACGCGTCAAGCATTTCAGATGCATGGGATATTAAAGTGGAACATGAAAAAGAATATCCAGGAAATGAATGAGGCATTGCTGGATTCCATCGCTGCCTGCGGTGATGTAAACCGTAACGTAATGTGCAGTCCGAATCCCAATGAGTCTCCAATTCATGCTGAAGTATATGAGTGGGCAAAGCGCCTGAGCCAGGATTTATTGCCGCAGACGACCGCTTATCATGAAATTTGGCTGGATGAAGAAAAAATTGTGGATACGACAGGGGAAGAAGTAGAGCCGGTCTACGGTGCTACGTATCTCCCAAGAAAATTCAAAATAGGCATTGCTGTGCCGCCAATGAATGATGTCGATGTATTCTCTCAAGATGTCGGTTTAATTGCGATTGCAGAAGAGGGTAAGCTGATCGGCTTTAATGTGGCAGTAGGCGGCGGAATGGGAATGACTCACGGCGATGAGCAAACGTATCCGCAACTGGGACGGCTAATAGGTTTTGTTCCTGCCGATCAGGTGGTGGAAGTTGCCAAGCACTTGATGATGATTCAGCGTGATAATGGAAATCGTTCAGTAAGGAAATATGCACGATTCAAGTACACCATCGATTCACGCGGACTGGATTGGCTGAAAGAAGAACTGCACAGCCGTCTTGGCCGGGAGCTGGAAGCAGTACGGCCTTACCGCTTCGATCATAATGGCGATCGTTATGGATGGGCAGCGGCAGCAAATGATCGCTGGAACTATACATTCTTTATTGAAAACGGACGTGTACGCGATACAGAGAATTATAAATTAATGACGGCGCTTCGCGAAATTGCCGAAATCCACACAGGTGATTTCCGTCTGAGTCCAAATCAGAATCTTGTGCTCGGTGATGTAGCGGATGCAAATAAAAAGAATATCGAGGAAATTATTGCGAAGTATAATCTTGAATCACCCGTCGAACAGTCTGCATTGCGCAGGAGCTCCATGGCGTGTGTGGCATTGCCGACTTGCGGTCTGGCGATGGCGGAAGCAGAGCGATATTTGCCTTCATTGATTACCAAAATCGAAGGTTTGATGGATGAAGCAGGATTAGGTGATGAAGAAATTGTGACTCGTATGACGGGCTGCCCGAATGGCTGTGCACGTCCGGCAATTGCAGAACTTGGCTTTATCGGAAAAGGACCGGGCAAGTATAATATGTATTTAGGCGGCGGCTTTGCCGGCCAGCGACTAAGCAAAATTTATCGCGAAAATATTGGGGAGAAAGAAATTTTGGATGAGCTGGGACCAATATTGAAGCGCTATGCAAAAGAACGGAATGATGGCGAACGCTTTGGGGACTTTGTAATTCGCGCGGGATTTGTCGGAGAAACGACAGACGGAACAAATTTCCATACGGTATGAATTGTTTAGAGCAGTGCGATGAGAATCGCGCTGCTTTTAAATTGGAAAATAAACAGATGAACTATCAGGCGGGCAGATTTTTATACGATTTTTATAACATGTCAGAGCTTTACCGCTAATTCTTTCATTCAATGGTTTACAATGTTTTGTAATCTTCTATCGTATCAACATCAAATACTAGTCTCTTGTCGTTACACGGTAAAAGCTTCCCCTGGTTTAGAAAGTCCCCGCGCAAAATCGAACGTGCTCCTTTATCCCCTCGTACCTTTAAAAGGTCAGGATACAAAGAGGAAGAAAGTAAAACAGGAGGCGTAATTGACTGGTCAAATGAAGTAGCCACGAATTTGCAGCCGGGGTTGTTTTTCATGCATATGATCATTTCAGAAAGCATGTGAACCGTTATAAAAGGCTGATCCGCCAGCAGGACAAGCACTGCATCCGCATGATGATTCTGTGCTTGCTGAATGCCGCAGCGCAGGGATTCAGACTGCCCTTCACAAGAAGCGGGACATGTAATAATTGTGCATTTAGCGTGTTGTTTCATATGCGGAGGGATCCATTCTGTATTATCTGCATGTCTTGTGATGACGTAAATTTCATCAAGCGGTGAATCTAATGCAGTTTCCAGCGCCAAGCTCCCGAGAGACCTGGTGCCAACGGGAAGTGCCAATTTGTGTGTTCCCATTCGGCTGCTGCTTCCGGCGGCAAGATAAATGCCTGCGATTTTCATAGTGATTTCCCCCTTCTGACGGCAATTAGTTCCGCCATGATGCTGACGGCGATTTCTTCAGGTCCATCTGCACCGATAGACACTCCTGCCGGTGAATGAACACTACTTGGAAGTTCCCCGCCAAAGATGCGTTCTGTCCTGTTTTTTGACCCTAAAATTCCGAAGTACAGCAATTTCTGTCCGAGTAAATGTCGTCCGATTTCAACATCGATCTGAAAATCATGTGTCATGAGCACGACTGAATCCAACGGGCTGAATTTTACATTTGAAATTAATTTTGCGACATCGCCAATTTGAATCGATGCTGCCGTTGGAAAGTGTACTTCATTACAGACACCGCTCCGCCAATCGAGGAGGTGCACTTCATAGCCGGCACTCCCGGAAAGTCGTGCAAGCGGCCTGGCATCCGCGCCGGCCCCGATTATGTAAAGAACAGGCCGCGGCCAAATAAGCTGGAAATACACTATTTCTTCGCCAATAGTAGTCTGTTTGGCTGCTTCCTGAAACGGGGCCATTGTATTTAGGTTAAAAGGGAGTTTTAATTGTATTTTTCCATACTGAGATCCATTTAACGCAGTACACCCATAGCGGCTGAAGTCTGTCAATGACTGGAGGAAATATACAGGTTCTTTAGCCAGTAACTGCTCATGTGCAATATGCAGGATCCGCCGGAAATCACTGTCAATATCACGCACTAAGATTGTGATAATACCATTGCATCCTGCACCGCGGCCCCACCCGAGATCATCTTCCGCGCTTAAATCATATCGAACCGTTTCTGCTTTGCCTGTGTTGAATAGTTGGGCCGCCCGGTTATGTAAATCATTTTCCAAACAACCGCCGCTAATCATTCCGATCCGCACGTTATTCTCTTGAAGAAGCATCCACGAACCTTCCTTCCGATAGGAGGATCCTTCCACCTTAACTATCATTGCAAGTACGGTTGGCCGGGTATCATCCAAGACAGTTTGAATCATTTGTTGAATAGACTGCATTTTCACACCTTCCTTCTTTCCATTCACTCTCTCCTTTACGTTACCTTGGTATTCATTTTCTTTAAATTCATCCCCACATTATAGTTTGTCTTGTTTTTGGTTAGAATACGACAGAACTATATTTTAATTGGGGGTGTTACATGTGAGTACGTATTTACTTCCGGTCGTAGTCGGTGTGGTTTTTGGGGTGTTCGCGCGAATGCTTTTGCTGCGTACTGATTTTCGGCAATATCCCACCTACCCGACAGGAAGAATTATTCATCTTTCTTTTGGCTTTATCGCCGCATTCATCGGTGCTGTAGCGACCCCGGCCGTTCTGGAGTCTGACTGGACGGCAGTTACATTTCTGGGACTTGCAGCGACGCAGTTCCGGGAAGTGAGAAAAATGGAAAGAGAGTCGCTGGAGAAAATAGACACCTTTGAACTTGTCAAGCGGGGAGCCCCTTTCGTTGAAGGGATGGCCCAAGCATTTGAAAGCCGAAATTACTTAGTGATGTTCACGGCACTAGTGACTACGTTATGTGCCGTATTTTCATTCTGGGTTGGAATTATTGGCGGAATAGTCATGCTTATTATTGTGAAGTTCAATATGTCAGGTAAGTTTTTGCAGGATGTTGCAGATGTTACAGAAGCCCCCGTTCGTTTTGAAGGGCCGACACTTTTTGTTGGCGATATATTAATTAAAAACGTTGGGCTGGAGGATACGAGGAAAATTATTACCGAACAAGCGGTTGGCGCAATAGTCATTCCGAAAAATCAAAACAGCATTGTTACATTATCATTCCTGGGGCAGCGACAGGCGATGTTACATCACGTGGCGACTATTCTTGGGAGTTATCTCGACTCGGGCGAACCTGCTTTAATTCCGCTTACGAAACGGGACATGGCGGACGGACGAATCGCATTGTTTTTCTTGCCGCGGGAAAAGGAATTTCATCAAATTAAGGCGGTCTTGGATAAAGTTCCAATTCTGGACAGTGCCATTCGGATGCCTAAGGAAGCGGATAAAGGAAATTCATAAAACGGAAAAATATGCGGCTTAAAGCGAAGGCATGTTTGAAGTCAGGATAATTGGGAGTTGAGTGAATTGGAGAATCAGCAAGCGACAATAGCTGCAGTCATCACGGTGAAACCCGAAACAATCAAAGGCGGCGGCGCACCTGTTTTTGTGGTGACGGATCAAACGGAATTACAAAAAACGAGTATGACACTTGAAAAAATTATGGACGCTTCAGCTCATGAAATCGACGCAAACACAATAATTATCGTTGTGCGTTAACTGTTGCAAAGGAGAGAGATCAGTATGGAGAATAAAATATGCATGTCTGTTGGGAAGCCTGAGCAACGGATCGATGCGGTAGAAAAATCGACTGGAAAAGTCAGGTACGTAGGGGATTATTCGGCTCCTGGTCTTATGCACGCGAAACTTGTGAAAAGCACACAAGCTCACGCCAAGATTATTTCTATAGATACAGCGGAAGCATGGAAAATGCCCGGAGTGCGTGCGATTGTTACAGGTGAAATGTTTCCGTACCATATTGGACCGATTTTAGCAGATCGTCCGCCGCTGGCATTTGAGAAAGTCCGCTATTACGGCGAACCTGTAGCAATTGTCGTGGCAGACCATGAACATCAGGCAAAACAGGCGACCGAGAAAGTGAAAGTTGCATATGATCCTTTGCCTATTGTGAACTCTGTTCAACAAGCATTTCTAAAAGATGCCCCGCTTGTACATGAAAATGCCGAACAATACACAAAAATAATAAGTGACGTCTATCCGAAAGCAGCTACAAATATTGGAAGCCATATTAAAATCCGTAAAGGAGATTTTGACGAGGCGTGGGCGAAAAGTGAGGAAACGATAACAAAGACTTATTCGTTTAATCTTTCGGATCACGCTGCAATGGAGACAAGAAGCACACGGGTTGAAATTAATCCGGCGGGTAAAGTCATCATCCATACTTGCAGTCAGTCGCCATTTACCATCAAAAAAGTGCTGAATCAATTTTTCAATGTTGATGTAGGGAATATCCTCGTGCATATCCCGATGGTTGGGGGTGCATTTGGCGGGAAGGGCACAGTTCAGCTGGAACCGCTGGCCTATTTGGCATCAAAGGCAGTCGGCGGAAAGTTAGTAAAGTTGGAATTTGACCGGGAAGAAGATATGACAACGGCGCCTTGCCGTATTGGCTTTGATGCAACCGTACAGCTTGGCGTGACAAAAGAAGGAAAATTACTTGCAGGGAAATATACGTACCTAATCGATTCAGGGGCCTATTCAGATCAAGCCGCGGGAATCACGCGGGCGGCGGCGCTTGATTGTACAGGGCCGTATAACATACCAAATGTATGGTGTGATTCGTATTGCATGTATACGAATCATCCTTTTGCCACTTCATTCAGGGGATATGGACATCCGGAACTGACTTTTGCAGTAGAGCGGACAATGGATCAGCTGGCTGAGAAATTGAATATGGACCCGCTTCAGTTTCGTATGATAAATGGCATAAAACCAGGAGATACAACGCCGACACAAACGGTATTAACGGCAAATAATATAGGGGATTTGGAAAAATGTATGAACCGTGCGAAAGAGCTGATTCAATGGGATGAAGGCCGAAAAGTTGAAAGTGGTAAAGATTTAGTGCGCACGAAAGGAATCAGCGCCTTTTGGAAGACGTCTACAACAGCAACAAATGCACAGGCGGGCGCTATAATCATTTTTGAAGCAGACGGCAGTGTGAATTTA
The DNA here is from genome assembly GCF_002077155.1 of Sporosarcina sp. P33. GTDB lineage: Bacteria > Bacillota > Bacilli > Bacillales_A > Planococcaceae > Sporosarcina. Next base: position 1,077,273 of record NZ_CP015027.1, on the reverse strand, counting down.
AATTGTGCTGCTATAGAGCTGGGACAGGGAACAAAAACGATTCTTGGCCAAATTCTTGCGGAAAAGCTAAAAATGGATATGAATAAAATTCATGTCACAATGGAAGTGAATACACAATATGATCCGCATCAATGGAGAACAGTCGCGAGCAGTTCAACTTTTCTGGCAGGACGCGCTGTTGTGTATGCCGCCGATCATGCAATTGCCCAGCTGAAAAAAACAGCTGCGGTTGTGCTTCAATGTGCTCCAGATGATTTAGATGTAGGCGGCGGGAGAGTTTACTTAAAGGCCGATCCAACGCTGGGTGTGGATATTAAGGATATTTCTTTAGGGTATACGTATCCGAGCGGACATTCCATTGAAGGTCAAATTGTAGGAATCGGAAAACATATACAGCGGCATTTAACACCGATGGATCAGCAAACAGGTTTTGGAAAGCCCGGGCCTTGGTGGTCGGTTGGTGTACAGGCTGTGGAAATTGAATTGAACACAAAAGATCTCACCTATTCTATTGTAAAAGGTGTCACGGTTCTCGACGGCGGAACCATCATTAACCCGATGACGGCGGCACAACAAATGCGCGGCGGCATGTATATGGGCTTAAGTTACGCGACGAGTGAAAAGTTTGTGTTTGATGACAACGGTGTTGTTCAAAATTCGGATTTCCGAAATTATCCGATGCTGCGTTACGGGGAGCAGCCAGCTGAATATCACATTGATTTTATCGAAACTCCTGCAATAGATGGTCCTTTCGGCGCCCGCGGTATCGGGGAATACGGTGTTATTGGAGCACCTGCATGTTTGGCAAATAGCCTTTCTGCTGCAGCAGGAGTGCAATTAAACGAATTGCCGCTCACACCCGAATCCATTTGGCACACTAAGAAGGAGGGGACAAAATGATTTCATTTGATTTCCAGTATTTTAAACCATCCTCCGTTGCAGATACGGTGAAGACATATAACGAAGTGCATAAGCAAGGTCAGCAGGCTGTAATAATTTCTGGCGGCACTGAATTCATAACCTTTGCGCGTGTGAATAAGATCCATGCGGATGCAGTAATTGACAGTAAAGGGATTCCGGAATGTAATGTGCTGGAGAAGCGGGACGATGAATTAGTGATTGGAGCAGCCGTTTCATTAAATAAAATTACAGATTCAAACTTGTTTCCGCTCCTCGGTGCCACTGTCAAACAAATTGCGGATCATACTTCACGAAACAAAATTACAATTGGCGGGAATATTAACAGCGAATTGATATACAAGGAAAGTGTTTTGCCACTTTTGCTTACGGATGCGAAAGTGAAAATAACGAAGGGAAATAGTGTGGAGATCGTTTCGCTGACATCTGTATTTGACAGGAAAATGAATCTTACTTCAGGGGAGTTACTTCTTCAAGTCATTATTGACGCATCGTATACTAGCTTGCCGTATGTGAGTCTTAAAAGAACAAAGTTTTCGAAGGTTGGCTATCCGGTCGTTTCAGCAGCTGCAATTGTTAAAGATGGCCGGCTGCGGGTTGCTTTTAGCGGTGTGTGTGACTACCCTTTCAGATCCGATGAAATGGAAAACGTATTAAATGATTCGTCACTCCCGGTGTCAAAAAGAATTGAAACGGCGATGGCGCATCTTCCATCCGATATCGTGGATGACCTTCAAGGTTCTGGAGAGTACAGGGCGTTTGTGCTGAAAAATGTGTTGCTGGATGTCATGGAAGAAATGGAGATGGGAGAATGAACATACAAAATGCAGCGTCTAAGTCTTTTATACATTTACATGTAAACGGGGAAACAAAGGAGGCGGTTGTTCGGAATGCGGATACACTTCTATATACGTTAAGGGAAAAGCTTGGATTAACTGGTGCCAAACGATCATGTGAAAATGGGGATTGCGGTGCGTGTACGGTGCTCGTGAACGGAGAACCAACCCATTCCTGTCTGTCATTGGCTGTCGAGGCAGTCGATTTGCCAATCACGACAATTGAAGGACTTTTACATTCGCCAGTTCAACAGGCATTTGTTAATAAGTGGGCGATTCAATGCGGATTTTGTACACCTGGTTTTATTGTGAATTGTCATGCATTAATACACAATCATCCAGATGCTGATGAGGAAGCTGCAGAAGAGTGGCTGCAATCAAATATTTGCAGGTGTACGGGATATCAGGAGATAAAAGAAGCAGTGAATTCATTGATGGAATCAACTAATCATTTCACAAATAAAAAACATCCGGGACTTTCATCAACATGAAAGTCCCAGATGTTTTTTTTATCCTTTTTTAAAGCTTTGATTTCCGCTGTTGAGGGACTGGATGAGCTGAAGTGTCTGCGCCGCCTGCTCAATCTGCTGCTGCACCTGTTCTATTTGCTGCTGTTCAGCAGTCGTGGACTGTGTGATTGAGATTCCCTGCATATAATTTAACTGCTGAACCGCTTGCTGCAGCTGTTGCTGTGCTTGCTGCAAGGTTGCCAGATCAGACATAGACGACATTTGCTGAAGCGATTGTACAGCTTGCTGCATGGACTGTAAAGCCATTTTCTTTTTGGTGTCAAATTGCTGTTCCGCCTGCGATTGATTTTCTTTCAGCTGCTGTTGCTGCTGTTTCATTTGCTGTTCTTTATAGCTGTTCCCTTTTTGCCCGTCCTGCATTTTCATATTCATGACTCCTAACTAAAGTTATTTACTTATAGTCTGCCCACATAAAAGTTATTTATAATGAATAATCTGGCGAACAATTGTAACTGTCCGATTAAATTACGCATATTCCAACGTAAATTGTCTGATGGCTTACTTGAAATTAACAAATTTCTAACTGAAATTGCTATTTATAACGTGCGAAAAGAAGGGAATACTGTGTTGCAGCGGCGGCTGAATAAACAATAAAATAGCCGCCTGTGCGATGAGGTTAGATCGGCACAGACGGCTGGTTTGAATGGGCAGACTGTAAAACTTTGCATTTTCATATTCCATGCTTACGAATTTATGAGCTGTTCGGCAGGGAAAATTCGTTGGAGATCATTCAAGAATGTTTGGCGCTCTTCGGCGTTATGGAGATAAATTGGTTCAATTACTTCTTTCAGCCAGCTTCTGCGCTCAGCCCGATCAGCCACATTCCGTTTTACATACTGCCGTACATCTGACAAAAAGTCCAGGTAGTCCTCGTAGCGTTCATCATACGTCTCAGCAATTTCTGTGCGGATTTTTTTAGCCAGAGAAGGGCTTGCACCACTCGTAGAGACGCTGATGATCAGTTTGCCGCGTGTCGTGACCGCGGGAATTTGGGCAGTTCCAAGGGCTGGATTGGACGCGTGGACTACCAGTTTTCCGGCATCTTTTAATAGTTTTGCCAGATGATCATTTACTGTTTCACTATCCGTGACAAGCAGCGTGAGGAAAGCATCTTTTACATCTTCCCATTCTGCTTTTTTATGTTTTAAAGTAACCATCCCTTGTTGCGCTAATTTAGTAAATGAGGGGTGAAATACAGGGCTTACGACGGTTGGATGAATGCCGAAGCGGTGCAGATTAAGCACTTTATGGTACGCGACGTGACCGCCGCCGACCAGCACGATTGTTGACTGGTCCATATTCTCAAGCATGATGGGGAACATACAGTCCACGCTTCCTTTCTGCCGCTTCACTGGCCCTTTCATTCAAAATCGTATGAATGGCCGGATGATAACCCAATGCGGGGCACAGATGAATGGCGGTTGATGTTTCGATAGTCTTTAGTGTCCGTTCGATTGATTTCATTAAAATACCGGTAAACAATAAGTATGGCAAGATGTAAAGATTCTTCGGCTGCTGTTTTAACAGGCGCTCAAGCTCTTCTGCGAAGAATGGGCCGCACGCTGCCAAGTATCCTACACTGACATTTTGCAGGCCGGTTTTTTCTTGAAAGCTTCTTTTAATAGCCGTGAAGTCCTCTTTTGTTGCAGGATCACTGCTGCCTCTTCCAATCAACAGGATAGCGGCGCCGTCAGGAATTACGTCTGCTGTTTCATATAATCTCTCAATCAGTACATCGACCATTCGTTCATCCACACCAATCGGGTCGCCGTAATAGATAGGCACTTCCGGATAATGTGTCATGACTTCGTGAAGCTCTGCGGGAATATCGGCAATTGCATGGCCCGCACGCAACAGCAAAAAGGGGATCGCAACGATTTCAGTTGCACCGCGTTCGATGCAGCGGGCGATGCCTTCTGCGATGGAAGGTTCAGCCAATTCAAGAAAACATGCTTCCTGAATAGGGGCAGCTGCTGTTTCCATCGTTTTCTCAATGAATGCCAAAGCAGCCTGCTGTCCTTTCTTTACGCGGCTGCCGTGGCAAATATATAGAATGGCTCTCATACCATTGCCTCGTGTAATCGGCGTTCTTTAGCGGACTCTTCAAACCATTGTAATTCATCACGCAGCCGGACCACTTCTCCAATCACAATCATACTGGGGTTTTTGACTTCTTCAAGTCGGGCAGTTTCTGTCATAGTAGACAGCGTAGCAGTTACTGTATGCTGTGTATCTGTTGTCCCCCAGTGAATGAAAGCTACAGGAGTGTCAGGATTTTTACCGTGATCAATCAATTGTTTCTGGATATATGGGAGATTACTGACACCCATATAGATAGCAAGGGTATCGATGCCTTTTGCAAGTGCCTGCCATTTCTCCGCTTCATCCGCACCTTCTTTACGATGACCTGTGACGATTGCAAATGATGCGCTATAGTCACGATGTGTGACAGGAATACCTGCATAGGCAGGAGCGGCAATTCCGGACGTAATGCCCGGAATCACTTCGAATGGGATGTGATGCTCCACTGCAAACGCTGCTTCTTCACCGCCGCGGCCGAAAATAAAAGGGTCGCCGCCTTTCAGACGTACGACTTGCTTACCTTGCTTCGCATGTTTAACCAATAAGAAATTAATCATATCCTGCTGGACGAAATGATGTTTTGGAAGCTTCCCTACAAAAATCAACTCCGCGTCCGACTTTGCATAGTGCAAAATCTCTTGATTGATCAGTCTGTCGTAAAGAATAACATCCGCTTGCTGTATTGTTTTCACCGCTTTGACGGTCAATAAATCGGGATCTCCCGGACCCGCTCCGACTAGCCAAATTTTTCCCATTCCAATCACTCCTTAATTAATCCATTTTTTATCACGCAAGTAGCCGATCAATTGGTCGACACATTCTTCAATCGTAAATTTATCAGTTTCTAATACCAGCTCAGGGTTTTCAGGTGCTTCATAAGGCGATGAGATACCTGTAAATTCAGGAATTACACCGGCACGGGCTTTTTCATACAGACCTTTCGGATCGCGTTCTTCGCATGCGTCAAGCGGGCAGCTGATATAGACTTCGACAAACTCATCGTCTTCCACCAAACGTCTGACACTGTCGCGGTCTTCCTGGAAAGGGGAGATGAATGCTGTGAAAACGAGCTGACCGCTGTCGATGAATAATTTGGAGACTTCACCGATCCGCCGGATGTTCTCCTTTCGTGCTTCGTCAGAAAAACCTAAATCCTTATTCAATCCGTGACGGACATTGTCGCCGTCCAACACGTACGTATTGGCTCCAAGATCGTGCAGCCGGCGGGCAGCCGCGTTGGCGATTGTAGATTTTCCTGAGCCTGAAAGTCCCGTGAAGTAAAGGACCGCACTATGGTGCCGATTTTTTGCACGTTGCTCCTCTTTTGAGATTAATTGATCATGCCATACGATATTCTTTGTCATTTCATCTCTCCTCACTTCACCGGTTCTTTTTCTTTAAGGCCGCTGATCAGTACATCGACTACTTCTTTACGGCTGAATTCTGCTGGAGGCAGAATACCGTTTTTCAGCATTTCACGTACTTTCGTCCCCGAAAGAATCACGTGCTGTTCACGGGTGTGCGGGCATGTTTTGGCGGTCGCCATGTTGCCGCATGCTGTACAGAAGAAGCTATGTTCAAAAAATAGCAAAGTGATGCCGATTTCTTCCGGCGTAAAGTTCGAGAAGATTTGCTGTGCTTCGTAGGTTCCATAATAATCTCCAACACCGGCATGATCGCGGCCGACAATGAAATGGGTGCAGCCGTAGTTCTTGCGCACAAGTGCATGGAAAATCGCTTCACGGGGTCCCGCATAGCGCATTGCGGCAGGGAAGACAGCCAGCTTGACCCGGTCTTCAGGATAATAGTCACGCAATAACACCTGGTAGCTCTCCATCCGCACATCTGCGGGAATATCATCGGACTTTGTTTCTCCGACTAATGGATTCAATAAAAGTGCATCCACAATTTCGAGTGCGGTTTTTTGAATGTACTCATGTGCGCGGTGTACCGGGTTGCGGGTTTGGAAACCAACAACCGTTTTCCAGCCGTTATTTTGGAATGCATTGCGTGTCTCTGCCGGATCAAAGTAAAACTCCGCAAAATTTTTCTGTTCGATTCGTCTGATTAACTTGACGGGCCCACCAAGATAGATGTGACCGCGGTCAAGCAGCTTCGCAACACCCGGATGTTCCCGGTCTGTTGTTTTATATACTTTTTCTGCTTCCAGCTGCTGATCAGGTTCGTACATATCGGTTATTTCCAGTGTGCCGTAGATATCGCCCTGATAATCTAGCAGCACAGTGTCGCCTACAGAATAAGCCGAGCTGTCTTTTACAGGCAGTGTAATAGGCAGGCTCCAAACCTCGCCGTTTGCCAGGCGGATATCATTAACAACTGCATAATAATCTTCAGAAGTCAGGAATCCGGTCAGCGGACTGTATGCGCCGGTTGCGATTAATTCCAGGTCACTTACGGATGTTGCATCAATGGAGACCGTTTTATGCACCCCTTCAATCGATGCAGAAGGGTCGTATAAATTCACTAAAGTACCGCCATGTGGTTGTATTGTTGTCATTTGTAAACACCTATCCTTTTTAATTAATAAGTCATATAGAAATACTCGGCTTTAAATGTAAAAAAATTTACGTATGCAGTCCGCATTCCGTCTTCCCGCTTCCAGTCCACCTGCCGGAACGCATATCCTCTTCAGTAAATGCAGGCTTCGTACATGTTGCACATCCAATACTTGGGAAACCTTGATCATGCAATACGTTATAATCCAGTTCATGTTTATGGGCGAAGCGCCAAACATCTTTCCATGTCCAGTGAATGAGAGGACATACTTTGATTTTTTTAAAACGCTGATCCAAATTTAAAAACTCTGTTGTTTTCCTCGTTTCGGATTGTTCTCTCCGCAACCCTGATATCCAGGCGGCGGAAGGGGATATTGCTTCTTCCAGCGGCTTAATCTTCCGCAAGTCACAGCATAGATTCGGGTTGTTTTTCCAAAGTTCAAGGCCGTATTGTTCAGTTTGCTGTTCTATGGTCAGTCTGGGCTGCTGCATATGAATGTGAAGCTGCGGATAACGCTTCTTTACTTTTTCAATTGTTTCATATGTTTCCTTGAAGTGATAATTGGTGTCCAGGAAAATGATTTTGGCATCTGCTTTTATGCGTGAGATCAGTTCGATCAATACAATACCTTCAATGCCGAAGCTGCAGGCGTAGACGAGTTTTTCCCCATAGTGGCTGTATGCCCACTGCAACACTTCAGCAGCCCCTTTTGTCTCAGAATCCGCAGGAAACACCGGCAGCACAGCTGTCTCATTCCACGATTCAAATGTAACCATTTCATCCCTCCGCTTACTGTTTATAATATGCTTAGTTTACCAGACAATTGAAAATAGTCAATACAAATTAGAATAGTAGGGTTTTAAATTTTTAAGTGTGAGTAAGCAGGAATTGCAATGCGTAATGTCTAGTGATAGAGAGACTGCTGACTAATTTCCTTTTTACGCAGCGATCTGGCTTGCTTCCCAAATAACGGTGCCGAGACTGACTAACTTCAGTATTTTGACGTACGTTTAAAAACTGCAAACAGTAATTGAGAAAGAAACTTTTCAACTTTTTTACTTTTCATGTCAAAAATCAATTGGTATACTGAATAGTAGCAGTATACCATTATAACTAAAGGAAAGAGTGTGCACCCTATGGGCCGTAAATGGAATAATATTAAAGAGAAGAAAGCATCTAAAGATGCGAATACTAGCAGAATCTATGCGAAGTTTGGCCGTGAAATATATGTAGCAGCAAAATCAGGAGATCCAAATCCGGAATCTAACCAGGCATTGAAATTCGTGCTGGAACGCGCAAAAACATACAGCGTACCGAAAGCAATCATCGACCGTGCCATTGAAAAAGCTAAAGGCGGCGGTGAAGAAAACTTCGACGAACTACGTTACGAAGGCTTTGGACCGAACGGTTCGATGGTGATTGTTGATGCGTTGACAAACAATGTAAACCGGACAGTTTCAGAAGTGCGTGCCGCATTCGGTAAAAATGGCGGGAATATGGGTGTCAGCGGTTCTGTTGCCTATATGTTTGATCCTTCAGCTGTAATCGGAATTGAAGGAAAAACAGCAGACGACGTATTGGAATTACTGCTGGAAGCGGATATAGATGCAAATGATATCGAAGAACAGGACGGTCAAGTACTTGTATATGCAGATCCGTCAGCATTTCACGAAGTACAGGAAGCGTTCCGCCAGGCAGGTGTTACAGAATTTTCTGTAGCTGAATTAACGATGCTTGCGCAAAATGAAATTTCATTGGACGAAGAAGCACAGGAACAGTTTGAAAAAATGATCGAGGCGTTGGAAGATTTAGAAGATGTGCAGCAAGTTCACCATAATGTAGATTTAGCATAAGAAAGCAGCTGTTCCTTTTGGAGCAGCTGCTTTTACATTATTTCATAATGACTTTCCATCCGTCATTCGGCTCTTCTGTTGTCTCGACATAAGCAGGCAAGAATACGAACGACCAGGGAGTGGCTGTAAAAGCTGGGATATCCAGATTCAGTGAAAAGTTCTCTTCAGCCGCCAGTTCTTCCCGCTCATTCAGTACATGAACGGCAGTTTCACGAAGAGACAGTACGTCTGGGCGGTTATTTTGCAGAAATACCGTAGCAACTAAACCGCCGTTTCGCTTTCGTTTCAGCAGGATGGGAGTAATTGTCACTTCTGCCCCAACTGATTTTTTCAGTTCGAATTGATGAATGAATGCTTGTTTTTGCTGATCTGACAAAGTGGCTTCCCATGTTTTTTCGAATACAATCTGCATCAAGCAGACCTCCTTTAACCTATATCATTCCCGTTAATTTGATATTTAAGTCCTATCATATCATACTTTATAAAATATAAATAACTATGACTTAATTCTCTTGCGAAAAGTATTTCGCAGAGCGTAAGAAATAGAGCTCTTCATTATTTGTGATCAACTGAAGGATTGCGATGAATGATGTATACTGGAGTAGAAATACGAAGATAAAGGAGAGAATAGTATGATACGCGTATTATTCGTCTGTTTAGGGAATATTTGTCGTTCACCAATGGCAGAAGGGGTCTTTCGGAAAATGATCCATGATGAGCAGCTGACGGATCAAATCGAAGTGGATTCTGCAGGAACAAGCGACTGGCATATAGGGAAGTCACCGCATGAAGGCACACTTGCTAAATTGGCGGAATATGAAGTGTCCGCTGAAGGGATGGCCGGGCGTCAGTTGACGCCAAACGACGCAGAAGGCTTCGACTATATTATAGGAATGGACGCAGAAAATATCCGCAATATTCGCAAGCTGTTCGGCGATCACGGACATCCGCGCATTCTTCGATTTTTAGATCTCACGAGTCATCAAAAAGATGTGCCTGATCCATATTTCACCGGAGATTTCCAGGAAACGTATGACTTGGTGCTGGAAGGGTGCCAGGCTTTAATGAAGCTTATCAAGGAAGAGGACTTAACCAAATGAAGATTCCTATCTTATATGAAGATAATCATGTATTAGTTGTAGAGAAACCTGTAAATATACCGGTTCAGGAAGATGCAAGCGGCGATTTGGATGTGCTCACACTATTGAAGGAAGACATCAAAAGACGTTACCAAAAACCGGGGAATGTTTATTTAGGTCTTGTCCATCGTCTTGACCGCCCAGTCGGCGGTGTAATGGTCTTTGCTAAAACCTCCAAATCAGCTTCCCGTCTATCAGATCAGCTGCGCCGCGGGACGATTGACCGAAAATATTTAGCGGTTGTGCGTGGAGTGCCTAAGAAAAAGCAATCTACCCTGAAGCACTATCTGTATAAGGACCGCAGAAAAAATCAAGTATACAGTGTAAAACCAAACCATCCTGAAGGGAAGGCGGCAAGCTTGGATTATCAGTTACTTGAAAACAGTTTCGGCCAAAGTTTAGTGAGCGTCCGTCTTCATACAGGACGTTCTCATCAAATCCGTGTACAGATGGCAACTGAAGGGTTTCCTTTGTATGGCGATCAGAAATACGGAAGTGCATTCAATAAACCTGGAGAGCAGATCGCGCTATGGGCGCATACTCTTGAATTTGAACATCCGACAACAAAAGAAACGCTGCATTTTGTGTCCAAGCCGCCGCGAGTCTATCCTTGGGAGTTATATACTACTCATAATCAAGTCTACAAAACATACGGCTAGTGAACAGCTGTACATTCTTGACTTACGAATTCAGTGCATCTACACTTAAATGGAAAAACGTCAGCTGGAGGAATTTATGAGTAAGCATCCTTTTATTCCGATTATTGTCGGAACCAATATCAATGCCTATAATATGGCGATTTCATTTCACGAAGAATATGGCATTAAGCCGGTAATCGTTGGAAGAGAGCCGCTGCCATTTACTAGCTATAGTACGATTACAGATATCCAAGAACTGAATAAAGGGTTACATGATCCGCAAGTGTTCGTACAGTTTTTGCGGGAAGTGGCGAAAAAGTACCGCACGGCAGATCAAAAGCTTTTACTTGTCGGGACGGATGATTTGTATGTGCGGCTGATCATCGAACAGCGGGAAGCTTTGAAAGAAGACTTCCTGTTTAATTACATCGATGAAGAAATTATGAATGCGGTATATATTAAAAAGAATTTCTATGAATTATGTGCAGAGCACGGTATCGACACGCCTTCCACGTATTTCCACTCGTGCCTGTCTGATGAACCATTTACAGATGAAGTGCTGTTTCCTGTCATCATCAAACCAAGTGACGGAGTCCAGTATTACCGCCATCCGTTTGAAGGGCTGCAGAAGATTTATAAAGTCGATACATACGAGGAGATCAACCGGATTATTCAGATGGTGAAAGCCAGTGGCTATAAGGAAGATCTGATTATCCAGGACTTCATTCCAGGCGATGACACATTCATGTGGGATGCAGTCTACTATGCCGACCAGCACGGAAAACCGCAGCTGATCACATTTGCACAAGTTGTTCTCCAGGAACGTGCGATGACAGCAATCGGAAACTACACCGCATTGATCACCCGTTACAATGAAGAGGTCATGACGAAGCTTGCGAAATTCCTTGAAGCAATCGGCTACGTCGGCTACGGAAACTTTGACTTGAAGTATGATGCGCGCGACGGCAAATTTAAAGTGTTTGAAGTGAATATTCGCCAAGGACGTTCAAGCTACTACATTACCCAGTGTGGAGAGAACATGGCAAAATATTTAGTGGATGACCTTGTATATGGAAAAGAAAAACCATTAACCTATTTAGACGATCATTTCTTATTCACCGTCGTTCCCAAAGCTGTATTAAATAAATTTGTCGATAATCCGCAGGTGCAAAAAGAAATCCGCACGCTGATCAAAGAGGGCAGATACGGCAATCCGCTGTTTTATCGAAAAGATAAACATATGAAGCGAAAACTGTACTTGCTGATGCGTCAAATTAATTACTTCAAGAAGTATAAAAATGCAGCAGAAGAATGAAAACAAGCTGTCCGGAATGTCATTGCCTGATGACTTTCCGGACAGCTTTTTCGTGGTCAGTGAATGAAAGAAGGCGGATGCGGCGGCCTATAATGTAAGTTTCAGACTTTTCACTGCGCAAAAAATGTCCGCTGAAGCACTGTGACTTCGCGGACATCTATATTCTGTAATTTAGCTGAACCGGTCTACAAGATCATGCATATTCTCTGCTTCTGTGTGAAGATCAAGGGATGCGTGCATGATGGTGCTGATCGCAGCTTTCTGTTCATCGATCGATGCATTGACCTGTTCGGTGGCTGCTGCCGACTCGGTGGCAACTGCTGCAATCTGATCAATAGCCTGTACCACATTTTGACGATTTTCATCCATGCTGTTCATATCATTTTCCATAGTCTGCAACAGCAAGGTGATGTTGGAGATGGAATCGGATAATTGCTCGAACGCATTTTTGGTTTCCAGGATGGTGTCTTCCTGATTACTGGATAAATCCAGTGTGTGTTTCATTTGATTTTCAGCAGAAGTCGTATCTTTTCTAATATGCACCAATAAATCGCGGACTCTTGTCGTTGCTTCATTTGTGTCTTCCGATAATTGACGGACTTCATTTGCGACAACGGCAAATCCTTTTCCATGTTCACCTGCGCGGGCAGCTTCTATGCTGGCATTTAATGCAAGCAAATTGGTCTGTTCGGAGATGGAGGAAATGGTTTGGACGATTGCCTGGATTTCGTTCATTCTGGAAACAAGCTGTGCGAAGTTTCCTTGAAGATCATTAATGACCACGTTGAAAGTCTGAGAGTTTTCTTCCAGCGCTTCGGCTTTTTGCATGCCGGTGTTTTGAAGATCATTCATGCTGCGCATTTCGGTTACGACGTGCTCGTACTGCTCGGAAGCATTCGATATCAGCGCGGACAGATGATTCACTTTTGTGATGGCCACATCCGCTTCTTCTGACTGCAGGACAGCACCTGAAGAGACTTCGGTAATTGCGCTGTGTATTTCATCAGCGGAGGCTGTTGCTTCTTCTGTGATGGCGCTCAGTGTTTCTGAGGACGTTCTCATGCGTTCAGAAGAAATTCTTGTACGGCCTACCATTTCATTCAAATTATTCTTCATAGTATTAACGTTTTCGGCCAAGTGCCCGAGTTCATCTCTTGAACGGATCGGAATGTCGTCACCTGACAGTTTACCTTCTGCAATTTCAGCTGTAATCAGCCGGATATTTTTAATATACGATGTCAGTCTGCCTGAGAAGATGGAGAATAACGCGACTCCCACAACGACTGAAATGACTACAGATAGCAGTGTATACCATAATACATTTTTAGCGCCTGCATTGAAGTCCACTAAATATGTCCCGGCAGCGACAATCCATCCCCAATCCGGGTCTTGCAGACTATACGTAATCTTTGGTGCTTCGACATTCAAATTAGTGGGCAATGGCCAGTCGTACTGTACGTAACCGCCGCCGCTTTTAGCTTTAGCAATCACTTCACGAATAAAATAACGGCCATCTTTCGTTTTGGTTTCGTAAAGACTTTCTCCTTCTTTTTGCGGATGCACAAGCAACGTGCCTTCTTCATCTACTACATAAAAGTAGAAGTTCTCCCCAAACTTCACAGGATTATTCAAAGGTCTTGTGCCGTCAGCGTTCATTGGCCCCATGATCTTTTCTTTCGCGCGTTCCTGTGCGTCTTCCAGTGTCAGTGTGCCATTTTCCACTTGCGCATTCAGTTCATCGATTAAGTCCAGAACAGCATAAGTTCCATTCTGTAATCCCATTTCCCCGACATTCTCCAGCTCTTGCTTTGCGACATAATAATTGACGATCCCTACAGCAAATAACGGAATAAGAATGACTAACGCTGCAAGCGCTATCAATTTATTGCGTACTGAACCCCTCAATATGTATAGCCCCCTTTTGCCAATTTAACATATGAAACCTTTTTCCCCTTTTTACAGTATAGGCTATTCTGATTAAGAACGGAATAGCCAGACGAATTTAATAGAAGAATTTACTTAATTTGTGAATGCGCTGCGAAACCCTGGATCGCTGTATTTCCCCGTTTCTTGACTTGAAAAATACAGTAGGCTACACTTAATAGAGCTGTGCCTGTACGACCCGTCGGTGTTTTGTCAATACAGAAACGAAAATTGTACGGAGCTATAGTAATGTAGGGAGTGTTTTAGCAGTGCCGATTTTGGATAAGAACAATGCAGAAGATGTCAAAAGATATGAAACGTTTATGAGGAATTCCCCATATCGCTCCATTACACAGGATCCCAACTGGGCAAATGTAAAAGATGATTGGGGAAACGAGCAAGTATACGTGGAGCGTGACGGTGAAATCGCAGCAGCTATGTCTTTGCTGATCAGAAAGGTTCCGGGCGGTTATTCATTGCTGTATGCACCACGCGGCCCTATTTGTGATTTGCATGATAAGCAGCTGGTTGAGGAATTATTGAAAGAGGCAGAAGTGCTTGTCAAAAAATACAAAGCCTTTGCACTAAAAATGGATCCAGAGCAGTTATATACGAAAGAGCTGGACCAGTTATATCGCAATGCCGGTTACATAGTACGCAATGAGGGGGCAGGGAAAGAAGAGTTAATCCAGCCCCGATATAATATGATTGTAAAATTGACTGATGAAGATGAAGATTCACTGATGCTGAAATTCCGGGGCAGAACGAGAAGTAAAATCCGAAGCTCTGCACGTAAAGGTGTGGAGATTTCTTATTCGCGCAGCGATGAATATTTGAAGAAGTTCTTTGAAATTCATGAAGAGATGTCTGTCCGTAATCAAATTTCCATCCGGTCATATGATTACTTTGTGAAAATGCGAGAAGCATTCGATGGTCTGCGTATTTATCTTGCAAAGCATGAAGATGACTATCTGGCCGGAGCAATCACCATTAACTATAACGGGAAGTTGTACTACTTATACGCAGGCAGTTCCAATACGAAGAGAAATCTGAACCCCAGTTATCTGATGAACTTTGAAATGATGAAGTGGGGATTGGAGATCGGCGCAGAGCAGTATGACCTTGGCGGCGTATTCGTACTCGACAGTGAACAAGACGGATTGTATAATTTCAAAAACAGCTTTTGTCAGGTAGATGGCGTGACAGAATTTATTGGCGAAATCGATAAAGTGTATAAACCGTTCATTTACAATATGTTTGTAAAAGTAGTGCCTAAAATTCAGAAGATGAAAAAGAAGCTTCAAAAAAAATAACCGGTTGAAGTCCTCAACTAAAGAAAAGAGTGAACCGAATGACTTTTTTAAACGAGCTGAATGAATCTTTGCGCACAAAATGGAAATTTAAGCAGCCTATGCCGATACAGTCCCAGATGATACCCGAAATGCTGGCGGGCAAAGATGTGGTGGCTGAATCTCCAACGGGCACAGGAAAAACTTTAGCCTATGCGCTGCCTGTAATTCAAATGGTCAGCGGTGATCTGCAGAAGACGCAGGCGCTGATCATCACGCCGTCACAGGAGCTGTCCATGCAGATTGTCAATATGATCCGCGAATTAGTGGAAGGGACTTCTGTGACTGTGACACAATTGATTGGCGGTGCAAATAAGCAGCGGCAAATCGAGCAGCTAAAGAAAAAGCCGACGATTGTTGTGGGAACACCAGGAAGACTGAATGAACTGGTTAAAGAGCGGAAGCTGAAAATGTATGATATACAATATCTGGTCATCGATGAAGGCGATCAATTACTGTCCCGCGAATACCGCGTCCTGGTAAAGAGTTTAATCGAAGCGGCTAATCCTGAGCGTCAGTTAGCTGTCGTATCCGCGACGATTACTGATGAAATTGAACTGGTCGCCAGAGAGCTGATGCAAGATCCGATCCGTCTGCAAGTTAATGCGGATGAAATTCCAAACATCGGAAAAGTCATTCATTCATACGTAAAAGTGGATGAGCGCAAAAAGACCGATATTCTTCGGGGAATTTCTGCATTATCTGGCGTCCGTGCTCTGGCATTCATGAATAACGTAGATCAGCTGCGTATGAAAGAACTGAAACTGCTGTACAATGATGCACCGATTGCAGTTCTGTATTCTGATATGAAAAAGCTCGATCGTCAGAAAACGCTGGAAGACTTTAGAAAAGGCACGATCCGCATCCTGATCGCTACCGACCTGGCGGCGCGCGGACTGGATATCGAAGGGCTGACACATGTTATTCATGTAGACGTGCCGCATACAGTTGAACAATATCTGCACCGGTCCGGCAGAACAGGCCGCGCAGGAGCAGACGGGGAAGTTCTAACACTACTTTCATATCCCGAAGAACGCGATTACCGCAAAGTATCAAAAGGAATCGAGACTATACAGAAAGTTTGGTATAACGGCCGGCTGATAGAAGGTAATTCAAAAACTTTGGATGAAATGAAAAAAGCTGCCCCAAAGAAATCAAAACCAAAAGTAAAGAAAAAGAAATAATAAAAAGCACATTGTCCGCATGACAATGTGCAGCGGCTGAAGACATCATCCAGTACAATGGAGATGTTCTTCAGTCTTTTTATTTCAATTCATTCACGCTGCGGCATTCAGTTCAGCAACAAGGATGGCTGTTAATCAATGGTGCAGTCTGCTATTTCCTGAAAAAAATGGGCATGCGCGGAATATCCGCACATACCCATAATCATCAATCCAGCTTCGTCAGAATTATTGGCTGATCTTTCGTAACAACAATTGTGTGTTCAATTTGTGCTACAAGCGATTTGTCAGGCGTAACAAATGTCCAGCCGTCATCCAGCTCAATCACGTGCTCAGCTTTCTGCGAAATAAACGGCTCGACCGCCAGAACCATTCCTTCCTTCAGCAGCTCTTTATCCCAAGGATCATAATAATTCAAAATATGCTGCGGTTCTTCGTGAAGAGACGTACCGATACCATGGCCTGTTAAGTTTTTGATGACATGTAAACCATGATCTTTCGCCTCGCGCTCCACTGCCTTGCCGATCTGGCTCAGACTTGCACCTGCTTTTACTTTCAGCAATGCGCGATCCAAAGAAGATTTGGCTACATCGCATAATTTTTGTTTCTGCTCATCAGGAGTCCCGGCGACGAATGAGATACCAGTATCTGCGAAATAGCCGTCACGGGATCCCGAAACGTCAATATTCACAAGATCACCGTCTTTAATTTCGTAGCTTCCGGGAATACCGTGCGCTACCTGGTGATTGACGCTTATGCATGTATAGCCTGGAAAGTCATATTGATCGATAGGTGCAGAAACCGCGCCTTTTTCCGAAAACAAACGGCCTGCCATTTCATCAAGTTCTTTCGTTGTGATGCCTGGCACTGCTGCATCTTTCAGCGTTTCACGGATTTCTGCCACGATCTTTCCAATTGCGCGCAGGCCTTCTAATTGTTCATCATTTTTTACAATCATGTTTACAAGTCCTTTCTTCCGTACAAGTTATTCATCACTACTATATCATACTCTGCGGAATAAATTTCAATGATTTGCCTATTCTTCCGGCCGGTTACTTTAATAATTTCACACCCTGATAGACATTCCAAATGAGCACGATCACGAATAACAAACTGTACAAAGCAATGAAAAGGAAAGGGATGAATCCCCAGAACATCATATTGCTGTCTGCCGTCGTAATGGCATCAGCGTTAAAGGAAAAAATCGAAAAAGACATCAGTACGAAACCTGCAATCAGCAGAGCCAGCGGAACGATATGAGAAACTAATGCTTTCTTCGCGTGACGCCTGACTTCAAATTCGTCTGACACAAAATAGATAATAATCGGAAGCAGAAGAGGGGCGAAAAATACACTGAAATAACTAAGTGAAGCCAATAATTTAGAATTTGACATAGTATAACCTCCACTTCATAGCATGATAGTTCATACGCTAACCTATACCCTACTTTACGTTATCATTACATAAAAAGCACGGCTGCACAATTTGCAGCCGTGCTATAATTGTATGGACTTGGAAAAACGGCGGCCCATGAATAAAATGAACCCGATGACAGCCGAAAGGAACAGAGCAGCTGTTGAAACAAATAATTCATCCGTTCCGTTTTTTATGGCTATTCCGATAAAGGACCAAATGATAATGAGATTAAACATAGAGTCATGGTAATGATACATAAAATGTAGAGCAATCGCTGCAGTTAAGGTTAAAAAGAAGACGGTCCAAAGCGGATCACTCAAACCCCATCCTGTCCAGTCATGGAATTTGAAAGCATAGTAAGAGTTTGCGATGACTGCGATGAAAATCCACCCCATATAGGCCGAAATCGGAAGGCGCTGCCGGTTCATGTCCTCCAATTTTGGATAACTGAAATACAGCACTAATAAACAAATTAGCAAAGATATGACACTGACGATAGCCCAGTAATAATAGCCATAATGCCATAGTAATAACCAGGCGATATTTAAAAAGCAGCTGACTGAGAAAGAGAATGCCCGCAAATTGGCAACCGGTGAAGTAAGTTTGGCCGATGATTTAAAAAACATATACAGCCAGCTGACCAGCAGCACATCCAAAACAATCCAAATTGAAAAAACATATTCAGCAGGCATGAATAGAACCGGTACACGATTAGCAATTTCCCAAGTTGTCAGTCCGTTGAGCGGAATCAAATTTGCAGCGATGTGAGTTCCAATCATGATGAGCAACGAAAGTGCCATCAAAATAATTCTTAGCATGATAAAATCCTCCTGAAGAACAGTATACAGAGAATACGGATCGATAGATGAGGAAAGTATGAATTTTCCTTTACAAATGAGAAAATGTGACGTTCTATTGTCTTGTGCGTATGAAGAATACTATAATAGAAACTATTGATATGACATAAGTGGCGGGAATACTTCACTGCTTTCAAAATAATCGGATAAAAAACGGTAAGAACAGAATGCGTTGAAAAGGATGAGGAAAAATGATTTTACTCGAAGGGGAGCAGTGTTATTTACGAATCTTAACGGAAGATGATGCCTATCAGTTTACTCAGCTGCTGATTGCCAATAAAGAATACTGGACCGAATTTGAACCAAGGCATGATAATGCGTATTACACAGTGGCAATGCAGCGTGATAAAATCCGTGAATCACTCTATCAAATGCGTGATCGGAGAGAATATAATTTCGGGATTTTTGATTCACAGACGAGTATGATCATCGGGCAGATCTCTCTTTACAGCATCAAACGCTTACCGTTTTCCAGCGGCTTTGTCGGATATTCCATTGATCAGGGGCAGGCGGGGAAGGGAATAGGCACGGAGGCAGTCCGTCTGATTAATCAATTTGCGTTTGAAAAAGTCAATCTGCACAGAGTGGAGGCGTATGTATCGCCGCGTAATGGGGGATCTGTCAAGGTGTTGGAAAAGGCGGGATTTCAACGCGAAGGTTTGCTCCGGCAACTGTTATTTATTAACGGTGTGTGGGAAGACCATTATATGTATGCAATAGTGGAAGAAGATTATTGAAAGGGCAAGACCCTTTGGGAAAAGTGGATGACTATATGGAAAAACCGGCTCTTCGATTAGAAGATGCCGGTTTTTGCCGTTACTTATTTGTTTGAGCCACTTGTACTTTGTAACCGTCTTCAATTACGTCCAGCTTTCCGTTCTCAGGATTAATGACAAGTCCGTGCACAGATACATCTGCAGGAATCAGCGGATGGTTTCTGATAGCATCCACGCTCTTTTTCACGCTTTCATTTACGTCACTGAAACCATGCAGCCAGCTTTCCATGTCAATGCCTGAATACTCCAGGGTTTTAAACATGGCGGGATCGATACCGCGCTCAATCATGTGTCCTACGATGTGCTCTGTATTGATGGAACTCATCCCGCAGTCATGATGGCCGACCACGTATACTTCGTCTGCCTGGAGTTCATAGACTGCCACCAGAATACTTCGCATTAGACCGCCGAATGGATGTGTGATAATAGCGCCGGCACTTTTAATGATCTTTGCATCGCCGTTTTTAAGATTCATTGCTTTTGGAAGCAATTCAATCAATCTTGTATCCATACAAGTAAGAATGACAATTCTCTTATCCGGAAATTTCGTAGTAGCGAACTCTTCGTATTTCTTTTCTTCAACAAAAGATTGATTGTAATTCATAATATCGGTTAATGACGTCATGTAAATATCCCTCCTGGACTGTTAATTGTAAGTAAAAGAAACGAGCCGCCCAATCAGGCGGCTCTAATCATGAAATCCATATCCATTAAAACTGGAATAGAAGAAAATTAGTTTCTGCCTTCAGGTTTTGGATCGATAATAACTGAGTCAGATGAATCCAATGCTCCAGCTAAAAAGTGCATTGTAAACCAAGATGCCAGTCCAAGAACTACTGTATATCCGATAACTGTTGTAAACATTAAGCCCATTCGTAAGCCCCTCTTTCCAAATGTAATATGTTCTATAGCCTATTATACACGATTTTGCACTAAATTTTAAGTGCTTACACAAACTTTGCGTGAAAAGTGACGGATTTTAGAATGCCCAGTTACCAGCGCGGAAGATGGGTTCCACAGTACCGTCTGCAAGTATTCCATCAATATCCATTTCCCCGGAACCTATCATGAAGTCGACATGTGTCAAACTTTGATTCAAACCGTTAGCCTGCAGCTGATCAGAGTCCATTTCTTTTCCGCCGTCGAGACAGAACGCATAGGCACTTCCGATTGCCAGATGATTCGAAGCATTTTCATCGAATAATGTATTATAGAATAAAATATTGGAATTAGAGATTGGAGAATCATGCGGCACCAGCGCCACTTCGCCAAGATAATGTGAACCTTCATCTGTATCGACAAGCTGTTTCAGCATTTCTTCGCCTTGTTCAGCAGATACATTTGTAATCCGGCCGTCTGTAAATTCAATCGTGAAACCGTCAATAATCGTGCCTGCATAGCTAAGTGGTTTTGTACTTTTTACAATACCGTTGACACCTGTTTTCAACGGAGCTGTAAATACTTCTTCAGTGGGCATATTCGCCATGAATTCATTGCCTGCCTGATTGACGCTCCCCGCCCCGCACCATAAGTGCTTTTCAGGAAGCTCTATTGTTAAATCAGTTCCTGGAGCTGTATAATGGAGTTTATGATAATGTTTACCATTCAGATAATCCACTTTCTCATGCAAGTTTTCATTGTGCCGGTGCCATGCATCAACTGGTCCCGGCTGATCAGCCCGAACAGCGCGCAGGATAGCATCCCACAAGGCAGGGACTTGTTCGTCTGCGGCTAAATCCGGGAAAATCTTTGCCGCCCAAGCGACGGAGGGAGCAGCAATGACTGTCCAGCTGAACTTATCAGCCTGCATAGCTTGTCGGAATTTGCTTAGAGCTTTACTGGCAGCCTTCTGACTGTCACGTATTCTGCTGGACTCGATACCATTCAGTAAGTCAGGATCCTGTGATACGATTGACATGAAAGCGGCCCCTTTTTCAGCCAGCTGTTCACGTTCCATCTGTTTCCAGGACGGAAATTCTCCAAAGGAATCAGCCGGTGCCTTTTCATAGCGCAGGCGTGTCACTGCATCATCTGTCCAGTCTACGAAAACTTGCCGTGCACCTGCTTCATAAGCTTTTTCGACAATCAGCCGAACAAATGAAGTAATTTCGGTAGAAGCACTGATGAATAAATATTGGTCGTGCTGAATATTTACACCTACCTTCACAGCTAAGTCGGCATAATTAGAAAGTTGCTCTTGGAATTGATTCATCATGACATCTCCTTTTTACGTATTATGAACATACTATCAATCATGAATTGAAGTTCGCAACGTTAAAGTAACTAAGATAGGTTGAAATACTCGGAAGTTCCTATAAAAAGTCGTCAGTTTGCCCTAAAGAACAGGGCTTGATGGCCGAAGTAATAAGAAGAATGTAGTACTTGGAGGCTGTATGTATGGATTTATCCACTATTATAGGTTTAGCGTTAGGATTTATTGCGTTACTGGTTGGTATGACTCTGAAAGGGGTAACACCCGACGCACTATTGAATCCAGCCGCTATCCTGATTATCATCGCAGGAACGATTGCTGCAGTAGTTATCGCATTTCCTATGAATGAGCTGAAAAAAATACCAAAGTTATTTAAAATTATTTTCACCCAGCAAAAGCTTGCGTCAGACGCTGAACTGATCCGTCTGTTTTCCTCCTGGGCTGATATCGCACGCCGTGAAGGATTGCTCGCACTCGAAGCGAAAACAGATGAAATTGATGACCCATTTTTGAAAAACGGACTGGGTTTGGCGATTGACGGACAAAATGCTGATTACATACGTGATGTACTAAGTGAAGAAGTGGAAGCAATGCAGGAACGCCATTCTGTCGGCGCGTTAATCTTTTCGCAGGCCGGAACATACGCACCTACATTAGGGGTGCTTGGAGCGGTTGTCGGACTGATTGCCGCACTAAAGGACATGAATAATATTGATGCATTGGGACATGCGATTTCTGCGGCATTTATCGCCACATTGCTTGGTATCTTCACAGGCTATGTTTTATGGCATCCATTTTCTAATAAACTTATACGAAAATCAAAAGAAGAGGTACGACAAAGAACGATGGTGATTGAAGGGATTCTTTCTGTGCTCGAAGGGGAAGCGCCCCGTGTCATCGAACAAAAGCTGGCATCTTATTTATCTGTAGAAGACCGGAAGAAGCTGGCTATTGACGGCGGCGAAGGAGCTGGTAAAGTTGGCGAAGAAGCGTAAGAAAAAGAAACATGAAATAGAACATATCAACGAATCGTGGCTGTTGCCCTACGCCGATTTGCTGACGCTGCTGCTGGCGCTGTTTATCGTACTGTTTGCGAGCAGTTCGGTAGATGAAGGGCGGTTTGCCGAAGTGTCGAAAGTTTTTAGTGAAATATTCGAAAGCGGCAGCGGAATTATGAGTGAGAATGCGCCGACCACTACGCCTGTTCCGGACGATTCGGTAGGCGAGCTGGATGAAAACTCTTCTTATATGGAAGATCAGAAGTCTCTTGGTGAGACACAAGACGATTTGGATGAGTATATTGCGGTGAATGAACTGGAAAATCAATTTGACACTAAGCTGACAAATGAAGGATTATTGCTGACGATTCGTGACAGTGTACTGTTCAAATCAGGGGAGGCTGCCATCAGGCCTGAGTATAAAAGGCTGGCTAACGATATTTCTAAGCTGCTGGCACTCGACAGACCGCGTCAGGTTGTCATCACGGGACATACAGACGATATACCAATCAATAATGCGCAGTATTCCTCTAACTGGGAACTGAGCGTCATGCGTGCTGTGGAGTTCCTGAAGATCATCGTTCAGAACAATGAAGTAGATCCCAATCTGTTCAGCGCAAAAGGGTATGGGGAGTACAAGCCGATCGTACCGAATGATACAGTAGAAAACCGCAGTAAAAACCGACGGGTGGAAGTGCTGATTCAGCCGCTCGTACTGAAGGATGGAACACCTGTATCACCGCAATAAAAAGCGACTCCCATATGGGAATCGCTTTTTTTTAATTGCGCATAGAACCCAGTTCTGCTGCGATTGCCTGCATTTCATTCGGTGTGATGTTTTCGCGTTTCATGACCATGTCATACATATATTTCAAGTCGTCATACTGCTCTGTGCTGAAGTTATCAGACTTCATCGCATCAACATTTACCATGCGAAGCTTTTCTTTAATTTTTTCAATCATGTATGAAATATTCTCAGGTGATTTTGTAGATAAATCCATGTCTGTACCGCCTTTCTGTCTTATGAAATCCATCATTTCACGAAAGTGATAAGCTGTCAACTGAACTGTGAATGGTTATTTGCGTGCTTCTTCACGTTCATCATCAATTTTCTTCTTGAAACGTTTTGTTTCCATCACGACAATACCCGACAACCCAAGTAAACCGATTAAGTTCGGAATGGCCATCAAGCCGTTTAATACGTCTGCTAAAATCCATACGAGATCCAGTGAAGCCGTTGCGCCCACATAGATGAACAGTACGAATACTACGCGGTATGCAAGAACCGCTGCACGGTTAGGGAAGAGGTACTGGAAACATTTCTCTCCGTAATAACTCCATCCCAAAATAGTGGATGTAGCAAAGAATACCAGTCCGATAGAGACTAAAATGGGTCCAATGCCTCCAAGGAATGATCCAAATGCCTGTGCTGTCAATGCACCAGCGTCAATGGAAGTATCCTTCCATTGATTACTCATAACAATCGTAACACCCGTTATTGAACAAATGATCAGCGTGTCGAACAATACTTGTGTCATAGAAACAAGCGCCTGGCGTCCAGGAAGGTCTGTACGTGCTGCAGCAGCCGCGATTGGTGCGGAACCGAGACCTGCTTCGTTGGAGAATAATCCTCGGGCTACACCGAAACGAATAACTGTACCAATTGCTCCGCCTGCAACTGCCTGACCTGTAAATGCATCCGTGAAAATCAGACCAAATGCCGCTGGAACTTGCTCAATATTTAAGACCATAACAATCGCACCGGCAATGAAATAAAATAAAGCCATAATTGGCACGAAAAATGCTGTTACCCGGCCAATTGACTTGATGCCGCCAAGAATAACGAGTGCACCGAACAGAAGCAATGCGATTCCTGTAATATAATGCGGCACTGCAAATGTACTGCTCATGACATCTGCGACGGCTTTCGATTGCGTTCCGTTCCCGATGCCAAAAGCAGCCAAGGCGCCAAACAGTGCGAATAATACGCCGAGCCATTTTTGCTTAAGACCATGTTCGAGGTAGTACATCGGACCGCCGGCCATTAAGCCGTTTGAATCTTTGACACGATACTTAACAGCTAAAATTGCTTCACTGTACTTTGTTGCCATACCGAAGAATCCGGCCAGCCACATCCAGAAAATCGCACCCGGTCCCCCCGCCACGACAGCAGAAGCCACCCCGACGATGTTACCTACACCAACTGTTGCAGCCATTGCAGTCATCAGTGCCTGGAATTGGGAAATATCTCCGTCTGCTTTTTTATCGTGCTTTCTCGAAAAAACTTGTTTAAGTGAATAGGGCAGTAAACGTAATTGTATAAATGTTAAGCGCATAGATAAATAAATTCCGGTACCAATCAGCAAGATGAGCAGCGGGGGTCCCCAAATCAAATCAGACGCACTGGTCAAAAACTTCTCTATCGAATCCATTTCATCCCCTCCAATTTCTCTTAGTATTTGTATATGTTACAAAAGTCGTCTGAATCAACTCCTCTCTATAGTTTGTTATATGTATATGTTATTGTTAATAATCCAAAAAATAGAACGATTCGTCAAGCCTTTTTTCAATTTAGTACAACAAAGATTGTTTGGTAACCGGCAGTATGGGTATAATGAAGTGAGACGTAAACGTGAACAAGGAGGCGAAATGTATGGGTTCAAGTAAATTCGGGAGATATGTTTTAGGCGGCGCATTACTTGGTGCAGCGGTAAGTATGCTGGATCGCGCAACTAGACAGCAGACGATTACGACAGCAAGAACGTCGTATGAGAAAGTATTATATTACAAAGAAAATCCAGACATTGTAAAAAATGAATTCCAAGAGAAAAAAGAAAAAATGCAAACACTCATTGAACAAGTGAAAGGTGATGTCAATTACATCAAATCACAAGTTGATGAAATCAAGACGCTGACTCCGCAAGTGAAGGAGATGTTTGCGGATACAAAAGAAGCATTTTCCGATTCAAAATCGGAATATGAACAAATTATAGAAGATGATTCTACAGCTGCATCCACTGCTTCAGCAAATAAAGATGCAACGCTGCCTCCGATGGTCCAAAAAAAAAACGTAATACCTCTGGAGAATCAATAACAGTAAAAAAAATAAATGAAAGGGGGACACATCAGTTGAATCAACAAAAAAGTGCCCCTCCTTCAGATTCTGAGCCTGAATCAAACACTGAAAAAGTAAAAGAGTTTATTCAGGATATAAAGGACGGAGAAGAAGATGATTTTAATCCGGCTACTACGAGCGGGTTTTTCAAACATTTGATTATCCGTATGAAAGAATTGGATATTTCAGCGGCCGGTTCACAATTGGCTTTCTTTTTCCTTTTGTCATTATTCCCGCTATTAATCTTTCTTTTTACGTTACTGCCATACTTACAGTTAGATCAAAGTCAAATCTTTTTATTCATCCGTGAGTATGCTCCTGAAAGCACAGCTGCTTTAATTGAAGGGGTCCTCTCCGAAGTGCTTGACAATAGAAGCGGCGGCTTGCTGTCTATTGGTATTTTAGCGACGATCTGGTCAGCATCAAAGGGCATGGGGGCTGTAACAAAGGGGTTAAATCTGGCGTATGAAGTGGACGATGATAGAAACTTCTTCGTGACTAAGGGGTTATCGATTGCCTTTACGATTATGCTGATTGCAACGGTTATCGTTGCATTGGTGTTACCGATCTTTGGTGAACCGATCGGGAAGTTTGTATTCTCATTCATGGGGTTGGAAGATTCATTCCTGACAATATGGACAGTTGTGCGTTTTCTCATTCCGCCATTCCTGATTTTTGCAGTATTTTCTCTTCTGTACTGGCTCGTGCCAGGCATCAAGCTGCATTTTAAAAGTATACTTCCGGGCGCTGTATTTGCGACAATCGGATGGATTCTTACTTCACTCGGCTTCTCGTTCTATATTAGTAACTTTGGGAGCTATGCAAACACATACGGAAGTATTGCAGGAATCATCGTGTTAATTATGTGGCTTTATTTATCAGCCATTATTCTGCTGCTCGGCGGTACGATTAATGCGGTAATGAAAAAACGGTATGACCAAAAACATCCGGCGGCTTCATAAAAAGAGACTGGGACATAATATGAAAAAAGCGTAAAGGAGTTTATTTATTCCCTTACGCTTTTTTATGTCTATTTTTTAATAAGTACTTTGCAAAGCATTTGAGTGGACCGGAGCGGAAAAAGG
Organism: Sporosarcina sp. P33; assembly: GCF_002077155.1. Classification (GTDB taxonomy): domain Bacteria; phylum Bacillota; class Bacilli; order Bacillales_A; family Planococcaceae; genus Sporosarcina. Next base: position 1,050,533 of record NZ_CP015027.1, on the reverse strand, counting down.
CCGACTCCTGCGGGATTTAGCGCGAATGTTGAGACCCCGCAGGAGCGCCAGCGACGAGGAGGCTCAAGCGCGCCCCGCGGAAAGCGTGCCTTTTGGAGCGCAGGGGAACGGACTTTATTTTTAGTTTTGTCCCAGCCTCTTTTCTTATTGAATTTTATTGAGCATACGCAAGCCGTTCAGAATGACCAGGATGGTACTGCCTTCATGTCCGATTACACCCATCGGCAGATCGACTACCTGCATGAAGTTTGAGATGATCAGAATCGCGATTACAACTATTGAAAAGAATACATTTTGCTTAACGATCCGCTGCATCTTTCTGGAAAGCTTAATTGCGTAAGACAGCCGGTTTAAATCATTCTGCATTAGAACGACATCTGCAGTCTCAAGCGCTACATCTGTTCCTTCGCCCATTGCAATACCTGACGTGGCGGTGGCGAGCGCAGGTGCGTCGTTAATGCCGTCGCCGACCATCCCGACAGTGCCGTGCTCTTGTAATAATTTTTTGAGGTGAACCACTTTCTCTTCCGGCAGACACTCCGCTACGTACGAGTCCATCCCCACCTCGCCGGCAATTGCATGGGCAGTCTTTTCATTATCGCCGGTCAGCATGACGGTCCGTAGTCCGAGTGACTGAAGTGATTTAATGGCAGAGATTGCTTCTTCCCGCAAAGTATCCTGTAGAGCAGCCAATGCGACGATCCCTTCTTCATCCCTCATGAAAATGACGGTTTTACCTTCATTGGCAAGCGCAGACGCTATATCGTTCTGAAACTCTCTCGCCAGCTCTGGCCCAACGAATTTAGGATTCCCGATACGAATGTCACCTGATGCGGTTTCTGCCTTAATACCGAACCCGGGGACGTCTTCGATATGAAGATTGCGTTCAGGCTCCACTCCGAGCTCAGTCGCATAGCTAATGATTGCTCTCGCCAGCGGGTGATTGGACATGGATTCCACACCTGCAAATAAAGCAAGGGTTTCATTTTTATCTGCGCCTTCACGTACGATAAAATCCATCACTACAGGCTTGCCTGTCGTCAGTGTTCCGGTCTTATCAAATGCGAATGCCTTCAATGAACTTAAGTGCTCTAAGTGCACGCCGCCTTTAAATAACACACCTTTTCTCGCCCCGTTGGAAACAGCCGCAAGTGTTGCGGGCATAATCGAAGCCATTAATGCACAAGGGGAGGCAACTACTAATAAGACAATCGCACGGTAAAATGTAGTGGTCCAATCCCAGCCAAACAGGAAGTGGGGAAGGAACATCATAATAACTACTGCCGCCAATACGATTTTTACATAAGAGCCTTCAAAGCGTTCAATAAATTGCTGGGAAGGGGACTTCTCACTTTGCGCATTTTGCACCATAGTTATGATTTTTTGGAAAAGTGTCTCCGAGCTTGGCTTGGTCATCGTCATGCGGATTGCCCCGCTAATATTCACTGTGCCTGCAAATAGCTCATCATGTTCCTGCTTTGTTACTGGAATGGATTCACCGTTGATAGCAGACATATCAACTGAGGTGATGCCGCTAAGCACTTGGCCGTCCACGGGGATTCTTTCACCCGGTTTAACCAGCAGCACAGCGCCGATTGACAGCGACTCGGTAGGGACCTTTTTTTCACTGCCGTCCTCCATGATCAGCCACGCTTCTTCAGGCTGCATTTCCATTAAAGAAGAAATTTCTTTATGACTCTTATTAAGTGTATAGGTTTCCAGTGCGCCGCTGATAGCAAATATGAAAATAAGGATCGCGCCTTCTGCCCAATAACCGATAATCCCTGAACCGATAGCCGCAAAAACCATCAGCATCTCAACGTTTAACTCTTTATTCTTTATCGTTTCCTCGATGCCTTCCTTAGCTTTTGCGTAGCCTCCTATTAAGAACGCCGCGATATATAGCGTGATGGAAACAGTATCAGCGCTATTTTTGCTTAAAAGCCATGCTGCTAGAATGAGAATACCGGATAGTATGGCTGCGATAAGTTCAAATCGCGCAGACCAGTCAATCGTCTGTTCCTGTTTATCAGGCTGTTCTTTCGCAAATGTAGTCATTATATCTCCTCCTAATTGATAATGAAATTCACTTTCAAAACTCTGATTAAAGCAGTAAAGTCGACTCTACGTTTGTAGAGCCGACTTTACGGGCATTAAAATAGAATGAATATGAAGTTGTAATAGTTATTATCTACAGTATATCATTTCTCAAAGAGAAGTGATACTCAAATGACCAATTAATGCAAATTAGTTGAAAAGGTATAAAGTGACAGGATGAAAGGTGAGTCAGGGGAGCATCTTTCGCTGAAGATTTAATTTATCCATACGTACATGTCAATTTTCTAATTTCAAAAAAACAGCGAACGGTCATGACCGTTCGCTGCCTTTTTATTAGCTGAATACTTTTTCTTTGAATTGAGATAGCTTTTCGAGTGAAGATTTATCGACGTCAGCGTGGAGACTATTCCCGTGAGAGTCCATTGTCACGACTGAAGTGAAATCTTCTACGCGTAAATGCCACAGCGCCTCTGGAATACCGAACTCCAGCAAGTCTACGCCTTCTACTTCTTTAATACAGTCAGCATAATACTGTGCAGCGCCGCCGATTCCATTCAAGTACACTCCGCCGTGCTCCTGAAGAGCTGCGAGAGTTTTAGGCCCCATGCCGCCTTTACCGATGACAGCGCGGATACCGAACTTTTTCATGATATCTCCCTGATATGGTTCTTCACGAATGGAAGTGGTCGGGCCGGCAGCTTTAATTTCGTACTTGCCTTCTTCGTTTTTGAGAACTACCGGACCGCAGTGATAGATGACTTGACCGTTTAAATCGACCGGTGCGTCATTGTCCATCAAGTGCTTATGAATCGCATCGCGGCCAGTGTACATGCGGCCTGAAATTTTCACCACATCACCTACGCGCAGATCACGGATTTCTTCTTCCGAAATCGGCGCCTGCAGGTGAACAATACGTGCGGTAGATTTTGTTTCTTCTGCCGGCTGCTCGAATGCGATTTTCTCGCCTTCATTATAATGCCAGTCCATAATTTCGCCGGTTTCTGCATTGATGTTCACTGCCATACGGCGGTATGCCCAGCAGTTATATGCGACGGATACGTAGAAGCTGGCAGGAATGCGGTGCATAACGCCGATTTTACATCCAAGCAATGTCGCTTCGCCGCCAAAGCCCATTGTGCCGATACCAAGATGGTTTGCTTTTTCCAGCACATACTCTTCAAGCTGTGCCAGTTCTGGAACAGGATTACGGTCTGTTACGTCACGGAAAAGCTGTTCTTTAGCCAAATCATACCCTGAAGAGCGGTCGCCGCCGATCCCAACGCCGATGAATCCGGCAGAGCAGCCTTGCCCTTGTGCCTGATAGACGGAATGAAGGATACATTTGCGGATGCCATCCAAGTCGCGTCCCGCGCGGCCAAGGCCTTCTAATTCAGTAGGCAGACTGTACTGGATGTTCTTGTTTTCACATCCGCCGCCTTTAAGAATTAGTTTTGCTTCGATATAATCTTCTTCCCATTGTTCAAACTTTACAACAGGCAGGCCGATGCCCAAGTTGTTCCCGCTGTTGTCGCCAGTTAATGAGTCGACAGCGTTCGGGCGAAGTTTCCCTTTTTCCGTAGCTGCCTCAATGGCCCGCACGATTGCAGCTTTGATCTCCAATTGGTTCACGCCGACCGGAGTTTTGATCTTAAATGTAGGCAGGCCTGTATCCTGACAAATCGGGGACAGTTTATCGTCCGCCATATTGATGTTCTTTGCGATAGTATCCAAGCTCATTGCAGCGCTTGTGCCTTTATTTTCTTTTTCTTTTGCAGCAAGAATTGCGCGCCGAACGTCTTTCGGCAAGTTCGTAGACGTTTCGCAAACCAGGTCATACATACTCTTCTCAAGTGTCTCTATGTACATCTCAAAATCCCCCGTTAGTATATGTTATTTTTTAGTGCTGTCCATCTGTTCTTCTAATTCATCGAGTAACATGATCAAACGATCTATATCCTTTAGGTCGGTGTTTTCAGGTTCAATTGCCTCCAGGGTTTCAATGAATTGGTTGAATCGATTTTTCAGTTCAACGACTTGGTCTTTATTCTGTGAATTGTCCATACGTCCACCTCTTTCTGTCATTGATATCGTATACGAAAAGGCCATTTTTTTCAATCTGATTCTGTCGGAACACTTGCAAACTATTATGAAAGATATCAAATACAAATTATTTTATATAAACGCTTTACAAATGACTGAATAGTTGGTATAGTATGATTAATCAAAAGAAAAGGAGGTCGTAGTTATAAAGACGAATCGAATCCTAGACACGTGACAACGAAGGAGGGGATCCGTAACAGTCCAATAGAGGGAAGTACATTGGATAACTACGAATATAAAATGCAAATTGAAGATGAAACAAATAATTAGAGACCTTATCTGTTGTCGGTAATCCTGCAGATAAGGTCTCTTATTTATTGTGTAACAGTATTTCCTTTCTCATATTCCTGCACTAACTGATCAAGTGAATGAAATTTATACCCTTGCTTCTTCGCGTCTCTAATGAAGTCAGGCAACGCTTCAGCATTATCGGAGGAGACGGTATGCATTAAGATTACGGCTCCCGGATGAAGCTGATTCATCAGCTCATTGTAGGCATAGGCTTTTCCCTTTGGCTGATCCCGATGCCAGTCGATGAATGCAACGGACCAGAAAATATGCCGATAACCAAGTTCATTTCCTTTTTGCAGTAACTTTGCATTAAATACACCTTCAGGCGGCCGGGCGTAGATCGTGCGCTTTTGACCTGTCGCAGCATAAAGAATTTCGTCCAGCTTCTTCCATTCCTCTTCCATTTGCTGTTCAGATATGTTTGCCATATTTGGATGGTCATACGAATGGTTTCCAATACCGTGTCCATCCTTCACCATGCGTTTAACCAAATCGCTTGCGCTTTTTACATAATGGCCGGTCAAGAAAAACGTAGCAGGTGCCTTTTCTTTTTTCAATGTATCCAGAATGCTTTCGGTATATCCATTTTCATATCCATTGTCAAACGTCAGATACACGACTTTCTTATCTTCTTTCCCTTTATAAATTGCCCCGTAATCATCAAGCAATTTATCCAGCTCTGCACCGGCAGAAGGGGGAACTCCGTCCGTAGCCTTTTTAAATCCCCAATGAAATTCCTGTGCCTGTACCGTGAATGGGTTCATGACCACTCCGAACACCACTAAACACGATGCCAGTAAAATTCCTGACAGATGATGAGCCATTGTGCACCACTCCTTTTCAATAAGCATGTGCCAATACACTCTTTGTATGTATGGAAATAAACAAAAAACGTTTGCCAACACGTCAGCACGTCTTGACAAACATTCTTAGTCATTTCAATAAATTTTCAAGCGCTGGACGCAATGAAGGATAATCAAATGTAAATCCGTTGGCAAGCAGTTTTTGCGGCAACACGTGCTGCCCTTGCAAAACAACTATACTCTTTTCACCTAATGCCGCTTTCATTGCGAAGCTGGGAACTGGGAACCAATGCGGCCGGTGCAGGACTTTCCCAATCGTTTTACCAAACGCATTCATATGCATCGGGCTTGGAGCCACGACATTAACCGGACCTTCCACTGCCTTATTTTCCAATGAGAAAATGATTGCATTGGCAACGTCTTCTACATGTACCCAAGAAAACCACTGATTGCCTGAACCGATTTTGCCGCCTGCAAATAATTGATAAGGCAGTTTGATCAGTGGGAGTGCACCGCCGTCTTTACCAAGCACTATTCCAAAGCGTGTGCAGACAGTGCGTACACCGAGTTCAGCTGCCTGGCGGGCAAGCCCTTCCCAATCATAGACGGTTTTGGCGAGAAAATCATTACCGACTGCGGTCGACTCTTCTGTATATTGAGCAGTGAGCGAAGGCGGATAAATTCCAATTGCGCTTGCATTCACTAATACTTCTGGTTTAGCTGGCAGCACCCGCATGATGCGTAATACTTCTTGTGTAGCCGTCATCCGACTGTCGCGGATTTGCTTTTTTCGTTCTTCTGTCCATCGCCCGTCATCAATGGAGACTCCCGCTAAATTAATGAATGCATCCACGTGTCCCGCTTCATTTTCAGGCGAAGCGTGATCCGTCAGCCATTGAACATATTGAACTCCATTATGGTGTGAAGAAGGCTTGCGGGTAAAAATAATGACTTCATGACCTTTTTTCTTTAATTTCTCAGTTAAGATGCTGCCAATGAATCCTGTTCCCCCTGTTATAACCACTCTCATAACAGATTCCCTCCATTCTCCTGAAAATTAATACACTATTGCTGACCGCCACCGTAAGAAGCGTTATACTAAAACAAAGTAGGTGATGGAAACGTGCCGCTTATTACCAAAATATCACAACAAAAACGAGATAGCGAACGTTATAATATTTTCCTTGACGGTCAATATGCTTTCAGTGTCCATGAATCGGTGCTGGTGAAATTTGAACTTACAAAAGGAATGACACTGGACGACTGGGCATCAGATGAAATTGTCTATGCAGATCAGATTGAAAAAGCGTTTAACAGAGCGCTTCATTATTTATCATTTCGAATGCGAAGTGAAATGGAAGTCAAAAAGAAGCTGCTTGAAAAAGACTACGGAGAAGCAGTTGTCCTCGAAGCGATTGTAAAATTAAAGCGATTAGGCTTTTTAGATGATGAAGCATTTTCTGAAGCGCTTGTTCGTACAGAAAAAAACAGTTCGTTGAAGGGTCCGCGTGCGATTCAGCAATCCCTTTATAAGAAAGGTATACCCAAAGAACTTCAAACTCAAGCATTGGAGGAATATACAATGGAAGATCAACTGGCTAATGCAATGAAGCTTGCTGAAAAAACGATGCGTTCAAACAGTCAGCAGCCGCCTGCACAAGTGAAGCAGAAGATTCAAAACACATTAGCAAGAAAAGGATTTTCCTATCAGCAAATATCAGAAGTTCTCAGCAATGTAACGATTGAACGTGATGAGGATGAATGGTCCGAAATTACGTCCGCATTTGGGGAAAAGGCATGGAGACGCTATCAAAGCAAATATGCCGGCTCTGATCTCAGACAGCGTGTGAAACAATCGATGTACCAAAAAGGGATTCCGCTGAGTCAGATTGACCAATTTATTGAAATGAAAAGGAATGAAGAAGATGGATACTGAAAAACATTACAGTGAAATGAATGAAAATGAACTTCGCACTGAAATTGCGAATCTTATGGAGAAAGCGCGTAAAGCGGAACAGATGGGCATGGTCAGTGAATATGCAGTGCATCAAAGAAAAGCAGTGCTCGTTCAATCCTACCTTGTCGACCCCGCGACGATTAAGCCCGGCGAAATCTACCGGATTGAAGGGGATGACGGTGTTTTCTTCCAAGTGGATTATCTAAAAGGATTGTTCGCCTGGGGCTATCGCTTAGGCGGAGAAAAAGCAGAGGAAGCCTTGCCGATTGCTATGTTGAAAGACGTGAAAAGCGGAAAATAAACTAAAAGAGCGCTCGTGCATCTGCACGAACGTTCTTTAGTTATTGGGAGCAAAATTCAGCTTTTTTCGAAGTTTTTCTTCTGAGAAGATCCAGCCAGTATAAGAATTGACTACTTCGAGATCTTCATTGACATGCGCAACCGCCACGAACGGATAATATCCTTTACTGCGGTAACGTAAATCAATCAGGCGTACTTCGTAAATGTCATCGACTTCCGAAATTGACCAGCGATACAGAGGGGAGAACGAAACAAATGCCTGCATGTTCTGATCTTTGAGAGCTGCCTCGACTTGAGGAGACATTGGCATAGTTTCACGGTCAAAACGATCGTATAATGTAATCGAACGGCCGTATGCCCGTCCTACATAATGATTTACATCTGTCGTAGCTGCGATCCGCCATTGGAAGAAGTTCATTGTCGGTGCAATAAATATTTCTTTCGCATTTGGAATGGTCTTCTTTACAGCATGTTTTACTGCACGTTTGACAGCGAAACGCAACAGATAGTAGAGAAATATGACGATATAGAGTGTAGACATCGTAACGACAGGCTCTGTGCCAACTATCCACGCCGTGATTGCAATCACGTGAAGTCCGAAAATAATCGGATCAAATGTATTGATAACACCGATGGCAACCCATGTCTGAGAAAATGGCCGAAGAGCCTGTGTGCCATACGAGTTGAATATATCAACAAATACATGTGTAAATACCGCTAAAAATGTCCAAGCCCATACATGGAGAAAGATTGCTCCCGGAATAATGAACGTTAACAAAATGGAAATAAGCAGCGGCCATAGCATAACAGCTGGAACTGAATGTGTAATGCCGCGGTGATTACGTAAATAAACAGCGTTGTTCCGCAATTTCAGCACGGTATCAATGTCAGGAATTAATGAACCGACCATTATACCCGCAAAAACAGCGCTCATTGTGGCGGGCTCAGTGGCTACAACGGTATCCGCCAGTGCAAGCCCGCTGATTGCGACTCCCATCGCAATATGTGTGCCTGTATCCAAATTATCACTCCTTTACCGGAAGAGTTATATGCTATTAATAATTATATACCCTTTATCAAGATAACTAAAAGTATTTACATGAAGAAGTGAGGTCCCTATGCAAATCATTGAACAGAAGAAGGCTTTCCAAGACGCCTTATTGGGCTGGTATGAAGCTGAAAAAAGAGACTTGCCTTGGAGAAGAACCGATAATCCTTACTATATTTGGATCTCGGAAGTCATGCTGCAGCAGACGCGCGTAGAAACCGTTATCCCGTATTATGAACGTTTCATTGAAAGATTTCCGACTATGCAGGATTTGTCAGATGCACCGGAAGAGGATATTTTGAAAATGTGGGAAGGGCTCGGTTATTATTCCAGAGTGCGTAATTTGCAGTCGGGTGTGCGCGAAGTAGTTGAAACGTATGGAGGACAAGTGCCAAATAACCGAAAAGAGATTTCCACGTTAAAAGGAGTAGGACCTTATACAGCAGGTGCTATTTTAAGTATTGCCTATGGTGTGCCGGAACATGCAGTGGATGGAAATGTTATGCGGGTGCTGTCGAGAATTTTATTGATTGAAGAAGATATCGCCTTGGCGCGCAATAAAAAACTGTTTGAACAAGCCGTGATGGAATTAATATCCGAAGAAGATCCATCTTCCTTCAATCAGGCGCTGATGGAACTAGGAGCGACAATCTGTACGCCGAATCCTCATTGCCTACTATGCCCGGTCCGTGATTTTTGTATCGCATTTTCAGAAGGAAAACAACAGCAACTGCCGATCAAAATAAAAAAACAAAAAATGAAGCATGTGTCACTGGCTGCATTTGCGATTCAAAATGAAGAAGGGAACTGGCTGATGCAAAAACGACCGGACACCGGCCTGCTCGCAGGCTTATGGGAATTCCCGATGACGGAGCTGCAGGATGCGCCCGCTGTCGAGACATTTGAAAAAGAGCATCATGTAAAATTAAAAAACAGTATTGAACTGACACGGTTTTCCCACGTCTTTTCCCATATTACATGGGACATTCATGTATATCGTGCGCAGCTGGACAGTGAGCCATTCGAAAAAGATTTGCAGTTCTTCACGAAACAGCAAGTGGAAGCACTGCCTAAATCAAAACCTGTCCTGAAGATCATTGAACAGATGGAATGGTAAAAAATTCATAACCTGTCCCTGAATAAATGTCTGCCGATTGGACATCATTAGGGGTACGGAGGTGAATAATCCATGCCAAAGCAACCAAAAAACAACGCGCAGCAAGATCCATCTCAAACAGATGCAAATCAGGTGAGAAAGCAGAACGCGCAATCTGCGATGCAGCAATCGATGAATGAAGAGTTCGCTTCCGAGACGGACGTCAATCAAGTACGTCAGCAAAATGCACAGTCTGCAAAGAATATGCAGTCTTCTTCGTCCGCGATGCAATCATCTATGAACGAGGAGTTTGCATCTGAAACAGATGTCAACCAAGTGAGACAGCAAAACCGTAAATCAGAAGCGAACAAGCAGCAGGCTTCTGGAGCACGTGCAAATCAAAACAATAACTCAAACTGAATGCACGCTCCAACTACCGGTAGAAAAGGCTAACATAAGCCATTTCTACCGGTTTTCTTATGCGAAAAAGGATGCGGCAGACATACCCGGCACAATGAATTATGAAATAGATGGTTGAATCGTTTTAAATTTGGGAACGCAGTTGGTATAATGAACAGATAGCAAGAGCGGTGGAACACAGCTCAAAGGTGGTATAGAAAATGGCAATCCCAAAAGAAGGAGAAACGATACAGATCCACAGCTACAAACATAACGGCAAAATTCACCGTGTCTGGCAAGAAACGCTCGTATTAAAAGGCACACGCAATATCATTATCGGGGGAAATGAACGCACACTCGTTACGGAATCGGATGGACGCACATGGCTGACGCGTGAACCTTCCATTTGCTATTTCCATGCAGAAAATTGGTTCAACATCATTTGCATGCTGCGTGAAGACGGTGTTTACTATTATGTCAATATGAGTTCACCGTTTGTCTACGATGAAAAATCCTTGAAGTATATTGATTATGACTTGGACGTAAAAGTATTTCCGGACATGAGCTATCTGATCCTGGATGAGGATGAGTATGCGGATCATAAACGTCAAATGAACTATCCGGAAGTGATCGATCAAATCCTGCAGGATAACTTGAACAAGCTGCTGGGCTGGATCAAACAGAGAAAAGGTCCATTTGCACCCGACTTCATTGACGTATGGACATCACGTTATGATTTCTATAAGCGAATTCAGGACGAACAGTGCTAGACCTGCTTGCATTCATGCAAGTCAGGTTTTTTTACTAGGAGGGGCAGAATGGGTGAAAGCATTAAACGCTATCTTCAATTTGTAAAGCCGTATAATTGGCAAATTGTCCTCACCGTTCTGATCGGTGTTGTGAAATTTTCCATCCCTTTGTTTTTGCCATTATTGATTAAGATTGTAATTGACGATATTATCGGTTCGCCGACGATGAGTGACCCTGATAAAACAAAGTACTTATTTTATTGGCTTGGCGGCACCATTATCGTGTTCTTCTTAATTCGTCCGCCTGTCGAATATTATCGCCAGTACTATGCACAATATGTAAGTAATAAAATCCTTTTTGATATTCGTCAGTCATTGTACAGTCACTTGCAGAAGCTAGGTCTGCGTTTTTATTCCAATACGCGCGCGGGTGAAGTGATTTCACGCGTGATCAATGATGTCGAGCAGACAAAGAACTTTGTTATGATTGGCCTGATGAATGTCTGGCTGGATCTGGCGACGATTGTTATTGCGATCATCATCATGCTGACATTGGATGTGCAATTGACTCTCGTTACGCTGATTGCGTTCCCGTTCTATGCATTTAGCGTGAAATATTTCTTCGGCAGGCTGCGCCAATTGACGCGCAAACGATCTCAGTCGCTTGCCGATGTGCAAAGCTACCTGCATGAACGTGTGGCGGGTGTCAGTATCATCAAAAGTTTTGCGATTGAGGACAAAGAACAGGAACGTTTTGACGAAGTGAATAATAAATTCCTGGACCGCGCGATTGAGCACACGCGCTGGAACGCCAAAGCGTTTGCAGTTGTGAATACCATAACTGATGTAGCGCCATTACTCGTCATCGGCTATGCGGGCTATCAAGTCATTAATGGCTCATTATCTGTCGGGACTATGGTAGCGTTCATCGCGTTCATTGAACGGTTATATTCACCATTGCGCAGACTGGTTAATTCATCTACCTCCTTAACACAGTCATTTGCTTCTATGGACAGAGTGCTGGATTTAATGAATGAAAAGTATGATGTAACGGATCAAGAAGAGGCAAAAGCCTTGCCGCCGATTGACGGTGAAATCGAATTTGATCACGTAAGTTTTGCCTATGAAGAGGAAGAGGTTCTGTCGAATGTCAGCTTGAAAATCCGTCCGGGAGAAACGGCGGCATTAGTCGGAATGAGCGGCGGGGGAAAATCGACCATTATCAGTCTGATTCCGCGATTTTATGATGTGACAGCTGGTGCGATCCGTATCGACGGATATGATATCCGGGATATTCAAGTGAAATCTCTGCGTGATCAGATCGGGATGGTGCTTCAAGATTCAATCCTATTCAGTGATTCTGTTAAAAGCAATATACTGATGGGGAAACCGGAAGCGTCGGATGAAGAGGTAATCGCTGCAGCAAAAGCGGCGAATGCTCATGATTTCATCGAAACATTGAGTGAAGGGTATGACACGCGGGTTGGTGAGCGCGGTGTGAAGTTATCGGGCGGTCAAAAACAGCGAATCGCGATTGCACGTGTATTCCTGAAAAATCCTGCTTTGCTTATTTTGGATGAAGCAACGTCAGCGCTGGATTTGGAAAGTGAAGCGCTCATTCAGGAGTCGCTTGATCGGCTGGCCAAAGAGCGGACGACTTTAATTGTCGCGCACCGTCTTTCTACGATCACACATGCAGACTGTATTTATGTGATTGACCACGGAGAATTAAAAGAATCAGGCACCCACCAGGAATTGATGGAGCAAAACGGCACGTATGCCGGGCTGTTCAATCGACAGGAACTCGGCGGATAAGTAAAACGGCAGAAGACTTAAAAAAGTCTTCTGCCGTTTTTTAATAGAATTCATCTTCGAGCACGTTTTCTTCATCTTCAAAACGTGTTTGATAGGAAGTGATTAACGTATCCAAATGTTCCAGCTGCTCTTCGTAGTTCAGCATGGAAGAGAGAACATGGAGCAGATGGTAAGATGAAAATTCTTCTTCTTCGTTTGTGATTGCAATTTCTTTTACGAAAATATTCATTACTTCCTGCCGCTGTATAAAATCGCTTTCCATCTCGTTGTCATCAAGATCGGCTTTGAGCTTTCCGACGAATTTCAAATGAAGCTGTTCGTGATAGACAAGCAATGATTCCAAGCGTTCCTGAATCATCATACGGAAATGCTCGGGAAGATTGATGAGTTCATTTTCAAACTTATCCAGCCGCTTAAGTACATCGTAACTGCTGCGTGTGGTCCCGATCATCTGCCGGTAAACGACGAGCCGTCTTGCCTTTGTAGCGGAAGTTTTCTTGAAGTAACTGCGCTCTTCTTTAAACAGCAAGTACAGCTGATCAATCTGAATGAGACGTTCCTTTAATTTACTCAGCGATTTCTTCATAGCAGTGTGGTCGGAAGCCTGCCGGGCGGCAAGACGGGTCCATCGAATAATTTCATCCTGTGCCTGGTGAATGGCCTGAAACAGTTTAGTTTCATACTTTGGCGGCATGAATACCAAATTCACGATGAATGCTGCGAGGACACCTACTAATATAGTACCGACACGCAGAAGTGCAAACGTTAAAAAGGCTTCATCTTTTACTTCCATTACAGCAATCATTGTAACGAGTGCAAGTGACATGGATTTTTCAAGACCCAGCTTTAACATAATCGTCATAACAATAACGGCAGCCAAACCGACTACCACTAGCTGAGGTCCGAAAATAAGTGTGAATACTACAGCGACAGTGGCGCCAATTAAGTTACCCTGCAGCTGTTCGACGATTGTTAAGTACGATCTGTAAATAGAAGGCTGGATTGCGAAAATCGCCGCAATACCTGCGAATACTGAGGTAGGCAATCCGAGTAATTGTGCGAGAAACAGGGCAAAAACAATCGCAATACCCGTTTTAAAGACGCGGGCACCAAGTTTCATTGGGTAATTCCTTTCCTAAAAAAGCTCTTTTTTGCTACTTTACAATATACGCGGGCAACGGTCAATTGTTCCAGTTCAAAGTGCTTTAAATGAACGTTCAACCGCTTCGAGTGTTTCATTTATATCCTGTTCAGTATGGGCAGTAGTCAGGAACCATGCCTCGTACTTAGACGGCGCCAGGTTCACACCATTTTTCAGCATTTCCTTAAAGAAGCGTCCGAATATCTCCCCGTCAGTTGCTTCTGCCTGCTTATAATTCTCGACAGTCACATCGGTGAAGAACAATGTGAGTGCCCCGCCCAGACGGTTAATCGTCATCTTAATATTGTATTTCTTCGCCAGTTCAAGTATTCCATCTTCAAGCAAACCGCCCAGACGATCCATTTCATCGTAAATACCTGGCTCTTGCAGCACTTCGAGACAAGCGATTCCCGAAAGCATAGATGTCGGGTTTCCTGCCATTGTACCTGCCTGATACGCAGGGCCGAGCGGAGCGACCTGTTCCATGATTTCTTTCTTCCCGCCATAGGCACCAATTGGTAAGCCGCCGCCGATAATTTTCCCGAACGCAGTCAGATCAGGCTGGTGGCCAAGCAATGTTTGTGCTGCTCCGTAATGGAAACGGAAAGCTGTGATGACTTCATCGTAAATTGTCAGAACGCCCTGTTTTTCAGCAAGCTCATGGACAAGTTCGAGGAAACCTTCCTTTGGCTCAACGATACCGAAATTCCCGACGATAGGCTCGATCAAAATACAAGCCAGTTCATCGCCCCATTGTTCCATTGCCGCTTTATAGCTCTTGGGATCATTGAACGGAATCGTGATGACTTCTTTCGCGATAGATGATGGAACGCCGGCAGAATCCGGTGTGCCTAGTGTTGCTGGACCAGATCCGGCAGCGACAAGCACTAAATCCGAGTGGCCGTGATAGCAGCCTGCGAATTTCATGATTTTTGTCCGGCCGGTATAGGCTCTTGCGACACGGATTGTTGTCATGACGGCCTCGGTGCCTGAATTGACAAAACGCACTTTATCCATTCCCGGAATCGCTTCTTTCAGCATTTTCGCGAATTGTACTTCGTGGCGGGTAGGTGTACCATACAGAACACCATTTTCCGCTGCCTTTGTGATCGCTTTTGTTATGTGGGGGTGCGCATGTCCGGTAATGATTGGACCATAAGCCCCCAAATAGTCAATATATCGGTTACCGTCAACGTCATAAAAATAAGCACCTTCTGCACGTTCCATAACAGTAGGAGCCCCGCCGCCGACAGCGCCATATGCTCTTGCCGGGCTGTTGACACCTCCGACAATATGTTCCAGTGCTTCTGCGTAGATTGCTTCTGAATTTTTTCGGTTCATAAGTGAATTCCTCCAAATCAATTGTACGCTATCCATTTTAGCATTAAATGGAGTGAAGTCTCTACTTTCCGGTTGAAGTCTAGGTAAATTGTAAAATTCAAATACTTCCGATACGATAAGTATGAAGTGATTTTACTATGCGACATGCTTCCATAGAATAAAGGAGGAATTTATCAGTGAATCAATTAGAAGGAAAACAAGCGCCTGCATTTACACTGCCTAATGAAAACGGGGAAATGGTTTCATTAGAAGAATTTAAAGGGAAAAACTATGTAGTATTGTATTTTTATCCGAAAGACGCAACGCCGGGCTGCACGACAGAGGCTTGTGATTTTCGCGATGCGCAGCCAGACTTTGAAGACTTGAATGCGGTAGTGCTGGGAGTAAGTCCAGACCCTGCAGCATCTCACCAAAAATTTATTGCCAAACACGGGCTGCCGTTTTCATTGCTTGTAGATGAAGATCACGCAGCAGCAGAGGCATACGGCGTGTGGAAGCTGAAGAAGAATTTCGGCAAAGAGTACATGGGAATTGAACGGTCGACATTCTTAATTGATCCAACAGGCACTGTAGTGAAAGAGTGGCGGAAGGTCCGTGTGAAAGGCCATGTGGAAGATGCGCTGACGACATTGAGACAACTGACAAAATAGGAGGCAGCCGTATGAAGGTGTTATTCACATTTAAAATTAAAACAACCTTTAAAGAACAGCTGAAAGTGAAATATCCGGATGTTGATTTTATTTACACGACTGCAATTGATGAGGTTCCCTTAGATGATATTGAGGTCATCGTGACAGATGGAGGCGACCTGAGGGATGAACATATTGTGAAAGCGGCCGCCTTGAAGTGGGTAATGGTGGCGGCAGTGGGAGTCGATACATTACCGCTTGAAGCGCTGCAAAAGCGGAGCATCATGGTTACTAACTCGCACGGCGTACATAAAATGCCGTTAGCAGAGTCGGTATTGGCACATTTATTGTCGCTTGAACGCGGCCTGCCGGGTATTTATAAAAGGCAGCCGGAGAAAAAGTGGAAGTTGGATACGCTGCCGGGTGAGGTAAACCATTCTACGGCTATAATAGTAGGAACCGGGGCAATCGGAGGAGAAATCGGCCGGCTGCTGCAGGCATTCCATGTTTATACGATTGGCTGCAACCGTTCAGGCCATGAGAGCCCTTTTATGGATGAAACAATTTCATTAGAGGAGATTTTTGAGAAATTGCCGGAAGCGGACTATGTCATTTCTATCCTGCCGAGTACACCGCAGACGAGATGGATTTATCAGCCGGAGCATTTTCGGGCTATGAAAGATACGGCCGTCTTTATGAATGTCGGCAGAGGAGATGCTGTCAAAGAGCAATATATCCTGGATGCACTGAAGCAGAATGAAATCCGTCATGCCGTCCTGGATGTCTTTGAGACAGAACCATTACCTGAAAACAGCCCGTTTTGGGAATTGACGAACTGTACAGTGTCACCGCATATGTCAAGTCTGTCTGATCAATATGTCAAACGATCTCTTAATATTATGGATACCAATCTTAATAAATGGCTGTCAGGGGATAAAAATCTTATTAATCAAGTCGACTTGGCCAAAGGTTATTGAAGTATATCGGATGATTGGCAGAAAAGTTGACAATGTACTCCTTCATTGAGTAAACTAATTATAATGATTATAAAGAAGTAATCCTTATGAAGTGAGGTGCATTACGATGCCAGGAGTGTTCTTGAAAGATGCGCTCGTTACATTGAAAGAAAGTGGTGTTAGAATTACTCCGCAACGACATGCGATTTTGGAGTATCTGATCACTTCTAAGTCACATCCGACTGCCGATGAGATTTATAAAGCGCTTGAAGCGGATTTTCCTAATATGAGTGTAGCGACTGTATATAATAATTTACGTGTTTTCCAAAACTCAGGACTTGTAAAAGAGCTGACGTATGGAGACGCATCAAGTCGTTTTGATTTTGTAACACATGATCATTACCATATTATTTGTGACGATTGCGGAAAGATTGTGGATTTTCATCATCCCGGTCTGGAAGAAGTGGAACGGCTTGCGGCACATGTAACTGGATTCCAAGTGAATTCACATCGTTTAGAAGTGTATGGCACATGTCCGCAGTGCGCAGCAAAACAAAATTCGGAAGCAAAATAAAACGAGTGTAACCCAATCGGGCTACGCTCGTTTTTTATTGTTCGTCATGTTTAACTTTTTTATTATACGATACATCAAACTCTTTGCCTTCCAGATCCGGATCAAGTGTCAATGGCTCCCGGCAATGTCCGCACATATCAACGCGTCCGAGCATTTTCGTATGCTTTCCGCAGTTTGGACATTTAATCCTGACGGCTCTCGTGGACAAGGTGCCGATCCATGCATATACGACTGTACTTCCGATGATTGCGATGACTCCCAGGAACATGAAGATCAGCATGACAATTTCATTGGAACGGAAAAAGATGCCGATATACATAATGACGACCCCGATGAAAATAAGTGACAAGGCAAATGAACGAATACGATTTATTTTATTTTTGTAAGGCTTCATCTAAAGTTTCCTCCTAACACTATCCTCACCTAATATATCATATTATAAAATAATTGCAGTACAATCTCCCTCTAAATTAAAGGATTTTATGTGAAATTCGTCGAAATAAAGTATTCGAGACTACCAAGTAAAGAACCAGGAGGCGAGAACGTGGAACAAATGCTGCGGCCTGTTTATCAGGAAAGGGCCAGTTTGCCTGACACATTAAGCGTACTTCTTATAGGAAACCAAAGAGAAGACGATCCAATTACCGATACATTTGATGAGATTTTGTTCATTATTACGCAAGACAATAGTATACCAATCCAGACAAAACACTACACAGACGGTAAACGCAAGGCGGCAATGCATATCATTAGCGAGCGCCAGCTGACACATTGGC